>NZ_JAOQOK010000001.1:2400000-2722500 GCF_025961835.1 Sphingobium sp. B2D3C | reverse complement strand
ACATCATTCCTGCCCCCTTCGATCCGCGCCTGATGGAGGTGGTGCCGGCGGCTGTGGCGCAGGCGGCGATGGAGTCGGGCGTCGCGCAGCGGCCTATCGAGGATATGGACGCCTATCGCCAGTCGCTGCGGGCGCGCCTTAATCCGACGACCTCGGTGCTCACCCTCGCTTATGAGGGCGCCAAGGCCAGCCCCAAGCGGGTCGTCTTTGCCGAGGCGGAAGAGGAAGTCGTGCTGCGCGCCGCGATCCAGTTCCGCGATGGCGGCTACGGCACCCCGGTGCTGGTCGGCCGGCAGGATGTCTATGATCGCCTGCGCGATCTTGGCGTGCGCGATCCGGAGAGCTACGAGCTATATAACAGCGTCAATTCGCCGCTCGTGCCGCGCATGGTCGACATGCTGTACGAGCGCCTGCAACGCCGCGGCTATCTCCGCCGCGATTGCGAGCGCATGGTCAACCGGGACCGCAACATCTTCGGCGCGCTGCTGCTGCAGATGGGTGAGGCGGACGCGATGATCACCGGCGTCACGCGCACCTATGCGCAGACGATGCGCGAACTGCGGCGCGTGCTCGACCCCGCCGAGGACCGCACGCTGTTCGGTATGCACATCCTCGTCGGGCGCAGCCACACCGTGTTCATGGCGGATACGACCGTTAACGAGCGGCCGAATTCCGCCGAGCTCGCCCATATCGCCATCGAATCCGCTGCGCTCGCCCGGCGCATGGGTCATGAGCCGCGCGTGGCTTTCCTCTCCTACTCCACCTTCGGCAATCCGCACGGCAACTGGCTCGATAATATTCGCGGCGCGGTCCAGATCCTCGACGGCATGGAGGTGGACTTCGAATATGAAGGCGAGATGGCGCCCGACGTGGCGCTCAACCGGCGCGTCATGGCCAATTATCCGTTCTGCCGCCTGTCCGGCCCGGCCAATGTGCTGATCATGCCCGGCCTGCAGTCGGCCAATCTCTCGGCAAAGCTGCTGCGGGAACTGGGCGGCGACTCGGTCATCGGGCCGGTGCTGCTCGGACTGAACCAGCCGGTGCAGGTGGCGACGATGGCCTCGACCGCGTCTGAGTTGGTGACGCTGGCCGTTCTGGCTGCTGGCGGAATCGCGCGCTGATCGTGATCGGGATCGGGTGAGCGCCGCCGGCTGAACCGGCCCCGCGGCGCTCCCTTCGCCTTACAGGCAGCGCTGGAAGGTCTGGGTGCGGCCCTTGATGGTGCCGTCGCGGAGCAGGATCGTGCCGTCCCGGCAGGATTTGCCATCTTGGACCACGGCGTCGCCGACCACCACGATGCCGTGATAGGAGCCGGCCATCCAGTTCTGCGCATCGCCGCTCCTGAGGGCGAGGCCCACAGCGCGATCGACGGCGGGGATCAGCAGGAAGTTGCCGGACTGGACGATCGCCTCATCCGGGGTCGCGCTCGGGAGCGTCGGCGCCCCATCGGACTTGGGCGCAATCGCCTGGCCCTGCGCGATCGGCACGGTGGCCTGTTTCGCCGGCGCAAAAGCGGGTGCTGTCGCGCGCTTTTCAATCACGGCGGAGAGAAACGGCGCGGGGCGTTCGGCGGGAATCAGGGTCGGCTGCTGGCCGGCGGGCGCTGCACCTTCGCTTTCGGTCGCGCGGGGCGCATGATCGATGATCGCGGCCGATACCGTCTCACCGCCCCAGATCGGCCCGCGTGCCGACCATAGCCAGCCGGCCAGGGCGATCACCAGCAATGAGATGCTGACCATGCCTGCCGCGATCAGGAGCTTTTGGGCAAGGCCGGGCCGGGCATCCACACCGCTTCGCGCGTGAAGCTGCTCGCTCGCGCGGTCGAAGCCGATCTCCAGAGACCCGATGGCGAATCGCCAGCGGCTCCGGCTGGCCTTGTAATGGCCGACTGTCTCAGTCCGTCGCGCGTAAGTCCGCTCGAGCGGCTGCAGATCGCCAATATGCTGCATGACCACGCTCCCGCTATACAACGATTTGAAGCGATGACGCGGTTAATGCAAGCTAAACCAGTCCGCCGGGCGCACGAACCGGCGCCGGATTACGACGGGCCTGCGGGGCTGAATTACTGAGACGGCCCTGCTGCTCCGGCCCCGCCGGCGCCAACCGCGCCGATATTGCCGAAGATTTCATCAAACAAGCTGCGCTTGCGGCCGAGCGTCGGCGTCGTGGCCCCGGTCGGCGAGATATTGGCGACCTGATCGAGTGTGGCGTTGCGATCGATCGTGGCGACATTGCCATTGGCATCGAACTGCACAGTCACCAGCGTCTGCGCGGTCGGGCGCGGCGAGGCGAAGGCCAGCGAGCGCGTGTCGCGCGCCACATAATACCAGCGCTCCGGGCCGAACTGGGAGACGAAGGTCGGGCGGCCCAGCGCGCCTTCGACTGACGCCTTGTTGTCCACGCCTGGCAGCACCGAACTCACGATCAGATCGTCGATCATGAAGCCCTGATGCGCGCGAATGCGGGTGCAGCCGCCCGCTAGCAGAAGGATGGCCGCTGCGCCCACGACCAGAAACGGCCGCCTCAAGCCACGCTGCATTCTCGTCTCCTGCCAATCATGCGGTCAAAAACCGGACATCCAATCAAAAAAGCGTCGCATCGCCTAACCCGCCCATTGCATTGCCAGCCGCCGCAATCAATATGCAAGTGCTGGCGCGGGCCAATGGTTGATCGGTCCCGTCCGCGCTTTCCTGTGCCGCCGCAAAGCTGAACCGAGCATGAGCCTCTTATCCACTCTGTTTTCCCGCAAGGATGATCGCGCCTATCTGCGCCCGCTCTACGAGGCCGTCGTCGCGACGGCGCGGGAGCCGCATTGGTATATGGAAGGCGAGGTGGCGGATACGCTGGATGGCCGATTCGACATGGTGGCGCTGGTGCTCTCGCTGGTGTTGCTGCGACTCGAGGCGCTGGAGGCCACCAACGATTCGGCGCGGCTGACCGAGCTGTTCATTGACGATATGGATGGGCAGATCCGCCAGATCGGCTTTGGCGATGTGGTGGTGGGCAAGCAGATCGGCCGCATGGTCGGCGCGCTCGGTGGCCGGCTTGCCGCCTATCGCGCCAGCTTGCAGGGCGAGGCTTCATTGAGCGAGGCGCTGGTGCGCAACCTCTATCGCGGCGAGGCGCCGGCGGCGGATGCGCTGGCCTATGTCGAAGCACAGGTACGCATGCTGGCCGAGACGATCAACGCATGCAGCCGCGGCGCGCTGCTGGCCGGCCAGTTGCGGGGGTGATGCCGTGAGCGAAGCGACGTCAGGCGCCGCGCCGGAATTTTCCCGCATTCTGCGCCTTAATGAGCTGGGTGACGGGCGGCGGGACCGCACCGTCGAGGCCGATGCCGCAGAGCGGGCCGCGCTCGCGCGCCGCTTTGGCCTGCGCAGCCTCGATTGGCTGGAGGCGCAGGCGCATGTGGCGCCGGATGCCGGTGGCTGTCGGGTGACCGGGCGCGTGCGCGCGTCGCTGGTGCAGGCCTGCGTCGCAACCGACGAGGATGTCCCCGCAGAGCTCGACGTGCCGATGGACGTGCGATTCGTGCGCGGTCTCGACGAGAACGGCGAGAGCGACGCAGAAGAGATCGAACTGCGCGAGGAGGATTGCGATATCCTCCCGCTGGAGGACGAGCGAATCGATCTTGGCGAAACGGTCGCGCAGACCCTGTTCCTGAACCTCGATCCCTATCCCCGCGTGCCGGATGCCGACGAAAAGCTGCGCGCGCTCGGCGTGCTGAGCGAGGAAGATGCCGGCCCCTTCGCGGCGCTGAAGGGCTTGAAGCTTGGTGGCGCCGCTTAGGCGGCATGGACAATTTGGCCGGACGGATTTTCCGCTATTGAGCGGTCCAGAATGCGCGACCAAGGGCTAAATTGGCGCCGGGAACCGACCTAGGATTGCTCGCCGAAGTCTGACGCAATCAGTTTCTCAATTAGATCGTCATCTAGGTTCATGATTGCCTCGGCGATCCTTTGATGCCCTTTCGCTACCGCCAGCGCTGAGAACGCCGATAGTAGCACTGGCTCGTTCCAATCCTCACGGCGATGGAGCGCTACGCAATCCGTCAATCTGAATATTGCGTCGCTATACGTCGCTGCAAGGTGACCTGGTATCTGCGGACCATTTCCCTTGTTTCGGGCGATCTCGATCGCCGCAGGCAGCTGAAAAAATCTGAAGTCGAGCGGCCCGGTAGCTTTGCAGGCAATCTCGACGATATGGGGCACCGCTGCATATGAGACGTCGAACACGTCGTCTTGATGGCACAGGCTTGACCAAAGAGTGAACCACGGCTCGCTCTTATAATTGTCGTTCGGATCAGTCGTTCGAGCTAGTTGGCGAAGTAGATCTGGGATATCGGCGGCGCTTCCGTGGGCATGCGTCAGCGCGGACCATCTGGGATCGTCGAGTTCGAGCATGATCGATGCCTAAACCGACGAGGGTAGGTCGGCAATGTCGTTGTGTCCGGTCAGTCCGCCTCCGGAAAAAGAGCACAGTAGCCGCCGTCCTACGAACCTTGGCGCTTGCCCACGCCGCCGAGCTAGGCCCCGTCCGCCGGGATGAACCGCAGCACGCCCGCGATCCGTGACACGCCGGTGTCGGAGGGATGCGACACCCCGTCATTCACGATCACCTCGGCAAAGTCGAACGGGCTGATGCCCGACAGGCAGGCGACATTGACGCCATATTCGTGGGGGTTCGAGCGGCGCCGGTGATGGGTGTAGATGCCGCAGGTTCCGCAGAAATGGTGCTGTGCGGTTCCGCTGTTGAAGGTGTAGGAGCGCAGCGACTCTTCGCCCGCCGTCACTTGCAGGTCTTCGATCCGGGCTGAGACCGCGATGGCGCCGCGCATCCGGCAATATGAGCAGGTGCAGCGGCGCGCCGAGCGCAGGCCGTCCTTCAGGCGCACGTGAAAGCGCACCGTCCCGCAATGGCAGGCGCCATCGATCTCAGTGACATTCAGGTCCATGCTTCGTTCCTCTTTCGTTCGCGCGGTTGCCATGGCATAACAGGGAGCATGGCGCAGACGCCCGAGCAGGATCGCAAGATCATCCATATCGATATGGACGCCTTTTATGCGTCGGTCGAGCAGCGCGACGATCCGGCGCTGCGCGGCTTGCCGGTGGCTGTCGGCGGCGGCGGGCCGCGCGGCGTGGTGGCAGCGGCGAGCTATGAGGCGCGCGTGTTCGGCGTGCGCTCGGCCATGCCGGGCGGCAAGGCGCGCCGGCTCTGCCCGGAGCTCATCTTCGTGCGGCCGCGCTTCGAGGCCTATCGCGCCGTCTCGCAGCAAATTCGTACGATCTTCGAGCGCTTTACCGACATCATCCAGCCGCTCTCGCTGGACGAGGCCTATCTTGATGTGACGCGCAACAAGCCCGGCGTTGCCTCGGCCACTTATGTCGCGCAGGAAATCCGGCGGATGATTCGCGAGGAGACGGGGCTGACCGCCTCGGCCGGCGTCTCGTGCAACAAGCTGATCGCCAAGCTCGCATCGGACCAGAACAAGCCCGATGGCCTGTGCGTCGTGCGGCCCGATGAGGCCGAGGCGTTCATGGCGGCGATGCCGGTGTCGCGCATCCATGGCGTCGGCCCGGTGACGGCGCGGCGCATGGCCGCGCTGGGCATTCACAGCGGCGCGGACCTCAAAGAGTGGCCGCTGCCGGCGCTGCAGCGCCATTTCGGCAAGGCGGCGGCCTTTTACTTCGGTGCGGCGCGCGGGCTGGACGAGCGCCCGGTGCGCGACCGGGAGTCGCGCAAGTCGATCAGCGTGGAAGATACTTTCGCCAGCGATATTGGCGCGGAAGGCCTGTTGCTGGCGGAGCTGGAGAAGATCGCCGCGCGCCTGTGGGGCCGGGTCACCGCGAGCCGGGCCTTGGGGCGCACCGTTACGCTCAAGATCAAGCTGGGGGATTTTCGCATCCTCACCCGCTCGCGCTCGCTGCCTGCCCCGCCGGGCGATGCCGAGGATCTGTTCGCGATCGGCGCCGATCTGCTCCGCGCGCAACTGCCGCTGCCGGTCGGCGCGCGGTTGCTGGGGCTCGGGCTCTCAAACCTCATCGATCCCGAACGTGAAGAGCCGGACGAGACGCCCCAGCTCAGCCTCGCCTTCGGTTAGAAACGCAGGCCGAGCGCGACGCCGCCGAGCAGCCAGCAGAAGAAGGTGATGAGCACGATCCCGACGAGGTTCAGGATGAACCCGCCGCGGACCATCTGTCCCATGGTGACCGCCCCGGTGCCGAACACGATGGCATTGGGCGGGGTGCCGACCGGCAGCATGAAGGCGAGCGTGGCGGCGAAGGCTGCGGGGATGAGCAAGGTCATCTGATCGGCCCCGATGCCAAGCGCCACGGCGCCCAGCACGGGAATGAAGGTGGCGGCGGTGGCCGTGTTGCTGGTCACTTCGCTCAGGAAGACGATGAGGGTCACGACGGCGATGACGAGGAGCAGGATCGGCAGCGTACCAAGCCCGCTCACTTGCGCGCCCAGCCAGCCATCAAGCCCGCTGGCGACAACCTCCCCCGCAAGGCTCAGGCCGCCACCGAACAGCACCAGCACGCCCCAGGGCACGCCGCTTTCGGCATCCTTCCAGTCGAGCAGCATCTGCCCTCGGCCCTCGCCGGGCAGCAGGAAAAGTGCCAAGCCGGCGGCGAGTGCAATGGCGTTGTCATCAAGGCGCCCGAACCAGCCAAGATCGGCCTTGCTGCCGAGAATGGCGCCGACCACGCCGGGCACGACCCAGAAGAAGACCGCACAGCAAAAGACGAGGGTCACCAGCAATTCGCTGCGGCTGAACCGGCCGAGGCCGGCCAGCTCCCGGTCAATGAGCGCGCGGCCGCCCGGCACCTCGCCGAAGGTGAACCGATAGAAGACCCGCGTCATCAGCAGCCACGCAATGAGAATGAAGCTGAAGGCAATCGGCACGCCGACCAGCATCCAGTTCAGGAAATCGACCTGCCGGCCCAGTTCCTTCTCGATATAGCCGGCCACGATGGCATTGGGCGGGCTGCCGAGCAGCGTGCCCACGCCGCCCATGCTGGATGACCAGGCAATGGCGAGCATCAGGCACGCGCCGAAATTTGCGAGCTCCCTGGGTGCCACGGCGGATGCGCCATCGCAGGCGAGTGCCCCGGTTTCGTCGCGGCGATCACAGACCAGCGTGAGAACGGAGAACGCAATCGGCAGCATCATGAGCGTCGCCGCCGTGTTGGAGACCCACATGGAGACAAAACCCGTCGTCAGCATCAGGCCCAGCACGATCTGGCGCGGGCTGGTGCCGACCCGGCGGAGCGTGAGCAACGCGACGCGGCGGTGGAGCTGCCATTTCTGCATGGCGATGGCGAGCAGAAAGCCGCCGAGGAACAAGAAGATGATCGGGCTGGCATAGGGCGCCGCAACCTGCGCGACGCTGCGGTCGCTCGCCATGGGGAAGAGCAGGATCGGCAGCAGTGCGGTAACGGCGATCGGTGCGGCCTCGGTGATCCACCAGAGCGCCATCAACGTCGCGACGGCGGCGACCCAGCGGCCCTCCGGCGACAGACCCTGCGCATCGCCCAGAGCGAGCCAGATCAGCGCTGCGCCGGCCAGGCCGAGCGCGCGCAATGCCCAGATCTTGAGAGGCGAGCGCGCGGTCGTGGCAGGGTCGCCATCGCCGTGCTGCCCGGTTGGTTCACTCTCTTGCGATGATGGTGCCACCTTGCCCCCGCTCCCTGTCCCGCGCGAATGTGCGGCAGGAGCGGCGGCGTGGCAAGCCGCTCCCGGCTGGAATGCCGACTGGGATGGCGGCTGGCGTACGGCCTGTCAGCCGGGGTAGGGGCTATCCTTCAGCAGGCCGGCGAGGTGCGCGGCATTGGATGCCACCATGCCGGCGGTCTTGGTCACCGGTTTGGGTGTCGACTTGAGGTCCTTGAAATCCGTGCTCCCCATCGCCTCGCCCACCCAATAGCAGGCGGCGACGGCGGGGATCGTCCAGCCGACATCGTTCATCGCCTGGAAGAGCTGCGCGCTGGAGAAATGGGCGCCATCCTCATTGCCGACGATGGCGGCGACGGCGACTTTGCCGTAGCTCGGCATCCGGCCCGCATCGTCCGTTTCGCTCAGAAAAGCATCCATCCGCTCCAGCACGCGCTTGGCGATGCTGGAGATCTGCCCCATCCAGATCGGCGCGCCGAAGATCAGGATGTCGTGTGCCAGGATTTTCTCGCGCAGGGCTGGCCAGTCATCGCCCTTGCCTTCATCGGAGGTGACGCCGGGCAGGATGTTGAGCGCGGCGACGCGCACGGTTTCGCTCAGTGTCACATCATGTTCGGCGAAGGCGTCGGCCAGAACCGCGATCATCGCGTCCGTCGATGAGGGTTCGCTGCTATCGGCTTTCAGGGTGCAGTTGAGGGCGAGGGCCTTCAGGGTCATGCTGGTGCTCCGTGTCCGTCCCCCCCCTCACACAACACCCCAGCCCCCAGAGAGTTCACCGCCCTGTCCTGCGCCATTGCACGCGGGCGGCCGCAGGGCTATCGCGCGCCGCAAGCCCGTTTTCCCAAGGGCATTGAGGATGTTGGCCGTTTCCTTTCGCCTGCCTGTTGCCGCCCTGCTGCTGGCTTTCCTGGCGCTGCCTGCGCAGGCGCAGCCGGGCGCTGCTGCGGCCGAGGACGCCGCCGTCGTCATCACGACGGACGCAGCCGCGGGTCGGGCCGTGGATTCTGCCGCTAAGCCGGGTGCGCTGCGGATCGGCCCGGCGCCCCGCCTGCCAGCGCTTCGCTACCCGCAAGCCCGCCGCCTCGACCTGACCGAGACGCATTTTGGCGTGCCCGTTGCCGATCCCTATCGCTGGCTGGAGGGCGACCCGCGCCACGATGCCGATGTGCAAGCATGGATTGCGGCGGAGAATGAGACGACCTTCCGCTACCTCAAATCTTTGCCGGGCCGGGAGGCGTTGCGTTCCCGCATGGCCACGCTGCATGGCTTTGAGCGCTTCGGGAATCCCCGCAAGGCCGGCGAGCGCTATTTCTATACGCGCAGCAAGGGCGAGAATTTCTCGCCCATCTATGTGCGCGAGGGCGTCGATGGGGCGGAGCGTCTGCTGATCGATCCCAACAGGCTCTCCACCGACGGCTCGGTTGCGCTCGCCGAGTGGCTGCCTTCGCGGGACGGGCGCGCGCTGCTGCTGGCGCTTCAGGAGCGGGGCAGCGACTGGCGGACCGTGCGGGTGCTGGATGTCGAGAGCGGCGCGCTGATGCCTGACCAGGTGGCCTGGGTGCGCTATTCGGCGCTGGCCTGGAATCATGAGGGCAGCGGCTTTTATTATGCGCGCTTTGCCGCGCCGACCGAGGGCGGGCGTGATCCCTCGTTCGAGAACCAGCAGGTCTGGTTTCACACGCTGGGCACCGAGCAGGCGCAGGACCGGCTGGTCTATGCCACGCCGGATCGGCCCCGGCTGCTTCACCGCGCCGAGGTGACGGCGGACGGCCGCTGGCTGCTGATCAGCTCGAAGATGGGGACCGAACAGACCGCCGAACTGGTGCTGATCCCGCTGACCGTTCCGGACGCCCGGCCCGTGACGCTGGTGCGGGGATTGCGCAATGCGTGGCAGATGATCGGCCAGCTTGGCGATCGGCTCTATTTCCGCACGGACGCAAGGGCCCCCAATGGACGGATCGTGACCATCGATGCCGGCCACCCGCGCCGCCGCCCGGTCGAGGTCGTCGCGGAGCGGCCGCAGACGCTGGCCGGGGGATCGATGATCGGCAGCCGGCTTGTGCTGGCTTATATCGTCGATGGGCGGATCGTCGCCGAAATCACGGATCTCGCCGGCAAGCGTCAGGGCGATGTGCCGCTGCCCGGGCTGGGCGCAGCCGCAGGCTTCAGCGGCCGGCCCGGCGATCCGGAAACCTTCTACGCCTTCTCCAGCTTTACCCAGCCGCCGACGATCTACCGCTTCAATGTCGAAACCGGCGAAACCAGCATCTTCGCCCGCTCCGCGCTCGGCTTCGATCCGGCGGATTATGTGACGGAGCAGGTCTTCTACCCCGCGCGCGATGGGACGGCGGTGCCGATGTTCATCGTGCGGCGGCGCGATCTCGCCCGCGCGGGCATGCCGGCGCCGACGCTGCTCTATGGCTATGGTGGCTTCAATGTCGCGCAAACGCCCAGCTTCTCGCCCACCCGCTTTGCCTGGGTCGAGCAGGGCGGCGTGCTCGCCATTGCCGGCGTGCGGGGCGGGGGGGAGTTCGGCAAGGCCTGGTACGATGCCGGGCGGGGCGCCAACAAGCAGACGACCTTCGATGATTTCATCGCAGCGGCCGAATATCTCAAAGCCCAGGGCTATACCGGCGCCAACCAGCTGGCCATCGAGGGGCGCTCCAATGGCGGCCTGCTGGTGGGGGCCGTGGTGAATCAGCGGCCCGACCTGTTCGCCGCCGCCCTGCCGGGTGTCGGCGTGATGGACATGCTGCGGTTCGACCAGTTCACGGCCGGCGCCTTCTGGGTGGACGATTATGGCCGGCCCGACCGGGAGGCGGATTTCCGCACGCTGCTGGCTTATTCGCCCTATCACAATATCCGCAGCGAGGCGGACTATCCCGCCATTCTGGTGACCACGGCGGATAGCGACGACCGGGTGGTGCCCGGCCACAGCTTCAAATATGCCGCAGCCCTGCAGGCGGCGCCGCTTGGCGAGAGGCCAAGGCTGATTCGCGTGGACACCGGCACAGGCCATGGCATCAATCGCCCGACCGACAAAATCGTCGAAGAATATGCGGATATGTACAGCTTTGCGGCCTATTGGACCGGCCTGACGCTACGGCCGCGGTCAAACCTCTCCACCGCGCCCACAGAGAGCGCCAATGCGGGCTCGGTCGCTATTCAGCCCGCGCTCATCGGCCCGGTGCGATAACGCTCTGGCCGGCGATGCTGTTGCCGGTGTTGCCAGGAAGCGATCTGCCGATGAACGTTCACTCGAAACTTGCCTTGGCCGCTGCGGCCGGGGCGATGGTCATGGGCTCTGCGACGCCCGCCTCTGCGCGCGGCTATGATGGCCGCTGGGATCGGTATCCGCGCCATCATCGCGGTCATGACAATAGTGGCGCCGTCATTGGCGCGATCATCGGTGTCGGGCTGATCGCGGCGATCGCGACGGCGGCTGCCAAGCAGCGCGACGCGGACCGTTATCCCACGCGCCGACCGGGCGATCGCGGTTATGATCCGCGCTATGATGACCGCGCCGGCGACTATCGCAATGACCGCTATGACGACGGCTATGATGGGCGCCCCGCGGGTCAGGCGCTGGACGATGAAGACGCGGCGGTCGACGCTTGCGCCATCGCGGCGCGCGATCAGGCCTCGCGCGATGGCAATTATGCCGAGGTGCGGGACATCACGGGCGCGCGGCCCTTCGGTTCCGGCTGGGATGTGACCGGCACGCTGAGCATGCGTTCGAACTTCAGGGCCGGCGAAGGCCGCCTGCGCAGTTTCCGCTGCATCTGGGACGATGGCCGGGTGGACGGCGTCACCTTCGGCTAACGGGCCATGCGGACAGGCTGGACAGGCCAGCCCGCCCGTCTTATCCGCTGCCCATGTCAGCACATTCCTCAGCTCACCCCGATTCCATCCTCATCGTCGACTTCGGTAGCCAGGTGACGCAGCTCATTGCGCGTCGTGTGCGCGAAGCCGGGGTCTATTCCGAGATCGCCCCGTTTACGCAGGCGCTGGCCGCCTTCCAGCGGATGAAGCCGCGCGGCATCATTCTCTCCGGTTCGCCCGCCAGTGTGTGCGACGAGGGGAGCCCGCGCGCGCCACAGGAGCTGTTCGAGAGCGGCCTGCCGATCCTCGGCATCTGCTATGGCCAGCAGGTGATGAGCCATCAGCTCGGTGGTGAAGTGCGGCCCGGCCATGAGACGGGCGAGGGCGGCGAGTTCGGCCGCGCCTTCCTTACCGTCACCGAGCCCTGCGTGCTGTTCGACGGACTGTGGGAGACGGGCGATCGCCATCAGGTGTGGATGAGCCATGGCGACAAGGTGACGAAGTTCGCGCCCGGTTTCCGCATCGTGGCGACATCGGACGGCGCGCCCTTCGCGCTCATCGCCAATGACGAGAAGCGCTATTATGGCACCCAGTTCCACCCCGAGGTGGTGCATACGCCCGACGGCGGCAAGCTGATCGCCAATTTCGTGCGCCATGTCTGCGGCTGTGCCGGCGACTGGACGATGGCGGAATTCCGCGCGACAAAGATCAAGGAAATCCGGGAGCAGGTCGGTTCGGGCCGGGTGATCTGCGGCCTGTCCGGCGGCGTGGATTCGGCGGTCGCCGCGGTGCTGATCCATGAGGCGATCGGCGAGCAGCTCACCTGCGTATTCGTCGATCATGGTCTGATGCGCCATGCGGAGGCCGAGCAGGTCGTCAGCCTGTTCCGGGGGCATTACAACATCCCGCTGGTCCATGTGGATGCGAGCGAGACCTTCCTCGGCGGCCTCGCCGGCGTCACCGACCCGGAGGCCAAGCGCAAGTTCATCGGCAAGGCCTTCATCGACCTGTTCGAGGAGGAAGCCCGCAAGATCGGCGGCGCGGATTTCCTGGCGCAGGGCACGCTCTATCCGGATGTGATCGAGAGCGTCTCGTTCACCGGCGGGCCGAGCGTGACGATCAAGAGCCACCACAATGTCGGCGGCCTGCCTGAGCGCATGAACATGAAGCTGGTCGAGCCGCTGCGCGAACTCTTCAAGGATGAGGTGCGCGATCTGGGCCGCGAGCTTGGTCTGCCGGACATCTTCGTCGGCCGCCATCCCTTCCCAGGGCCGGGTCTCGCGATCCGCATCCCCGGCGAGGTGACCAAGGAGCGCTGCGACGTGCTGCGCAAGGCGGATGCCATCTACCTCGAGGAAATCCGCAACGCCGGGCTTTATGACGCGATCTGGCAGGCTTTCGCAGTACTGCTGCCAGTGCGCAGCGTCGGCGTGATGGGTGACGGGCGGACCTACGACAATGTCCTCGCCCTGCGCGCGGTGACCTCCACTGACGGCATGACGGCCGACATCTACCCCTTCGACGCCGCCTTCCTCAGCCGCGTGGCGACGCGGATCATCAACGAGGTGCAGGGTATCAACCGGGTGGTGTACGACTATACCAGCAAGCCGCCGGGCACGATCGAGTGGGAATGAGATCGGCGTAAATTACGGACGGGTATCCTGCACATTTCCCGGAGGCCGCGAGCTCCGGGTTGGCTTTTATCTACGCGCGAATTGGCGATCCCGGCCGCTCGGCGGTGATCGTGACAGCTTGATGCCGTCCCGCCTCCAATTACGCCGACAAATAATGGCCGCTGCCCGAAAATTCCGGCTCGGAAAATTGGCGTGATTTCAACGGAAAGCACGAAAATCTGCCGCTAGCGTGCGGGCTATTTGTTGAAGTTTCTACATCATATATTGACATCTCAACAACATTTGACAGATAATGGTCTGCAATCGATTGAATCGAGCATGCTCGCCAGGGCGGCGGGCGCAATTGTCCGAAAGAGGGGATGTTATGAACGAGCGAGTCTCAGCCAAAACGCGCGGATTGCGCGATTCTCTGCTGATCACGGCAGCAATCTGTGCGGTGGCGGCAAGCGTGCCGGCGATGGCGCAGGACGCGCCCCAGGCCGATGAGGCCGACGCCGAAAGCATCGTGGTTACCGGCACGCGCCTAAGCGCCACCGGCTTTACCGCGCCGACGCCGGTCACGGTGATGGATGCGGACCGGATCGCAAAGATCGCGTCGCCCACCGTCGGTGAGGCGCTGGCCCAGCTGCCGTCCTTCCGGCCGTCCAGCACGCCGAACACGCAGAACATCTTCCCGGCCAATGCCGGCGCCCGCATCTCGGATCTGCGCGGTCTCGGTGCTTCGCGCACGCTGGTGCTGCTCGATGGCCGGCGCTTCACGCCCAGCACCTCGACCGGCAGCATCGACCTCAACATGATGCCGACCCTGCTGATCCGCAGCACGGAAATCGTCACCGGCGGCGCGTCGGCTGCTTATGGTTCGGACGCTGTCTCGGGCGTGATCAACCTGCGTCTCGACACGCGTCTCGATGGGCTCAAGGCGACGGCCGGCTACGGCGTGACCGATCGCGGCGATGGCGACCAGTATTTCTGGCAGATCGGCGCGGGCAAGCGCTTCGCCGATGATCGCGGTCGCTTCATCTTCGGCGCCGAGTATAACAAGGACGAAGGCACCGGTGGCTGCTACACCCGCGATTTCTGCGGCAATGAAGTGGGCGACCTGACCAACGTGCCGGGCCTCGGCGGTCGTCCCGCTCACAACATCATCACCGGCATGCGCACCGCGACACTGACCCCGGGCGGCCTTATCACCGCGACCATCAACGGCGCAGGCACGTCCACGCCGGCGCGCGGCGGCGTGCTGGACGGCATTCAGTTCGGCCCCAATGGCTCGCCCACGCAGTTCGTCTACGGCCAGAACGCCAGCGGTCTCTTCCAGCAGGGCGGCTCGGGCGAAGGCCTCAACGCCTTCTTCGACGATCCGCTCCTCTCCATCCCGGTGACGCGCTACAACACCTTCGCGCATCTGGAATATGAGTTCTCGCCAGCCTTCACCGCCTTCCTCGAAGGCAGCTACGGCCATGTCGATGGCTTCACGCGGGGCCCGGAAATTCGCGCGGCGTCCAACATTGCCGTCGACAATCCCTTCCTGCCCGCCTCCATCCGCACCACGATGCAGAACAACGGCATCGCCGCGATCAGCGTTGGTAAGCTCGGCGTCGACTTCGGCCGCATGGACAGCACGTCGATCCGTGACACCTATCGCATCGTCGGCGGCGCACAGGGCGATCTGGGCGGCGGCTGGTCATGGGATGCTCATGCGCAATATGGTGAGACGGCTTACAAGCAGAACACCATCAACAATCGCATCAATGCGCGCTACGCCAATGCCGTCGACGCGGTGGCCGGCCCCAATGGCCCGATCTGCCGGATCAATGCGGACAGCAACCCGAACAATAACGATCCGTCATGCGTCGCGCTCAATATCCTGGGTCAGGGCCAATATTCGCAGGCCGCGAAGAACTACGCCTTCGGCACCACCTGGCAGGACAACAAGTACACCCAGCTTGCTGGCGCTGTGAACATCAACGGCACGCCTTTTGAGACCTGGGCCGGCCCGGTCGCCTTCGCGGTCGGTGTGGAAGGGCGTCGCAACACGCTCGACATCAGGGTCGATCCGATTTCGGCCGCCAACGGCTTCTATGTGTTCAACCAGACGCCGTCGGCCGGTAACACCAGCGTTGTCGAAGGCTATGTCGAGCTGGGCGTGCCCCTGCTGCGCGAGAGCGCTGTCGGTTCGCTCGACCTGAACGGTGCCATCCGCCAGGCTCATTACAAGAATGAAGGCGCCGCGGGCAGCAACACGTTCAACGCCACCACGTGGAAGGTCGGCGCGACCTACAAGCCCGTCAACTGGGCGATGCTGCGGACGACCTACTCGCGCGACTTCCGTGCGCCCAACACGTCCGAGCTGTTCACGACGCCCGTCAGCGGGGTCGGCGTGTTCTATGATACGGTCAAGGGCGCCGAGAAGTTCATGAACGTGCTCACCGGCGGCAATGTCCGGCTGCGTCCGGAAACGGCCAACACGTTCACCGCTGGCTTTACCCTGCAGCCGCAGGGCGCACTCGAGGGCCTGCGCTTCTCTGCCGACTACTATAACATCCGCATCAACGACGCGATTGCCACGCTGTCGGCGCAGGTCATCCTCAACACCTGTAACACGACGGGTGCCGCCGATGTCTGCTCGCTGGTCCAGCGCGACGCCAACAACTTCGTGGACACGATTTCGGTTCTCTTCCTGAACCTCAATCGTCAGCAGCTGCGCGGCGTCGACTTCGAGGCTGGGTACAACCTGCCGTTCGGCGGTGAGCGTTCGGTCGATTTCCGGCTGCTCGCCACCCACACGATCGACTTCACCAACAGCGCCCTGCCGGGCATCGATCGCGCCGGGGACAACAGCGCGTCCGGTATCCCGTCCTGGATCCTTGATGGCATGGTGAGCCTCGATATGGGTCGCCTGGGTGTGAACCTGCAGGGCCGCTATCTCTCGAGCGGTAAATATGATGCGACGCTGATCGGCCCGGAAGATGCCGGTTACAGCATCACGCTGCCCAACAGCATCAACACCAACCGCGTGCCGTCGCGCTTCTACACGAACGTCGGCGTGACGTTCGACCTGATGAGCGAAGGCAGCAAGAAGGTTGAGCTGTTCGCCAACGTCTACAACCTGTTCGACGTGATGCCGCCGCCCTACTGGAACGGCAACAACAACGCCGTCTACTATGACAATGTCGGGCGTCGTTATCGCATGGGCGCACGGGTCGTCTTCTGATCAAAATCCTGAAAGCTCCGACCTCGGCCGGGGCTTTCGCTTTTTATGGAGAGGGCGCAATGCGCGAGGGTGCTTTTCCGGCCAAAGGCATCAGCCGCCGGGCTTTTTCGATAAGCTGTGCGGCGGGGCTGGGCGGACTGCTTGCCCGTCCCGCACTGGCCGCAGCAGCGCCGATCGCAACGACCACGCATGGGCAAGTGCGCGGTCGGTGCGAATATGGCGTCAATGTCTTCCGCGGCATTCCCTATGGCGCCTCGACGGCGGGCCGGAACCGATTTGCCGCCCCGCAGCCGCCTGCGGCGTGGAGCGGCGTGCGCGATGCGGTCGACTATGGCCTGCGCAGCCCGCAACTGCCCGATGGGCCGGACGGGCCGGGCTTCTCCTCATGGCGCGAGCCGAAGGCCTCGGGCGAGGATTGCCTCGCGCTCAATGTCTGGACCCCGGGCCTTGCCGACGGGAAGAAGCGCCCGGTGATGATGTGGCTGCACGGTGGCGGCCTGGCGGTGGGCTCGGGCGCGACGCCGGTCACCGACGGGCGCAATCTGGCGGCGCGGCAGGATGTCGTCGTCGTCGCCGTCAATCACCGGCTCAACCTGTTCGGCTATCTCTATTTCGACGATCTCACCCGCGATCGCAGCGTCGCCGCCAATCCGGGGCAGCTCGATATGGTCGCCGCCCTGCAGTGGGTGCGCGACAATATCGCCGCGTTCGGTGGCGATCCGCAGAATGTGACGATTTTCGGCCACTCCGGCGGCGGCCTGAAGGTTGCGGGGCTGATGGCGATGCCGGCGGCCAAGGGGCTGTTCCATCGCGCGATCCTGCAGAGCGGCTTTGGCACTACCACTGTCGCGCGCGACGAGGCGGAGCGCATCACTGCCTCCCTGTGCAAGGCCGTGGGCGTGCGGGCCGGGGACGTGGAGGCATTACGCGCCATCCCCATCGAGCGCCTGCTGGCCGGCCTGCAGGAGATCACCGGCGGCAATCCCGTGCGCGGGCCGGGGCTGGTCGCTGATGGCACCGTCGTGGCGCGGACACCGTTTGCGCCCGATCTTCCGGCGGTCTCGCCCGACATTCCGGTGATGGTCGGCCATACCAGTGCGGAGACGACCGTGCTGTTTCCGCCGCCCGGCGCCTTCGATCTCGACTGGACAAGTCTGCCGGCGGCGCTGGAAGGCCGCGTGGCATCGCCTGCGCCGCTGATCGAAGGGTTCCGCAAGCTGCACCCCAAGGCCACGGCGAGCGACATCTTCTTCGCCATCACGACCGAGGCCGGCATGGGCCGCAATGCCCGCATCGTCGCGGAAACCCGCGCGGCGGGCGCGACGAAGCCGGCCTATGCCTATCTCGTCAACTGGCAGTCCCCGGCGCAGGGCGGGCGGATGCGCAGCCCGCACGGCATCGAGGTGCCGATGGTGTTCGATATGGTAACGGAAAGCTATGGCAGCGTCGGTGAGCGCATGGCCAATGCCCAGCATCTGGCCGACGGCATGAGCCGCTATTGGGCCAATTTCGCGCGGACCGGCGATCCGAATGGCGATTGCCTGCCGCTCTGGCCGGCTTATGGACAGGACCAGCGGATGACGATGGTGTTCGACACTGAGTATGCCGCCAGCGCCGATCCGCTCGGTGCCGAGCAGGGGCTGATTGCCCGCTATGCCTGAGGCCTTCCCCATCCGGGCTGTGACGTCCGCTCGTCCTGCCACGCAGACCGTGCTTGCTGTCCTCCTGCTCATGCTGGTGGCCCTTGTCGCCGCGCCGCACGCTATGGCCGCGCCGAAGAGCGAGGCCACGCCGTTCACGCTCCCGGCTCGCCCGGCCAGCGCGCCGCAAATGCCCTGCGGCGACCTCGTCAAGCCGGTCTCCCAGCAAGCGGAGGACATTGTCTATCGCGTGCGCTCGGCCACGGTAGAAGGGGCCAGCGCGGCGACACCGGGCGTCTGCCTCGTCAAGGCCTATACGGCGCCGCAGACCGAGTTTGAGCTCCGACTGCCGATGGCCGGCTATGCGGGGCGGTTCCTGCAAGGGGGCTGCGGGGGCATGTGCGGAGTCATCGGCCGCGAGGTGACGCCGCTCTGCAGCAACGCCCATATCGCCGATGGCAGCTTTGCCGTCGCCTTCAACAATGGCGGCCATCACAGTGCCGGCATCGGCGATGGCACATGGGCGGTCGGCGCGCCGGAATTGCGGGAACAGTTCGCGCACAAGGCCGCTCATGCCGTCGCCGTCGCTTCCAAGGCGATCGTTGCGCAATTTTACGGCGCGCCCCCGGCTTACAGCTATTTCGTCGGCTGCTCGGGCGGCGGGCGGGAAGCCTTGATGGAGGTCCAGCGCTATCCGAACGATTTCGATGGCGTCGTGGCCGGCTCGTCGGTCGCCATGCCGGCGGCGATGCAGCTCTTCCTGTGGGAAGCGCAGCAGGGGCTTTATCCCGATGGGCGCGAGATTTTCACGCCGCAGGCCGTCGAACTGCTGCACGCCGCCGTCATCAAGGCCTGCGACGGGCTGGATGGCATCACCGATGGCCAGATCGACGATCCGCGCCGCTGCCGATACGACCCGGCAAAGCTCGCCTGCCGTCCGGGCGCGGCGGGGCAGGCTAACTGCCTCAATGCCGATCAGGTCGTAGCGGCCCGCGCTTATTATCGCGGCCCGACCGATGCCGATGGCCAGTCCCTCTTCCCCGGTGGCGCGCCTTATGGCGCCGAACTGGGCTGGGTTGGCCGCGGTGCGCCGACGCAGACGGGCAAGTTCGCGGCACAATCCTTCCTGCAATATCTGCTGCTGCAAGGCGAACTCCCGGCCGACTTCACCTGGCGCGACTGGACCTTCTCGCGTGAAAGCCTGCAGCGGCTGCTCAAGGGGGGCGAACTCTACGATGCCGGCAACCCGGACCTCTCAGCCTTCCGCGACGCCGGCGGCAAGCTGCTGATGTGGCAGGGCGTGGCGGACAATGCCGCCGGCGCTTTTGGCATGCTGGACTATTATCAGGCCGTGCGCGACCATGCCGGCGGGCTGGACGCGGCCCGCGCCTTTGCCCGCATGTTCCTCGTGCCGGGCGGTTATCACTGCGCGGGCGGCTATATCCCCTATGATCAGGATTTCCTGGGCGCAGTGGTGCTCTGGGTGGAAGAAGGCAAGGCGCCGGATGCCGTGGTGGCCAGCGCCCGCCTCGACACGGGCGTGGTGCGCCATCGGCCGCTTTATGCCTATCCCATGCTCACCCACTACCGGGGCGGCGACGTGAATGCCGCGACCTCCTTCGAGCCCGTCACGCCCAAGACGGAGCCGCAAGACGGCTTCGACTGGCCCGGCTCCCACGCCAGGGCGCGCCCGCTGACGGGGCGTTGATCCGCTCTCTCCTGACCGGCGCGGGGCGGGCCAAGGGTGGATGGTATCACAACGCGTGATACCGCCGCGATCTCGTAAGCTGCCGGCCTGCGCGAGCAGACGCTGGTCGCGGTCGCCATGAGCGTCCCCCGCCCCGACGAACGCCTGCTCCTGATCGGCGATGCGCTGCTGTGCCCTTGGAGTGAGCGCAAGCGAGCCGCAGCTCTGGCGCAGATCGGGAAGGCTGCCGCGAGGATTGATCCGACGGCGGTTCGCCCGCTCCTTATCCGCCGGACGTCGCTGCCGTGTCTCCTGCGGCGAATTCTTCCGTCTCGCCTTCCACATTGAAGCGCAGGCGATAGCCGATGCCCAGCTCGTTGCCAATGATCCGGGGGCGCTGGGGATCGGCTTCCAGCTTCTGGCGCAGCGTGCGGATGAGCACGCGCAGATACTCCACATGGTGCTCCTTTTCGTGCGGCCAGGCATGGGCCATGATCTGCTGATGCGTAATCACGCGGCCGGGGAATTTGGCGAGCTGGGCGAGCACGGTATATTCCTTGGGCGTCAGGTGTACTTCCTTCCCCGCCTTCAGCACGACCCTGTTGAGAAGATCGATTTCCACGTCGCCCGCCCGCACCATGGACACGCCGCCCTCCTTGGCCATGCGATTGCGCAGCGCCACCCGAACGCGCGCCAGCAGCTCGTCGGTATCGAACGGCTTGGTCAGATAATCGTCGGCGCCGAGATCGAGCGCTGCCACCTTCTGGTCCGTCGCGTCGCGGGCCGAGACGATGATCAGCGTCGTGTCCGACTGCTGCTTGAACAGCGGCACCAGTTCCAGGCCATCCCGGTCGGGCAGTCCCAGATCGAGGAGGCTGATGTCCGGTCGCTCCGCCTTCAGCCTCTCCATCGCTTCGCGCGCATTCTCCGCTTCGACGACGGCGTAATCGGCCCGCCCCAGCGCGGTGTGGATCAGCTTGCGGATATGCGGCTCGTCATCGACGATCAGCACCTTGTGACGGACGTTCATAGCAGATCCTCATGGGGGACGTCGGAGATGATCAGCGCCTGCGGGATCATGATCGTGAAGGCCGCGCCGCGCGGCTCGGCATTGTTGGCGGCGGACACCGTCAGGCCCATGGCCTCGGCAAATCCTTTCACGATGGCGAGGCCAAGGCCGGTCCCATGCTTCGCCCGGTCGGAGCCTTCCAGCCGCGTAAAGGTGTCGAACACCCGCGCTTCTGCACCCGCCGGAATGCCCGGCCCTTCATCGACCACCGACAGGGCGATCGCATCGGGCAGGCGCTGGCCGCGCACGATCACGGGCGTTCCGGGATGAGCATAGCGACCGGCATTGTCCAGCAGGTTGATGAGGCAGTGGTGAAGCAGCGTCGGGTCGACACGGACCAGCGGAATGTCGGGCGCGATCTCGACCTCGACCGCATGGCCCTGCAGGGACTGGCGCGTGTCATGCACGGCGCCGGCGACCGCGTCGAAGAGGTCGGTCGGCTCGACCTTGAGCGGCAAGGCGCCCGCTTCCACCCGCGCCATGTCCAGCAGATTGGCGACGAAGCGGTTCAGCCGTTGCGCTTCGGCATCGACGGTATCGAGCAGATCGGAGGGATGCTGGCGTTTCAGCTCGTGCACGGCGGAGAGGATGGTCGTCAGCGGTGTCCGCAAATCGTGACTGACCGAGGAGAGCAGCGCCGCGCGCAGCCGGTCGCGCTCCTTGATCTGTCGCGCATCCAGCATCTCCTGCTCCAGCGCCATGCGATCGAAGGCGATGGAGGCCTGATCGAGCAGGCTCATCAGGAGCGGGACCTGATCGGAGCGAAGCGGCGGCCCGGCGTCTTCCCGGGCCAGACCCAGCACGCCGAGCACCCCCCGCTGGGTCCGCAGCGGATGGAACAGCCAGTCCGACGCGGTAAGCGTGGACGATCCGCGCCCGGCCGGCTGCTCATTGTCCATCGCCCATTGCGCGGCGGCCTTCTCGATCTGTTCGAGCCGATCCTCCGGCGGCACCGCCGCGCGCAATTGCGGCCCGTCCGGCGATGGCAGCAGCAGCACGGTGCGCAGTTGGAGCAGGCGGCCGACTTCCGCGCAGATGGCGTGCATCAGCTCCTCCTGGCTCGCCGAGGCGGTGATTTGCCGGGAAAACCCTGCAAGAGCCGCGTTCTGGCGCGCGCTGGACTGGGCAAGGTCGGCCTGGGCGCGGACGCGCGCGGCGAACTGGCTGGTCACGATCGCCACACCCAGCAGCACCAGAATACTGACGACATTCTCGGGATTATTGACCGTCAGCGTGCCGGTCGGCGGCAGGAAGAAGAAGTTATAGGCGAGGCTCGAAAGCAGGCCCGAGACCAGCCCCGCCCGCAGGCCATAGCTGGCGGCGGCGAACATGACGGGC
Organism: Sphingobium sp. B2D3C; assembly: GCF_025961835.1. Classification (NCBI taxonomy): domain Bacteria; kingdom Pseudomonadati; phylum Pseudomonadota; class Alphaproteobacteria; order Sphingomonadales; family Sphingobiaceae; genus Sphingobium; species Sphingobium sp. B2D3C. The sequence continues at coordinate 2,700,422 of NZ_JAOQOK010000001.1, read as the reverse complement.
ACGAGGTACATGAGCGCGATATTGCTCAGGTCGATCGCCTCGATGAGCAGCCTGCCGAGCGCCGTCATCGCGGCGATCATCACCGCCGACCAGAGATAGTGGGACGGCTTTCCCCATCCCTGGCTAAAACGCTGGCGCACCGCCTGCGGGCCGGGCGTGGCGGCATCTCCGGGCAGGACATGCACGGCGACATCCCCGATCTCGCGCACCAGCTTGTCGACCACGGAGCCATGGCGCAGCTCGAACCACCAGGGTCGCGCCGATTTGCCGATCACGATCTGGGTCGCGCGGGCGTCGGCCACATAATCTTTCAGCCCCTCGACGACGGACGTCGCAGGGATCGTCGCGGTCGTGGCGCCGAGGCGCGATGCGAGCGCCATGGTGTCGGCCAGCTGCTCCCGCTCTTTGGGCGTGAAGGAGAGGCTGCGCTGCGTCTCGATATGGACGGCGGACCAGGGCGCCTTGAGCGCATCGGCGAGCCGCTTGGCCGCGCGGACGAGGCCCTGCGCGCTGGTGACCTCGCTGATCGCGACCAGAACGCGTTCCCCCGCCGCGAAGCTGCCGGCCAGGGCATGGGCGCGAACATAATCGAGCATCTGGGCATCGACGGCCTGCGCGGCGCGGCGCAGTGCCATCTCGCGCAGGGCGGCGAGGTTGGACTTCGAGAAGAAATGGTTGAGCGCGCGGCTCGCTTCCTGCGGAATGTAGACCTTGCCCTCTTTCAGGCGCTCGATCAGTTCGTCCGGCGGAATATCGACCACCTCGATCTCGGCCATTTCGAGAATGGAATCGGGCACGGTCTCGCGCACATGGACGCGGGTGAAGGAGGCGACGACGTCGTTGAGGCTCTCGACATGCTGGATATTGACCGTGGAATAGACGTCGATGCCCGCGTCCAGCAGTTCCTCGACATCCTGATAGCGTTTGGGATGCCTGCTGCCCGGCGCATTGCTGTGCGCCAGCTCATCCACCAGCACGAGCTGGGGGCGGCGCGCGAGGATGGCGTCGATGTCCATCTCGCCGAGCCGGTGCCCTTTATGCTCGACGGCGCGGCGGGGGATGACCTCATGCCCGATCAGCAGCGCCTCGGTCTCCTTGCGGCCATGGGTCTCGACGATGCCGACCACGACGTCGATCCCGGCCCTGAGCCGCTGCATGCCGTCGGTCAGCATCTCGTAGGTTTTGCCGACGCCCGGAGCAGCTCCCAGGAAGATCTTGAGACGGCCGCGACCTTCCTGCGTCGCCTGACGCAGAAAGGCTTCCGGATCGCGGCGGTCTGGATCGCTCATGACGGCGTGGTAGCGCCGATTCCGTCCAGACGTCGATTGATTTCCAGCACATTGACGCGCGGCTCACCCAGAACACCGAGCAGCGGTTGTTCGATGCTCTTGTCGACGAGGGATCGGACCCTGGCTGCGTCCCAGCCGCGCGCACGGGCAATCCGGCCCACCTGATAATAAGCCGCCTGCGGGGTGATGTGGGGATCGAGACCGGAGCCGGATGCCGTGACCAGATCGGCCGGCACCGGCTTGCCGGGATTGGTCCGTTCCAGCGTGGCTATGTCCGCCTGCACACGGTCGATGAGCGCGCGGCTGGTCGGGCCGAGGTTCGAGCCGGAGGATGCCATGCCATCATAGCCGTCGCCCGCCGCCGAGGGGCGGGGATGGAAATAGCGATCCGCCGTGAACGCCTGCCCGATCAGACGCGAGCCGACCGGCTTGCCCTTCTGTTCGACCAGGCTGCCATTGGCCTGTGATGGAAAGATCAGCTGGCCGATGCCGGTGAGCGCGAGCGGATAGGCGAGCCCCAGCAGGAGGGCGAAGAGCGCTGTCATGACCAAAGCCGGTCTGAGCGCGGTGAGAATGTCCTTGTTCATGCGTCTGTTCCTCAGGCGAGGCCAAGGCCGTTGACGGCCAGGTCGATGAGCTTGATGCCGGCGAAGGGCGCGATCAGGCCACCCAGGCCGTAGATGGCGAGATTGCGCGCCAGCAGCGGTCCGGCGCCGATCGGCTTGTAGGTCACGCCCTTGAGCGCGAGGGGCACCAGCAACGGGATGATGAGCGCGTTGAAGATGATCGCGGACAGGATGGCGCTCTGCGGCGTCGCGAGGCCCATGACGTTGAGCACGCCCAGCCCCGGATAAAGCACGACGAACATGGCCGGGATGATCGCGAAATATTTGGCGACATCATTGGCGACGGAGAAAGTGGTGAGCGCCCCCCGGGTCATCAGCAGCTGCTTGCCGAGGCCGACGATCTCGATCAGCTTGGTGGGGTCGCTGTCGAGATCGACCATGTTGCCTGCCTCGCGCGCCGCCTGCGTGCCGGTGTTCATGGCGACGCCGACATCGGCCTGCGCCAACGCGGGCGCATCGTTGGTGCCGTCACCGCACATGGCGACGAGGCGGCCGCCCTGCTGCTCCTTGCGGATCAGCGCCAGCTTGTCCTCCGGTGTCGCCTGAGCCAGGAAATCGTCGACCCCGGCCTCGGCGGCGATCGACGCGGCGGTCAGCGGATTATCGCCGGTAATCATCACCGTGCGAATGCCCATATTGCGCAGTTCGCCGAAGCGCTCGCGGATGCCCGCCTTGACCACATCCTTGAGGAAGATTGCCCCCAGCAGCTCGCTGTCCTTCGCGACCGCCAGCGGCGTACCGCCGGCGCGTGCGATTTCGTCGGTGATGCGCCGCAGTTCCGCCGCCGCGGCGCTTTTGTCCGGGCCTGTCATGGCATTCAGGACCGCATCGACAGCGCCCTTGATGACCGTGGTGTCGCCCGTGACCACGCCGGAAATCCGGGTTTGCGCGGTGAAGGGGATCACCTGCGCATCGGTCGGCAGGGCTTGGGCTGCCTGACCGAATTTCTCGCGCGCAAGCGCCACGATCGAGCGCCCTTCCGGCGTCTCGTCCGCCAGACTGGCCAGCAGGGCCGCTTCCGCCAACTGGGCCGGTGTCGCCCCACCGACCGGCCGGAATGCCGTTGCCTGCCTGTCACCGACCGTGATCGTGCCGGTCTTGTCGAGCAGCAACACGTCGATATCGCCGGCCGCCTCAACAGCCCGGCCGGACTTTGCCAGCACATTGAAGCGCACAAGGCGGTCCATGCCGGCAATGCCGATCGCCGAGAGCAAAGCGGCGATGGTCGTCGGAATGAGCGTGATGAGAAGGGCCGCGAGGATCGACACCGGAATGGCGCCGCCGGCATAGCTGGCGAAACCGGGAATAGTGCCGACCGCGATCAGGAAGATGATGGTCAGGCCGACCAGCAGCAGCGTCAGGGCGATTTCGTTGGGCGTCTTCTGCCGTTCGGCGCCTTCCACCAGCGCGATCATGCGATCGAGAAAACCCTGGCCGGGATTGACGGTGACGCGCACCTGGATCTCGTCCGAGATGACCCGCGTGCCCGCCGTCACCGCCGACCGGTCTCCGCCCGCCTCGCGGATGACCGGCGCGGACTCCCCGGTGATCGCGGCCTCGTTGACCGAGGCGACGCCCGCGACGACCTCGCCATCCGATGGAATGAGATCGCCGGTCCCGACCAGCACGGTGTCGCCGACCCGCAGCGCGCTGGCCGGCACGGTCTCGGGCTCCTGGCCGTTCTTCAGGCGTTTGGCGGTGAGGTCCGCCTTGGTCGCGCGCAGGGACGCCGCCTGCGCCTTGCCGCGCCCTTCGGCCAGCGCTTCGGCAAAGGTGCCGAACAGCACGGTCAGCCATAGCCAGATGACGAGCTGGAGCTTGAAGCTGGCGGCAAGGCCATCCTGACCGACGATGAGCAGCACCGTCAGGAGCACCGCCACGATGGCGGTCGTGAACATCACCGGATTACGGATGAGTTGGCGCGGGTTCAGTTTGCGGACCGAGTCCGTGATCGCCGGGACGATCAGATCGGCCGTGAAGAGCGATGGGGATGCTTGGCGTGCCATGAAGAGGCTCCGATCAGAAAAGCTGGCCACGGATCATCGCGAGATGATCGGCGATGGGACCAAGGGCGAGGCTGGGCAGGAAGGTGAGGCCGCCGACGATCAGCACGATTCCCACCAGCAGGCCGGTCCAAAGCGGCCCGGTGGTCGGAAAACTGCCCGCCGTCTCCGGCGTGTAGGTCTTCGCCGCCAGCCCGCCGGCAATCGCCAGCATGGGCACGATGACGAAGAAACGACCGACCCAGATGGCGACGCCCAGCATGCCATTGTAGAAAGGCGTGTTGGCGGAGAGGCCGGCAAAGGCCGATCCATTGTTCGCAACCGCGCTGGTGAAGGCGTAGAGAATCTCGGAAAAGCCGTGGGGTCCCTTGTTGAGCGGGCCGGCCAGCCCGGCCTCGGTGACCGAGGCGATGGCGGTGAAGCCCAGGATCATGAGCGGCAGCACCGCGATGGCGAGAACGGCGAGCTTGACCTCGCGAGCCTCGATCTTCTTGCCGACATATTCCGGGGTTCGCCCGACCATGAGCCCCGCGACGAACACCGCGAGGATGGCGAACAGCAGGAAGCCATAGATGCCGGCGCCGACGCCGCCGACGACAACCTCACCCAATTGCATGTTGAAGAGCGGGATCAGGCCGCCAAGTGCGGTGAAGCTGTCATGCATCGCATTGACCGCGCCGCAGGAGGCCGCAGTGGTGACGACGGAAAAGAGCGCGGAGGCGGCAATGCCGAAGCGGACTTCCTTGCCCTCCATATTGCCGCCGGCGATGCCGAGGCTGTGCAGGATGGGGTTGCCCGCTGCCTCCTGCCAGTAGGTGATCGTCGTTCCGGCCAGGAAGAGCAGCATCATGGCGGCAAGGATCGCCCAGCCCTGGCGACTGTTCCCGACAGCCTTGCCGAAGGTGTAGGTGAGGCCCACCCCGATCACGAAGATCGAGAGCATCTGGACGAAGTTGACGAGCGCCGTCGGGTTCTCGAACGGATGCGCGGAGTTGGCGTTGAAAAAGCCGCCGCCATTGGTGCCGAGCATCTTGATCGCTTCCTGCGAGGCGACCGGCCCCAGCGCGAGGGTCTGCCTCGCACCTTCCAGCATCGTTACATCGACCGACCCCGCCAGCGTCTGCGGCACGCCGCTCGCGATATAGAAGAGCGCGATGACGCAGCAGAGCGGCAGCAGCAGATAGAGCGTCACCCGCGTCACATCGGCCCAGAAATTGCCGATGCCCTTGGCTTCCCGCCGCGCGAACCCGCGGAACAGCGCAAAGGCCAGCGCGATGCCGGTCGCTGCCGACAGGAAGTTGTGGATCGTCAGGCCGAGCATCTGGCTAAGGGGCGACATCGTCGACTCACCGCCATAATTTTGCCAGTTGGTGTTGGTCGCAAAGCTGATCGCCGTATTGAAGGCGAGCGGCTGGCTCACCCCGGGATGGCCCAGCGGGTTGAGGGGTAGCAGGCCCTGCAAGCGCAGGATCGCATAAGTGAAGACCAGTAGCGCCGTGTTGAACAGGAGCATGTGCACGGCATAGCGGCGCCAGCCCTGCTCCTCCTGCGGGTCGATGCCCGCCAGCCGGTAGAAGCCGCGCTCCAGTGGCCCGAGCAGGCCATGGAGCGGCGTCCGCCGCCCTTCATAGAGCGCGAAGAGCCACAGGCCGACGGGTTTGGCCAGTGCCAGCAAGATGCCAACAAAGGCGAGGATCATGATCCATCCCTGAACTGTCATGATGTCGCTCCCGGATCAGAAGCGTTCGGGGCGTGCGAGCACGGCCACCAGATAGAAGAGCAGGCCGACCGCGGTCGCAGCGGCCAGCCAATGGTCGATGGTCATGGTCGCCTCCCTCACGCCTTGTCGCACAGCGCCGCGTAACCGAGCGTTGTGGCCAGCAAGCCGAGGGTGAGCCCCAACCAGAGCATGTCCTGCATGATCGTTCTCCTGCACGACGTCGGAGACCGCAGGGGATGCGGCGCCGAATCATGTGCCGCAGGTCAAATAAGGCAGAGCCGCATTTGAATTCGAGAGACAGGAAAGGCGATCCGCATAGTATTTGCATATGAATCGCGCAGGTCTGGGGCCCGCAGCGTGCTGGACTGGCCGACAGACCACCGATCCCTGGAACGATCTGCGCGTTGAACACTTTGCATTGCAGTCTTCAGATATCCGTCCGAGGATAGAGGCTGGCATGGAAAGGCCCGTGGTTGAGCAGACGGTCTGAAGAGTCGGAATATCAGTTCGAGCCGCACGAGCGGCCGATGATGCCGGGGTCTCCGGCGACGCCTTATCACCCGGGCCGGCGTCGTCTGGGATATTTGCTGATCGGCGTGCTGCTCGGCCTCACGGGTGGCTTCATCAACGGGCTGCTGATGGCGAACCTGCCCCAAATCCAGGGGGCGCTCGGGCTGACCAGCGTAGAAGCCGGCTGGCTGACTGCTGCCTATACGATGACCAATGTCTGCATGAGCCTGCTGCTCATCAAGTTCCGCCAGCAATTCGGCATCCAGCGCTTTGTGCGGATCGTGCTGATCGGCTTCCTCGTCCTCAACACGCTGCAACTCTTCGTGCACAGCTATGGTCTGGAACTCTTCGTGCGCGCGGGCAGCGGCATCGTCGCAAGCGGCCTGTCCACGATGGCGCTGTTCTACATCATGCAATCGATGAAGGCGGAGGCGCGGCTGGGCGGGCTGGTACTGGGCGTCGGCGTCTCGCAGATCGCGACTCCGCTCGCCCGGGTGATCTCCCCGGCATTGCTCATTCATGGTGATGTGCAGAATCTGTACTTGTTCGAGTTCGGCCTCACATTGCTCTGCCTCGCCGGGGTGTGGCTGCTGCGCCTGCCGCCAAGCGAGCGCATCGACGCCTTCGAGCCGCTGGATTTCCTGACCTTCGCCTTGTTCGCCCCCGGCATAGCCCTGCTCTCCGCCGTGCTCGTGCAGGGGCGCATTGTCTGGTGGTCGACTCAGTGGCTGGGCTATGCGCTGGCGGGCGCGATCCTGCTGATCGGCGCGGCGGTGATCGTGGAACACAACCGGGCCAATCCGCTGCTCAACACGCGCTGGATGGGCAGCGCGGCGATCATCCGGTTCGCCGTCATCGCCGCCAGCATGCGCGTGCTGCTCGGCGAGCAGAATGTCGGCGCCAGCGGTCTGCTGACCGTGCTCGGCATGGGGCAGGACCAGCTGATCGGTTTCTACACGGTGGTCACGCTGGCAACCATATTCGGGCTGGCGGTGAGCCTGAAAACGCTCAAGCCGACGGACCTGCTCAAACCCGTGATCATCTCCTGCGCGCTCATCGCCATCGCCGCGTTCTTCGACACCCAGTCCAGCAATCTCACGCGCCCGGCGCAGCTTTATGTGACGCAGGCGATGATTTCCTTCGCCGCGATCTACTTCATGGGGCCGACGCTCATGGCTGGCATCCTGCAGGCGCTGGCCAAGGGGCCAAGCCATATCGTCAGCTTTTCGGCCGTGTTCGGCATTTCGCAGCAATTGGGCGGCATCGGCGGGGCGGCCCTGCTGGGCAGCTTCCAGATCATTCGCGAGCGCTTCCATTCCGAAATGCTGGTCCAGTCGCTCGTCGGCACCGATCCGCAGGTGGCGCAGCGCATCCAGCAGCTCGGCGGCGCTTATGCGCGGACGCTGGGCGATCCGGCCTTGCGTCAGGCGGAGGGCAGCATCCTCCTCTCCCAGCAGGTCGCGCGGGAAGCCAATATCCTGGCGTTCAACGATGTGTTCATGCTGGTCGGTGCGCTGGCCACGCTCGCCTTTGTGTATCTCGGCGCGCGGTGGATCTATTATCGTCGCAAAGGCATTACCCCCCTGGCCGAAGAGCTTGCGGCCTTGGCGGCAATGAGGACCAGGGCCCAATCATGAGTGACACCTCCGCCGAACATCCGCGCCCATCGAACCGGACCGACCGTCTGGAAGATCCGGTGGAAGTGCCCAATGATACCACCCCCGTGGCCAGCGCGCCGAAGCGCGGCTGGGCGCCCCCGCAAGCCGGCCGAAGGGTGACGCTGCTGGCCGTCCTGTTCATCGTCGTCGGCATTCTCATCGTGCTTTACGCCTGGGGCCTGCCGCCCTTCTCGTCGGATGTTCAGACGACGGACAATGCCTATGTGCGCGGCCAGACCACGGTCATTGCGCCACAGGTGAACGGCTATGTCGTGGAGGTGCAGGTTCAGGATTATGAGCAGGTCCGCAAGGGGCAGGTCCTCGCGCGGATCGACGACCGGATCTATCGCCAGAGAGTGGCGCAGGCGCAGGCCCAACTCGCCATGCAGCGCGCCAACCTTTCCAACAGCAGCCAGAGCGAAGCGTCCAGCCAGGCTCAGCTTGCGGGGCAAGCCGCCAGCGTGGCCAACGCCAAGGCGCAACTGGCGCGCGCGCAGGCCGACATGCGCCGGGTGAACGATCTCGTCAGCCAGGGGTCGGTCTCCCTGCGCGAGCGGGACCAGACTCTGGCGGCGTTGCGGCAGGCAGAAGCCGCCGTGCTGCAGGCGCAGGCGCAGCAGCAGGTGGCGAGCGAGCAGGTCCGCACGGTGACGGTCGGGCGCGGTGGCCTGCGCGCCAATGTCGATGCGGCGCAAGCGGCGCTGCGCCTCGCGGAGATCGATCTCGCCAACACGATCATTCGCGCCCCGCAGGATGGGCGGCTGGGCGAGGTGGGCGTGCGGCTGGGGCAATATGTCACGGCCGGCTCGCAGCTGACATTCCTCGTGCCGCCCTTCGTCTGGGTGGCTGCGAACTTCAAGGAAGCGCAGACGGCCCATATGGCGCCGGGCCAGAGCGTGCGGCTGCGGGTCGATGCGCTCGACGGGGCCGTGATCCACGGCCGGGTCGAGCGGCTGGCGCCCGCCGCCGGCAATGAGTTTCAGGTCATCCGATCCGACAATGCGACCGGCAATTTCGTGAAGGTGCCCCAGCGGATCACGGTGCGGATCGCGCCGGATGCCAAGGACCCGCTCTATGCACGGCTGAGGCCGGGCATGTCCGTCCAGGCCAGGGTCGATACGGCAGGGCACAGGTGATGCGGTCGGCCATCGCCTTGCTGGGCGTCGTGTGCCTCTCCGGTTGCATGGCGCCACCGACGCCGCTGCCCCCGTCGGCTGCGGTCACGCCGCCTGCCGGCTGGCAAAACGCCGTGGCGGGAGAGGGAGCGGTCAATGCCGGCTGGTGGCGGGCGTTCAATGATCCCGCGCTGGCCCAACTGGTCGAGACCGCGATCGCCAACAATGTCGACATGGCTATCGCCACCGCGCGGGTCCGCGAAGCGCGGGCGCAGGAGCGGCTGGCGCGCGCGCAGCTTTTCCCCACGCTGGATGCGACCGCCGCCGGCTCCCACGGCCGATCGCTCAACCCGTTCGGCCAGGCGACAGAGGGCACCAGCGCCCAGCCTGCGCTGCAGGTGGCTTATGAACTCGATCTGTTCGGCAGGATCGACGATCAGACATCGGCGGCGAGATCGGCCTGGTTGGCCAGTCAGGCCGCCCGTGATGCGACGGCGCTTTCGGTCGGCGCGGCCACGGCATCGGGCTACATCACGCTGCTGGCCCTCGATGCGCGTCGCGACGTCGTCCGCCGGACGATCACGGCACGGGCCGAAAGCCTCCGCATTGCCCGCTCCCGCGCCGAGGCCGGCTACACCTCCCAGCTGGAACTGCGCCAGGCCGAGGCGGAATATCAGGCCGCAGCCATCATCCTCCCGCAGGTCGATCTGGCGATCCTGCGGCAGGAGAATGCCCTGCGCCTGTTGACGGGGGATGTGCCAGGCGTGATCCAGCGCGGCGGATCGCTCGACGCCCTCGTCGCGCCGTCCGTGCCCGATCAGGGGCTGCCGTCCGAGCTGCTGCGCCGCCGGCCCGACATCGCGCAGGCAGAGTTCGCTCTGGCCGCATCGGATTCCACCCTGTCAGCCGCGCGCAAGCAGTTCCTGCCGAGCCTTCGCCTGTCTGCTGCGGCCGGCGCGATTTTCAGCAGCGCGTTGGCGAACCCGGTAACGATCTGGTCCGTCGGCGGCAGTGTGCTGGCGCCCTTGTTCGAGGGCGGGCGCTTGCGCGCCGGCGTGGAAACGGCCGCCGCCCGCCGCGATCAGGCCGCCTTTACCTATCGCAAGACGGCCCTGACCGCGTTCGGTGAGGTGGAGAATGCGCTGGGCAATGTCGCCAGCCTCCGCCAGCAGCGCGCGAGCGCCGAGGCGCAGAGGGCAGCCATTGCCGACGCATTGCGTCATGCGACCAATCGCTATCGTGCGGGCTACAGCAGTTATCTGGAAGAACTCGATGCACAGCGCGCCCTGCTCTCCGCCGACCTCGCGCTGGTGCAACTGCGCTCCGATCAGCTCAACGCCCTGGTCACTCTGTATCAGGTGCTGGGCGGCGGCTGGGAGAGCGACGCGCGTTGACCTGCATTAGCTTTGGGAGGCTGGCTCAGCCCCTACGCCCTTTGTCGGATAGGCTGCGGAAGGTGATCGACCAGCGCGGCTGGGTCATCGGCGCGATGCTGTGTTCCCAGTCGTGGCGGACCTCGCCGGACAGATGGTAGACCGACCGCGGGGCCAGTTCGAGCTTCGCGCGTTCGAAGCCGCCCGAATGGCGCCGGCGCAGCCGCAGCACCGCATCGCTGCCGAGCGAGATGCCCACGACATGCTCGAACACCGGCCGATCCCTGTGCCAGCCGATGCCGGCCCCCGCGTCATAGCGGGTCAGCAGCGACTGGACGAGATCGTCAGCAGCGAGCCCCGCGAAGCGGGCGGCGCGGGCTCTGAGCGGGAGCAGCCAGTCGGGTATGGGGTCGGTCGTCCCGAAGCTGCCGGTCTCGAAATCGTAGCGCCATCCAAAGGAGTGGGTGAGGCGCTTGCCGGTCCACTGCTGGAACCGGAAAGGCGCGAGGTCCAGTGCGTCGATCCGCTCGATCAGCGCGGCTTCCTCCCGGCCATCGATGATGTCGGCGCGTGCGTTCAGGCCGGGCACAAGGGGCGTATCGAACAGGTCGAGCATCGTCATGCAGGCGGCCTCACCGCAACTGGCTGTCCTTGCTGCCGCGTCGGTTGATGGCGGAAAACGACGGGCGCCTGTCGCGTGCCGACTGGCAGGCGACGCAGGTCCGCGCGCCAGGCAGCGCCTTTCTGCGCGCCTCGGGGATTTCCTCGCCGCATTCCTCGCACGCCAGGGTGCCGGGGCCCGATGGCATCCGCGCCCGGGCGGTTGCCAGAGCGTCTTTCACGCTGTCGTCAATCTGATCCTGAACGGCGCCGTCGGGCGCCCAGCCATTGGCCATGCTCGCCTGCTCCCGCATCTGTGTCTGCGATAGGTCCTATATGGGGTCGCTATCCCCGAATTTCATCAGGTCGCCATGGGGGGGCATCGACGGACGTGTCCGCCTTGCGCCCGCAAAGATCGCGCAGCATCTTTGTGCGGCGCGCGACCTCCGGTCGTCGGAGCAGGGCGTCGATCGGGGCGGGCAGGCGGCGGCGCCAATTGGGGTGCTCGTCGAGCGTGCCGGGAAGGTTGGGCTGTTCCTCAAGGCCCAGCAGATCCTCGATCGAGATGATCTTCACCGGCGTCGGTGCCTGGGCGATGTGGGCGAGAGCGGCATCGACCACGCTGTCCGTCGAAGCGCTGGCCAGCGCCTCGGGCGCGCCGGCCAGCAGGTTCCACAGATGCTCGCGCTCCTCGGCGCGCCGGTCATGGTCTGCGGGCGTCTCGGGCTGCAGGCTCTGCCGCCATTCCAGATCGCGCGCGCGCCACCAGCCGGCGACGGTCGGCGTGTCGTGGGTGCCGGTCATCGCGACGCTGTGCGGACGATAGGCCGAGGCGGCGGCGAATTTGCCGTGGGCGTCCCGCTCGAACCACAGCACGCTCATGCCCAATATACCCCGCGCGGCCAAGATTTCCATGAAGCCCTCGGGCGCCGTCCCAAGATCTTCGGCAATGATGAGCGCCTGACTGCGATGACTTTCGATGGCCAGGATCCGCAGCAGATCGGCGAACGGATAGTCGAGATAGACGCCCTCCGTGCTGGGCGCGCCCTCGGGGATGACCCACAAGCGGCGTAGTCCGAACGCATGATCGATGCGGAGGCCGCCGGCATGGCGCAGGGCCGCCCGGATCATCCGGATCCATGGGCGGAAGCCCTGCGCGCGCAGGGCGTGCGGCGAATAGGTGGTGAGGCCCCAATTCTGCCCCTCGGGGCCGAGCGGATCGGGTGGGGCGCCGATGGTGAGGCCGCGCAGAAAGCCATCCGGATCGCTCCAGACGTCGCTCCCTCCGGGATCGACCCCCACGGCGAGGTCGGCGATCAGGCCAATGCGCATCCCTGCGGCACGCGCCGAGGCCTGCACCGCGCCCAACATCCGGTCGGTCTGGGTCTGCGCCAGAATGTGAACCGCAACCTCCTGCCAGTGGCTCCGGGCGAAATGGTCGACGGCCGGGCTTTGCGGGTTTTGAAACGCGGCCGGCCAGCGCTGCCAGGGGTGGCCGCGAAACTCGATCGAGAGCGCGTCGAACAGCGCTTGGCGGATCAGGGCGGGGTCGGGTTGCGCCTCGTCCCAGACTGCGCGCTGGGTCTCCTCGTCGAGCGCCGCGAAGGTGGCGCGCTGCTTGAGAAGCGCCGCGTCCCGGGCTGCGGTCCAGTCGATCAGTTCATCATTGGCATGATCGGGCGGCGAAACAGGCGCATCGGCCAGCAGGGTGTTGAGATAGGTACGGCTGGACGGCGCATAGGGGCTGAAATGGCGAGCGGAACCCGGCACCAGCGCATGGACCGGACTGATCGCCAGCAGATCGGCGCCTTGCTCTGCAAAGCCGAAGCCCGCCACGCGCAGGTCGTCGAAGGTGCCGTACATCCTCTCGCCGCGCAGCGAAGGGATCTGGATCGCTGGCCCCCAAATGGCGGGATCTGCCAGCTCGCAGCATCGGGGCGGCGCCACCGCCAAGGTAAAGACATGGCCTGCGATGTCGACCCGATGATAGCCGATTGCGGTGAAGGCCGGCAGTTGACCATCGTGGATGGCGAGACGGCCTGCGCTGCCGTCCTCATAGGTGACCTCTGCAGAGGCTTCAGCCGCCAGCCCATCCGGCAAAGGGACGGGCTGGCCGGCATCCGCACTCAGAAAGTCCGGATTCCGCGCGGCCTCTTCAGTCAGTTTGGTCCAAACCTGCGCCCGCTGCGCATCCGTCTCGGCGGCATAGCCCAGTGCCTGCAGGGCCGCTCGAAGCGTGTCCTGCGACACGCTATGCGCGAGGCCGTCGGCATCCTTCCAATGGATCGCGAGCCCTGCCGCGTGCGCCAGGGCTAGAATTTCATCGTCAGGCACAGCGCCCGGCCTCAGGGCGTTTTGGCTTTCTTCGCGCGGCCAGCTGCCGATGCCTTTTTGGCCGGCAGCGCCGTCGAAGCCGGGGAACTGGCGGCAGCCATCGTTTCGCTCTGCTCCTGCGGCAGGGATAGGTCAGCATCATCGGCAGGGGAGGCAGCCTGCTGTTGCTGCTGGCTCAGGACTTCCTGTTCTACCTGCTCCCAATGCTCGCGGTCACGCCCATGGGGGCGGCCTTCGGCTTCCCACAGCTCATAGGCCCGCTTACTGATCGTCTGATACTGGTCATCGTCCATATTGGGTTCCTTGCGTTTCGTGGGGTCGATCATGCGCGCCTCGCGCCGCCGCATCGGGGCCGGCGATCAGGTCGGGCAGGGGAATGTCGATGGTGACTGCGCGGTTCTGCCATGCCCGGGTCACGCGCAGCCCCTCCGGGGTCCGCTCCAGCCGATAGCTGCCCATAGCGAACAGTTCTGCATCCTCCCGGCGGCGCGCGAGCAGGTCCTGTGTCAGCTTTAGCTTGCGGGCATCGCGCCCGGCTGGGCCGGAGGCGATCGCGTCCCAGTCCACGGCTCGGCGATTGTCCGGGTCGGTCAGGGCGATCGCGACGATTTCCGTGCCCTGATAGATGTCCGGCACCCCGGGCGCGGTGATCTGGAGGGCGGTCTGCGCCATTATGAGCGCTTCCCATGTCTGCAGGAACGCCTGTCGCTCGTCGGCCGACCACAGCGCGCCGTCTTCAAGCGAGGCCATCAGGGACAGTGCAAGCTCGGTCACGCCGTTTTCCATCTCAAGCGCCGGCTCCTCATAGCTGGATTCGAGCTTCGCCTCGCGCATGGCCTTGGCCATGTGGTCCGCAATGCGTTGCGCGGCTTCCGGCTGATCGAGCATCATCAGCGCGCACTGGATGGCATAGATGCCCCAGCGCGGCGGCAATGCGCGGTCCTGCGCTCGTGCCAGTGCCTCTCCATAGAGGCGCACGCCCAGTTTCGGGAAGGCGGCCAAGGCGATGATCGCGGCCCTGGCATCGGCCGAGCGCTTGGTGTCATGGGTAGAGAGGGCATTGAGCGCGCAGGGCGTCTCGGACGCACGCTCGTTCATGCGCGCCGCAAAGCGCTCAAGGTCGATCGGCTGGAGGTCCGGGGCGGCGCCCACCTCGCAAAACGGCAGATAGGCGATGGACCGATAGAAGACCGTATCCTCCTCGGACTTGGCGGTGAGCGCGCCGGTCAGTTGCTCGAACCGGGCTGCAAAGGCGCGCGCCAGCGGATCGTCCGGGGCAGACAGCAGACTGAACACGGGCCCCAGCATCCCGCTTGGGTGCGGATCGCCACGCGCACCGGCGAGAGCCTGCGCGCATAAGTCGCCCGGCGGCATCACGTCGGCGGCGTAGGAGCGATAGACCGGCCAGTGCATCGCAAGCTGCACGATGGCCGCGCGCACCTCCGGCGCTGCGACGGGCGATCCTGCCAGTGCCATGATGGCCGCATCGGTCACCCGGTCGAGCTCGGGCGTAAAGACGGTGTACAGCATCGTACGGCGAACGCCGCGCACCTCAAGGGCATAGTCCGTCGGCACATGCGCGCGCGCCGCGGCCGCCAAGGCATCCAGCCCTTCCGGCGGGGTCAGCAATTGGGTGACCGGCGCCATGAACTCATAACCGCTCATGCCCTCGACCGGCCAGCCCGGCGCCAGCGGCTCGCCTTCCTTGACGATCTTCTCCACCCAGATGGGGATGAAGCCCAGCGCCTCGCGCAGCCGGCGGAGGTAGCTGAGCGGGCGGGCCAGCCCATCGATATGGTCGACGCGGACGCCCTGGACGCGCCCGGCCCGAACCTGCTCCACAATCCAGCGATGGGTGAACTCGAAGACCTCGGGGTCTTCCTGTCGCACCCCGATCAGATCGGTGACGTTGAAGAAGCGCCGGTGGACGATGTCGCCGCCATCCTCCTGCCAATGGCCGATCTGCCAACGCTGTTCATCGAGCAGCTGCGCCAGCAGACCTTCGTCCAACGTCTCCCCGCCCGCCAGCCGCTCCGTCAGCGGTGTCGCTCGCAGGGGGTAATGCTTGTCGTAGACGCGCAGGGTCTGATCATTGCCGACGAGCGAGAAGGCCAGCTGCGCTGCGTCCAGAAGATCGGCCGGCGTCCCGTCCAGAACCGGGAATTGCAGCGGGCCACGGTCCCAGTCGATATCGAACAGGGGCGCAAAGCGGCTCTCCTGCCCATGCCGCATGATATCGGCGATGAAGGGATTTTCCGGCGTGAACGCCATATGATTGGGCACGATGTCCAATATGATGCCGAGCCCGGCGGCGCGCGCCGCGTCGCTCAGCACGCGAAAGGCCTCGTCACCGCCGAGCACCGGATCGACGCGATTGGGATCGGTCACGTCATAGCCATGGGTAGAGCCCGTCGCGGCGCTGAACAGCGGCGAGAGGTAGATATGGCTGATGCCCAGCGCCTGCAGCCAGGGAATGCGCGCGCGCACCGCCTCCAGATCGACGCCGTTCCGCAGCTGAATCCTGTACGTCGCGACGAGGCCGGGGGCGCTGGGATGGCGCATGGTCATTGGTCCTTTCGAACGGCGGCGGCTAAAGCGAAGCCGCTCCCTTGTGCGGCCTCCACGAAGAAGGGGTCGGTGGGCGTGGAAAAATCCTCGCCGCCAAGCAGCAAGCGGACGTGCAGGGCCGCCGTTTCAAACTCCCATCGCGCATCGAACGCCGCGCCCTCGCGCGTGACGACTGCCTTGGGCCGTTCCGTCTGTGCAAGGAGCGGCGTGATATGGAACGCCCGCAGCGCGAGAAGATCGCGCACAAAGGCTTCATGCTCGCGCTGCGCATCGTTGGCCGCGTGGCCGATCATCGAGCGGGCGGCCGTTTGCGGGTCATTGGGGTCCGGCACCGTGCCGGCGAAGGATGTGAACTTCTCGAACTCCCGTGCCCGGCCCGTGCGCACCGCTTCAGCCAGATCGCCCGTGAAATCCGTGAAGAACAGGAACGGCGCTTCGGTCAGGAACTCATCGCCCATGAACAGCATCGGCGTGAAGGGCGTCAGCAGCGTCAGGACCGTCACCACCCGCAGCGCGGCGCGGTCCGCCACCAGATGATGCAACCGCTCGCCCTGCGCGCGATTGCCGACCTGATCGTGATTGCTCAGGAAATTGATGAACGCTGTGCGGGGCAACAGAGCGGATGGCTCGCCGCGCAAATGGCCATGCGGGGAGCGCTCCTGCCCCTGCTCGACATATCCATCGCGCAGTGCCATTTCGATGTCCGCCAGCGGATCGACGGCAAAGGGCGCGTAATAGCTCTCGTCTTCCCCGGTCAGCAGGCAGTGGATCGCGTGGTGCCAGTCATCGTTCCAACTGGCATTGAAGGGCGCATCCGGCTCGAGATAGTCGACGAGGTTGCGCTCATCCTCGGTCACGAGATGGATCGGGCGTCCCCAGTCGCGCGCGCGAACAGCCTTGCCCAGATCCGCCAGAAAGTCCTCGGTGGTCTGGTCTGCAATGGCGTGAACGGCGTCCAGGCGTAGCCCGTCGAGCTGATATTCCTCCAGCCAGAACAGGGCGTTGTCGAGAAAGAAGGCGCGAACGGCGGGCACATCGAAGGCAATGCCGTCCCCCCAGGGCGTGCGGGCCGAGGCGTGGAAGAAGGACGGGCACCAGACGGGCAGATAATTCCCCGAGGGGCCGAAATGGTTGTACACCACGTCGAGCATTACCGCGATGCCGAGCTTGTGGGCTGCATCCACGAACTGCTTGAGGCCGTCCGCACCGCCATAGCAAGGATGGGGCGCATAGAGCAGCACGCCATCATATCCCCAGCCGCGCGCGCCCTCGAACTGGGCGACCGGCATCAGCTCGACGACCGTCACGCCGAGGCTTTTCAGGCGTGGCAATGCCCGTTGCGCGGCGGCAAATGTGCCCTCGGGCGTGAAGGTCCCGACATGAAGCTCATAGATGACCGCCTGATGCCAGGGGAGACCCGCCCAGTCGGCGGACCATTGGAAGGCGCGAGGGTCGACCAGGCGCGAGGGGCCGTGAACATCGCCCATCTGTGCCCGCGCTGCCGGGTCGGGATAGAGCCTGTCCCCGATGCGAAAGCCGTATGAGGCTCCCGGTCGAGCCGCAGCGGTGCCGGAGAACCAGCCATCTTCGCCCTGCGCCAAAGCGGCCGATACGCCGTCGATCTCGACTGCCACTGCTTCGCGATCCGGCGACCAGAGCGAGAAGCGCCATTGCCCGTCTTCCTCGGGCTCTGCGCCCCAGCCTTTGCGGAAATGGTGGCCGGTCATCGTGCGGTCGGCGCGTAGACACATACGCTGTTGGCCGGGATGGCGAGGACATCGCCCTCGCACGGGTCTTCGCTGAAGGGATCGGCGCTGGCGGTATCCAGGATGCGCGTCCAGTGCGCGATGTCATTGGGGTGGGGCAGGGTGAAGTCGAGCGCGTCGCCTGCGTTCACGATGATGAAGAGCGCACCGATGTTCTCATCGTCAAGGAAGGCCGCTCGCGCGGAATGGTCGATGAACAGACCAAGGACGCGTAACTCCGTTTCTGCCCACACCGCCTCATCCATCTCGCGCCCGTCGGGCTGATACCAGGCGACTTCCGTTCGCCCATCGTCCCCCGCATCGCCGAGCAGGAATGTCTCCTGTGCAAGGACCGGATGATCGAGGCGGAAGCGGACCATCCGCTGCACGAAATCGAGAAATGCATCGTCGCGCTCGGGCCATGAGATCCAGGCCGTCTCATTGTCCTGACAATAGACATTGTTATTGCCCTGCTGGCTGTTGCCGATTTCGTCCCCGCTCAGGACCATCGGCACGCCCTGGCTGAGCAGCATCGTCGCGATCATGTTACGCCGGCGCTGGCTGCGTGCCGCGCGGATATCGCCGTCGTCGGTCGCGCCTTCAGTGCCCATATTGGCGGACAGATTATGATCGTGGCCGTCCGCGCCATTCTCGCCATTGGCCTCGTTATGCTTGTCGTTGAAGGACACGCAGTCCATCAGCGTGAAGCCATCATGAGCGGCGAGGAAATTCACGGAGGAGGTGGGGCTGCGGTCCGAATGGTTGAACTGTTCGGGTGAGCCCAGCAGGCTCCCCGCCAGATCGCCGACCAGCCCGCCATCCCCCCGCCAGAACCCGCGCACGGTATCGCGGAACTTGTCGTTCCATTCGCGGAACGGCGCAGGGAAGCCGCCGACCTGATAGCCGCCCTCGCCGACATCCCAGGGCTCGGCGATCAGCTTCACGCCCGCAAGGATGGGGTCCTGCCGGATCGCGCCAAAGAAAGTTCCTTCGCGATCGAATCCCGCCGCCTGCCGTCCCAATGTCGAGGCGAGATCGAAACGGAACCCGTCGACATGCATGACCTGCACCCAGTAGCGCAGTGAATCGAGCACCATCCGCAGCACCATGGGGTGCGCCACAGAGAGCGTGTTCCCCGTGCCGGTCTGGTCGAACGAGTATCGCGGATGGTCCGGCGACAGGACATAATAAGCCGCATTGTCGAGGCCGCGGAAGCAGAGCGTCGGGCCGCGTTCCGATCCTTCGGCGGTGTGGTTGTAGACCACATCCATGATCACTTCGATGCCGACCCGGTGGAAGCGCTTCACCATCTCCTTGAACTGGCGAATGGCAACGGGGACGCCCTCGCCCTGCTGGAGGAAGCGGGTTTCCGGCGCGAAATAGCCGAGCGTCTGATAGCCCCAATAATTGGATAGCCCGCGCTCCAGCAGGCTGCGATCATCGAGGAAGAACTGGCAGGGCAACAGCTCGATGGCGGAAACACCGAGCTTGCGGAGATGGTCGAGGATCGGCTCGCACACCATGCCGGCATAGGTGCCGCGCAGTTCCTCCGGCACATCGGGGTGCGTCATGGTGAGGCCGCGCACATGCGCTTCGTAGATGATGGTCTCGGTCCATGGGAGGCGCAGCGCCGCGTCTCCTTCCCAATCGAAATCGGGATTCTGCACCACGCTCTTGACCATGAACGGCGCGGAATCGCGCGTGTCGAACGTCAGATCGTCGCCACTCAGGAGATCATAGCCCCACAGCGCATCGTCCCATTTGAGCGTGCCGGATACTTCCCGCGCATAAGGGTCGAGCAGCAGCTTGTTGGGGTTGAAGCGATGGCCCTGCTCGGGCTCATAGGGGCCATGCGCGCGATAGCCATAGAGTTGACCGGGCTTGAGGCCGGGGAGAAAGCCCGAGTGGATCGAGCCTTCTCGTCGGGGCAGTTCGAGCCGCTGAACCTCTTCTTCCCCATCGTCCGAGAAGAGCGAGAGTTCGATGGCCTCAGCGTTTTCGGAAAAGACCGCAAAATGAACGCCGTCGCCGGTATATTCGGCGCCCAGTTCATGGTGCAGCCTGTCCGGCTTTGCGAAGGCCAAAGGCGTCGCGTCTGGCTCCAGGCCGATATCGTCTGCCTGGGTCAAAGTCCGGGCGCCAGCATTCTCCGGGGGCTCTCATCTGCCGAGGCATAATGGGGCTTGGCGGATCGTTTCGCGCCGGCGAGCCGGCTCATCGCCTGCGCGGACAGGAGGCGAATGCCGCCTTCCGAGACGAGGCAGCTGTCGCCGCACTGCCTGAGCGCTGCGGAGAGATCGAAGCCGTCGGGAATGACGGCATCGCCGGTCACGATCGCATTGTCGATGCGCACATCCGAGCCGACCCGCGCGCCGGGCATCACCACGACGTTGCGAAGCTGGGCTCGCTCGCCGACGCTGGCACCCTGGCCGATCATATGGCCCGGCCAGGCCGGACGGTCGGAAACCGTGGCCGACCGCACCGGCAGGCCAATGGCGCGCCGCCCGGCGACCGGCCACGAGGGATCTAGCGCGACCCGGCCGCTGGCGATATCGGCATGAATGCCATGATAGGCATCCACCGTGCCGAGATCGCGCCACAGGGGCGCGGCCTGCCCACGCCCGGGCAGCGCGTAGACATAGGCGCCTCGCTCGGCCACCAGCCGGGGGAGGACATGCTTGCCGAAATCCAGATCCTCATGGAGCGGAGCCAGTTCGACCAGCACCTGCCGCAGCAGCTGCCAGGTGAAGACATAGATGCCCATCGATGCAAAGGCATGACCGGGACGGTCCGGCGCTTCCGCAGGCGAGGCCGGCTTCTCCGCGAAATCGGTGATCAGGCCATCCGCGCCAGCCGTCATGACGCCGAATTGGTCGGCGTCGGCCAGCGGGACGTGCACCGCGCCGACCGTCACTTTCGCGTTGCTCAGCATGTGGCGTTCGATGAACGGCCGGTAGTCCATCTGGTAAAGGTGATCGCCCGCGAGGACCACGACATGATCCGGCGCTTCCTGGTCGATCTGGTCGCTGATCTTGACGACCGCGTCCGCCGTTCCGTTGAAGGGGCCGCATTCATTGCCGTCGAGCACGTCTAGCTCGATGCCGCCAAAGCGCTGCCATGTCTGGTTCAAATGGCGATGCAGCGCGTCGGGCTCATATTGGGTGAGCACCAATGCGCGGGGGATGCCGGAATTGGCGACATTCGCCAGCGTGAAATCGATGAGCCTGCCCACATCGCCGACCGGCAGAGCAGGTTTGGCGAGTGCGCTGGTCAGATCATGAAGGCGACTGCCCCGACCGCCTGCCAGGACAAGAGCCAGCGCCGCAGAAGTCGCATGCCGGGCATTCGATTGGCTCATATCTACCTCAGGTCAAAGGAAATCTTCGCCTGATTAACCAACGGCAACGCGCACTGTTCCCCGTCTTTACATATGTTAAGCGATTTTTGTTGCGCCCATCGGAGGGGCGCGCAGGGGCACGGAGCGTGCGGCGGACGTAGGCGCGCCGATACCTTCATAGAGGCGCCACTGTGCCAGCCGCCAAGCCGGCTGCAGCGTCAGTGTTTGGCTAGCCTCTCACGACGGCCGCAAGATCAGAACAGCCGGGCCAGAAAGTAAAAGGCGGCGCCCACGACAGCGGAGGCCGGAATGGTGATGATCCAGGCGATCATGACGCTCTGCGCCACGCCCCACCGCACGGCGGAGGCCCGTCGCGCGGTGCCCGCCCCGATCACGCAGCCGGTAATCGTGTGGGTGGTCGAAACGGGAATGCCCATCAGCGAGGCCGTGAACACCATGATCGAGCCGCCAAGCGAGGCGCTGAATCCCTGGTGCTGCGAGAGCTTGGTGATCCGCGAGCCCATCGTCTCGATGATCTTCCAGCCGCCCGTCAGCGTGCCCAGCGCGATCGCGATATAGCAGGCAATCGCGACCCAGTGCGGCACCGCGAATTCGCCGGTGAGATAGCCGGTCGAATAGAGCAGCACCGTGATGATGCCCATGGTCTTCTGCGCGTCATTGAGGCCGTGGCTGACGGAATAGGCGGCCGAGGACAACAGGTGCAGATAGCGAAATGCATGCTCGGCGCCCCGGGCGGTGGCCCGGCGGAACACCCAGCTCGTCGCCAGCATGATGAGCATGGAGAGCAGCATGCCCAGCGTGGGCGAGAGCACGATGGCGATCAGCGTCTTGTTGAGGCCGCTCCACTGGATGCCGGAGATGCCGGCATGGGCCATCCCCGCGCCGATGAGGCCGCCGATCAGGGCATGGCTGCTGGAGGAGGGAATGCCCTTGAGCCACGTCACCACATTCCAGAACATGGCGCCGATCAGCGCGCCGAAGATGACGGCCGGCGTGATCAGATCCTGGCTGACGAGGCCCGCGCCGATCGTCTCGGCGACCTTGTGCAGGCTCGGGAAGGCCAGCATGAGAAAATAGGCCGCGAAATTGAAGAAGGCCGCGAAAACCACCGCCGCGACCGGGCCGAGCAGGCGCGTCGCCACCACGGTCGCAATCGAGTTGGCGGCATCATGCAAGCCATTGAGATAATCGAATGCGAGCGCGATGACGATCAGGCCGACCAGCAGCGGAAAAGCGAGGTTGTGCATGACCCTGTGCGCTCAGCTATGGTCGATGACGATGCCGTCAATCGCATTCGCGACATCCTCGAGCGCGTCGACGATCCGCTCCAGATGCTTGTAGATCTCGCGCCGGACGATGAACGCCATGGGATCGGCCGTCCGGAACTTGCGATAGGCCTGCTTCAGCCCCTCGCTGTGGATGGCGTCGGCATGGCCTTCCATCCGCACAAGCCGCTCGGTCAGTTCATGCAGGCGCTTGCCGTTCTGGGCGACATTGCGCAGCAGCGGCATGGCTTCCGCCAGCACGCGCGTGCTGTCGACGATGATCGCTGCCATGTCCTTCATTTCCTGATCGAAGTCGTGCACGTCATAGATGTCGATGGCCGCCACTGCCGACTGCATCTCATCGATCGCATCGTCGGTTGAACTCACAAGGCTGATGATCGCGCTGCGGTCGAAGGGCGTGAGGAACGTCTTGCGGACGAGGTGAAGCACCTCGCGGATGATCTCGTCGGCATCGGTTTCCCGCTCGATCACCTCGCGAATATGGTCATCGCGGCTGTCCCCGTCATGCAGCAGCCGGGTCAACGCGTCGGCGCCGGCGACCACGGTCTGGACATGCGCTTCGAACAGATCGAAGAAATTGCCCTGCTTGGGCAAAAGACGCTGAAACCAACCAAACATCCTGCTTATCCCTGAAGTATGCGCAACGGTGTCCATCACCGATTGGCGCCGTGTCGCCGCCTTGAACTCGGATGCTGCGAAGGATCGGATCAGATCGCTCAGATCCGGCTCGTCGACGGCATCGGCCGCCTCGCTCAGGCTGAACCACCGCCGCTCGCGCTCGTGCTGCTCTTTCCAGTCTGTGAGTTCCCGATTGACCGCCAGCGGGAACACCTCGACGTCCACCATCAAGTTGGCGCCGTTACGCCGCCTTTTGCGATAGCGATAGGTCCCCAACGGCGTCGGGCAGACGGCCCCGACGATGCCGGCTTCTTCCTCGGCTTCGGCCGCGGCCGCCTGATGCGGGAGCTTGCCCGCCGATCCATTGCCCTTGGGAATCACCCAGCGCTTCGTCTCGCGCGAGGTGATGAGCAGAATCCGGATCGGTGCATCCAGCGCATCGCCTTCAGCCCGATAGGGTAGTGCCGCAATCTGTTTGATTGTTTGTCCCCTCAGCAGAGCGCGTGGCGCCCATTGTGACAGTTTTATGTCAGTTGCAACAGTCAACCGCGCGCGATGTCCCCTGAAGAGCAGCAGGTCATTCGACATTCATGCCCTTGCCGCTAGAGCGAGGACTGTTCGATCTTCAAGGCCCTCTGCCGCACTATGTTCAGCACGCTGCTTCCGACCCTCCGCTCCGTCCACGTTCACCGGCCTTCGCCAGACCTCAGCAATCGCGGCGCTGGCCTGCAAGGCCGGGCCCTGCGTTTCATGCGCCCGGGCAGAGGCCTCAAGCTCATCGCGGCGGCGCTCAGCCTCACCGCTGCCCATGCCAGGGCAGAGACCTATCATGTGAACGCGATCACGGGGGATGATCGTTTCGACGGTCGGGTTGCAACGCAGCCATTTCGCTCGCTCGCCCGCCTAGGCAGCGTGAAGCTCAAGCCGGGCGACAGGGTTCTGCTGGCGGCAGGGTCGGTCTGGAAAGAACCGCTCACCATCACCCAATCGGGCAGCAGAGGGGCGCCCATTGTCGTCGGGGCAACCGGTTCAGGGGCGCGCCCCCGCATCGACGCTGGCGGCGTCTCGCCCCATGCGGTGGCGATCCTCAATGCAAGCTATGTGACGGTGAGTGGCCTTGAACTGACCAATGATGGCCCGCCTGCCGGCTCGCGCTATGGCGTGCTCGTGTCGGCCGAAAATGTCGGCGTCGTCCGCGGCATCCGCATCAGCGACATGTACATCCATGATGTGCGCGGCACGAACGATCGCAAGGACAATGGCGGCATCGTCTTTCAGGCGCTCGGCCCGCGCTTTCCGACCCGTTTCGATGACCTTGCGATCGAGCGCAACATCATCTGGCGTGTCGACCGCTCCGGCATTGCCGGGATCAGCGATCAGGTCACCGCCGCGCGCTGGTATCCAAGCTATGATATCGTGATCCGGGACAATTATCTGGAAGACGTTGGCGGCGACGGCATCGTGCCGCGCGGCACCGATGGCGCGCTGATCGAGCATAATATCGTCCGCTATGCCGCCGGCCGGGCGCCCGGATACAGCGCCGGAATCTGGCAGTGGAGCACGGATCACAGCCTCATCCAGCTCAATGAAGCTGCCTACACCCGCACGCGCTATGACGGTCAGGGTTTCGATTCCGACTTCAACTCGCGCCGGACGACCATCGCGTACAATTACAGTCACGATAATGCCGGCGGCTTTCTGCTGATCTGCTCGCCTAAAGCCAATGACAAGGACAATATCGGCAATCGCGGCACAGTGGTGCGTCACAATGTCAGCCAGAATGACGGGACGCGCATCTTTCAGCTGTCAGGCACGATTTCGGACGCCTTGATCGAGAAGAATGTGATCCACGTCGCCAAGGGCAAGGACGTCCAGATGGTGGTCGCCACCGAGTGGCAGGGCTGGGCGAGCGACGTCCGCTTCCGCAACAATCGCTTCGCGGTGGCGGGCACGGCGCGTTATGGCAGCGAGGTCGGCCGTCAGGGGCCGGATTATCTGATCTCGGCCGGCTTCTCTCCGGCTCAGTTCATTCGCTTCACGGGCAACGACTATCTCGGCGCTCATGTCGATCCGCCCCGCGACGAGGTCGGCCTGATGAAGGCTGACTATAAGGCCCCCTCGCTCGATTGGGCGGTGCCGACATTCGACCCGGCCAAGCCGGACGGCTTCGTGGATTATCTCGCGCGCCACCGCCAGTGGATGCTCGCCATGCTGGAGCGAGAACTGGGCGCGCCGGTAAAGCTGCTCACGCCCCGCCGCGCGTCGGTCTTCGAGGCGCGACGGTAGGGGGCTTCAGCTTTCGGGTTCTTCGCGCATTCCCAGCGGGCAGGGCCAACATCGCAATTTCAAATTAAAGCGTTGCGCCCGCGCAATCCTGAGAGACGGAGGGATCGCAATCCTCTATCGTGGGTTTTCAGCTTGCTCTTTTCGGGAGCGGTGGACGTGCGGAGACGGTCCGGCGTTTGCGAAGGGAGATATGCGGATGGATCGGACGGCGAAGGCGTCGAGTGGGATTGAGGGGCTTGATGATGTGACGGCGGGCGGCTTTGCCTGCGGCAGGCTGTTCCTCGTCGAGGGCGATCCCGGCACCGGCAAGACGACCATCGCAAGCCAGTTTCTCATGAACGGCGCAGAGGCGGGGGAGCGGGGGCTGTATATCACCCTGTCCGAAACCGAGGAGGAACTGCGTGAAACCGCTGCCTCGCACGGCTGGGCACTGAACGAGCAGTTCCACATTTTCGAACTCGTACCGCCCGAGACGCTGCTGGACGAGAATCAGCAGCAGAGCCTGCTCTACTCCTCTGACCTCGAACTGGGCGAAACCACCAAGCGCATCCTCGAGGCGATCGAGCGGGTCAAGCCGCAGCGGGTGGTGATCGACAGTCTCTCGGAAATCCGGCTGCTCGCGCAAAGTTCGCTGCGCTACCGCCGCCAGATTCTGGCCCTGAAGCACTATTTCGCCAAGCATAATGCAACCGTGCTGATGCTCGACGATCTGACCTCCGACACCAATGACAAGACGGTGCACAGCGTCGCTCATGGCGTGCTGCGGCTTGAGGAGCTGGCACCGCTTTACGGTTCGGAACGCCGCCGGCTTCGGATGCTCAAATATCGCGGCCAGCGCTATCGCGGCGGCTATCATGATTTCGTGATCGATACCGGCGGTGTCCGGGTTTTTCCGCGACTGGTGTCGCTGGAGCATAAATCCGATTTCGTGCGGGCCACCGCGCCCACGGAAAGCGCCGAACTCAATGCCCTGCTCGGCGGGGGCTTTGACTCCGGCACCAGCACGCTGATCCTCGGCCCGACGGGAACGGGCAAATCCCTCCTGGCGCTCAATCTCGTGAAAGGGTGCATCGCGCGCGGAGAGACGGCGGCCATGTTCGTCTTCGATGAGGAACTCGGCCTGCTGGCCGATCGGGCCAAGGGGCTTGGCATCGATGTGTGGCGCCTCGTTTCAGACGGCAAGCTCATCATCGAGCAGGTCGATGCAGCCGAAATGTCGCCCGGCGAGTTTGCTCATCGGGTGCGCGCGACTGTCGAGGAGCATGGCATCCGCACCGTCGTGATCGACAGCCTGAACGGATATCGCGCGGCGATGCCGGAGGAGAGCGCGCTTGTCCTCCACATTCACGAGCTGCTTCAATATCTCAATCGGCGCGGCGCGAGCACGTTCCTTACCGTCACGCAGCATGGCGTGGTGGGAGACATGCAGGCGCCGGTGGACATCACCTATCTGGCCGATACGGTCGTGCTGCTGCGCTATTTCGAGGCGGTGGGCCATGTCCGGCGGGCCATCTCGATCGTCAAGAAGCGCTCGGGCGTCCATGAGAATACGATCCGCGAATATCGTATCGACGCACAAGGCATCACCATCGGCGAGCCGCTGACGCATTTTCAGGGTGTGTTGCGTGGCATCCCCACGATGGTCGGTGCCGGCAATCTGATGGATCTCGGCCAGGACAAGCGCGGCTGATGAACCGCACTTTTTCGGAGCGTGCCGTCATCCTCGCCCCTCACGGTCGGGATGCAGAGATCGCCGCCGCCATCCTCAACCAAGCCGGTATCGAAACCGAGATTGTCCCGTCGCTCGATGCGCTGGTCGCGCGCCTCGCACAGGGCCTTGGTTTCGTGATGATGACCGATGAAGCGGTCAAGGCGGCCGATCTGAGGCCGCTGGTTGAGCTCATCGCCGCGCAGCAGGAATGGTCCGATCTTCCCTTCGTCCTGCTCACCCAGCGCGGCGGCGGCATCGAGCGCAATCCGGCGGCCGGTCGTCATCTCGAATTGCTCGGCAACGTGACCTTTCTCGAACGCCCCTTTCACCCGACCACATTGGTCAGCGTCGCGACGGCCGCCTTGCGGGCACGCCGACGGCAATATGAAGCGCGAACCCGGCTTGAGGATATTCGCGCGGTCGAAGAACGCTACCGCCTAGCGAGCAAGGCGACGAACGACGCCATCTGGGATTGGGATTTCGTCACCGACTATGTGACCTGGAACGACGCGCTCTCCATCGCTTATGGCCACCCGGTCGACCAGATCGAGAATAACGGGACATGGTGGATCGCGCAGATCCACCCGGATGACCGGGACGAGGTGGACAGGACCATCCACGCGGCGATCGACGGCTCGTCGGACAGCTGGAGCGGAGAATATCGGTTCAGGCGGGGCGACGGGAGCTACGCCCACGTCTTCGATCGCGGCCACATCATCCGGGATGCGCAGGGGCGGGCCCTGCGTATGATCGGGGCGATGCTCGATCTGTCCGAACGGATGCGCGTCCGGGCCGAGCTGGCGATCAGCGAGGAGCGGCTGCGGCTGGCGACGGATGCCGCCGAGGTCGGCTTCTGGGACGTCGACGTGGTCAACGATGTTCTGATCTGGCCACCCATCGTGAAAGGGGTGTTCGGCATCTCGCCCGATGTCGAAGTGTCGATGCAGGATTTTTACGAAGGCCTCCATCCCGACGATCGCGCGCATACCACCGAAGCCTATCTGGCGGCCGCAGACCCCAATGTCCGCGCGATCTATGATGTCGAATATCGGACGATCGGCAAGGAAGATGGACTGGTGCGCTGGGTGGCCGCCAAGGGACGCGGCGTCTTCGACGAGGCCGGGCGGTGTCTGCGCGTCGTTGGCACGGCGATTGACGTGACGGCGCGCAAGCGGGCCGAGGCGGAACTGCGGGAGCTCAACGAGCATCTCGAGCGTCGCGTGACCGAGGAGGTGGCCGTGCGCGAGCAGGCGCAGGCGGCCTTGCGTCAGGCACAGAAAATGGAAGCTGTCGGCCAGCTGACCGGCGGCATCGCGCATGACTTCAACAATATGCTGGCCGTGGTGATCGGCTCACTCGACCTGTTGAGCCGGCGCGTCATGGCCGATGATGAGCGCGCGAAACGCTATATCGATGCCGCGATCGATGGTGCGCAGCGCGCCGCGACCCTGACCCATCGCCTCCTCGCATTCTCGCGCCAGCAGCCGCTCAATCCCGAGGTGCTCGATCCCAACAAGCTCGTCTCGGGCATGTCCGAGCTTCTGCTGCATTCGCTGGGCGGCGATGTCAGGCTGGAGACGGTTCTTGCGGCGGGCGTGTGGCGCACCCATGCCGACCGCAATCAGCTTGAAAACGCGATCGTCAATCTGGCGGTCAATGCCCGCGATGCCATGCCGGATGGCGGACACCTGACGATCGAAACGCAGAACACGCACGCCGATGAT
Organism: Sphingobium sp. B2D3C; assembly: GCF_025961835.1. Taxonomy (NCBI): domain Bacteria; kingdom Pseudomonadati; phylum Pseudomonadota; class Alphaproteobacteria; order Sphingomonadales; family Sphingobiaceae; genus Sphingobium; species Sphingobium sp. B2D3C. The sequence continues at coordinate 2,671,898 of NZ_JAOQOK010000001.1, read as the reverse complement.
CGCTATGCCGCGGAGAATTTCGGCGTTCCGGCGGGCCAATATGTGATGATCGCCGTGACCGATACCGGCACGGGCATGCCGGACGACGTCATCGCCAAGGCGTTTGATCCGTTCTTCACCACCAAGGCGGTGGGCAAGGGCACCGGTCTGGGGCTGAGCCAGGTGTACGGATTTGTCCGGCAGTCGGGCGGGCATATCAAAATCTATTCCGAGCCGGGCGAGGGGACGACGATCAAGATCTATCTCCCTCGCTTCTATGGCGAGGCCGCCGGAGAGATCGAACAGGTGCGGGCCGACCTGCCGAGGGGCGATGAGCAGGAGGTCATTCTGGTGGTCGAGGATGAGGCCGCCGTCCGCCGCTTCAGCGTCGATGCGCTCGTGGAACTGGGCTATCGCGTGCTGGAAGCGGATGGCGGACATGCGGCGCTGCGCGTGCTCGACGAGCATCCGGAGATCACGCTCTTGTTCACGGACATCATCATGCCGGACATCAACGGCCGGAAACTCGCCGATGAAGCATGCCGCCGCCGGCCGGACCTGAAGGTGCTCTATACCAGCGGCTACACGCGGAACGCCGTCGTCCACAACGGTGTTGTCGATCCCGGTGTGGAGCTTCTCGGCAAGCCCTTCACGGTCGAGCAGCTCGCGGCCAAGATCCGGGCCGTTCTCGAAAAGGCCTAGGCTGGGGCGGCGAACCTGGGCTCAGCCAAGGTGCAGGGCAAAGCGGTCGATTGCCGAAGCCAGGCTGGGCATGATCAGGCCGCGCTCGCTGCTCATCGGCGCATGGCGGGGCCGCCGCGCCGGCCAGTTCATCGCGTCGATGGAGACCGTTTCGATCAGATCGGTCGGCAGCTCCATCCTTTCGCCCACGGCATGCGCAAACTGCGCCCAGGAAAAAGCGCCGTCGCTGGTGAGGTGCCAGATGCCGCACTCGTCATCGATCACGAGGTCGAGCGTGGCGCGGACGAGATCGGGCACATAAGTGGGCGAGGTGATGCAATCCCCCACGGCGTGAAATACGCGTTCGGTCCGCAGCGCCGCCACCAGATGCATGGCGAAATTGTGCGGATCATAGGGTGAGAAGAAGGATGCGGTTCTGATAACCAGGGCGCGCCCGCCAGCCGCCAGAACACCCGCCTCGGCCCGCGCCTTGCTCTCTCCGTAGACGTTGAGCGGCGCTGGCGCGTCGCTTTCCACATAAGCGCGCCGACCATGGCCATCGAAGACGAGGTCGCTGGAGAAGCAGCTATAATGGATGTCGCGTTGCGCGCAGGCGGCTGCAAGGGCGACGCAGCCTGTGAAATTGGTTGCAAGGCAGGCATCGGCGCTGCCCTCTGCTTCATCCACCCGCACCCAGCCTGCGCAGTTGATGACGGCCCAGGGCCGCAACCGATCCAGCGCGTCGGCAATCGTGGCGGCATCGTGCAGGTCGATGACGTCTCGTCCGACCAGCCGATGATCGATATCACGGAGCGAACAGGCCCCCGCAAAGGCCTGGCCCAAGGTTCCGGTTGCACCCAAGATCAAGAGCGGGCGCGCTTCTGGAGCCGGCGGTACATCGATCGCGCGTGGCTCTGTCGCAGCCCCGGTGAGGCGCCCGGGTCGACGCCACCATCCCTGTCCATGCAGGACGGGATGAGCCGGCCTTGCGCCTCCTGCCAGTGCGCGCATCATCGGCGCCAAAGCGGTCTCTCGCGGCTGGGCGCCCCGCACGTCGAACACGCCGCTCTCATAATGGCCGGCCTTTTGGGTGAGCAGGCTGTCCCAGTCGAACGCGCCGAACAGGCTCCAGACTGTCACTGCCTCGATGCAGATGCCGTCCGCGCGGAGCGCCGTGGCCGTTGTCCAGGCCTCATCGAGCCAGCGCATCTGCTCCTCGCGCGTGCAGCCATTGTGCACCTCGGTGAGCACGATGGGCACCTCATAGCGCTCCCAGGCGGCGCGAATGGCGCCTTCAAGGCCCGGGGGGTGAGCTATGGCTCTGACCGCTTCGACGTCGGCAACCGGCCCGAGGGCGCAAGCGCCATGGCTGGCCGGGGGATGGCGCTCCAGCCGGTGATCGAGGAAGCGGTCGCTGGTGAGATAGTGATTGAGGCCGATGACGGCCGGCGGGCATGGCGCGGAAGCGATGTCGCGCAGACGATCCGACAGTCCCAGACCCTCGAGATGATCCCAAAGTGCGTGCCCTGCTACCAGGCGGCCGGTCAGCAAATCCCAGGTCGCCCAGCGGCGATGATTGTCGAAGCCTGCCTGAGCGGCCCGCTGCGGTGTCGCGTCCGTGTGCCCCAGATCCTCTGTTTGAACGAGGCGCGCCGCGGGAATGATCGTGCGGATCGCGTCCATCGCCCCCCGAATGGCATCGATCTGGTTGAGGAGCGCGGTCCAGAAAGCCGTCTCGTCGTGAAGATGGGGATACCAATGACCATAAAGGGCGGAAAAGCGCGCAGTGGTGAGAGGCTCGTTGACCGGCGTCCAATCCTGGACCCAGGGGAACCGCTCGGCCGCCTCCCGCGCGTGATCGGCAAGACCCGCCGCAAATGCCGGGTCCAGCAAGTGGGTGGGGGCGGGACCGCTGCCATGATGGATCAGGCCGAGGATCGGGCGGATGCCAAGCGCGCGCAGGCGCCCCAGCCGGTCGGCGTGCCACGCCCAAAGCGCCTCGCGCTGGTCGCTTCGGGCAAAGCTCTCCCAAAGCAAGGGGTAGCGCAGCGCCGTCACGCCCAGTCCGGCCAATCGATCCAGATCTTCGGGTCGATTGCTGTGCCCGCTCCGCGCCGACTGATCGAGATAATCATCCCCGACGCGATTGATCGTGCATTCGCACCCGCCCCACAGGGCGAGAGGGGCAAGCTGGGTCGATACGGCGTCCAAGGGAACCTCATACGGCGATGGCCGTGCACCGAGCATATACCAACCCGGCCCCCCGTTCGCCTCCAATCAAAGTCATGCTGGCACTATCGTATTGATATCGATCAATCGTGGTAAATAAGCGGGAGCAAGGACGCTGTGCGCGCATTGATGCCCGTACAGGTTCATTCCGCTCTAGCCTCGAAAGCCACAAATAATGACGCTGATGTGCTTCTCGCATCTGCGCTGGGACTTCGTGTTCCAGCGCCCGCAACATCTTATGTCGCGTTTCGCATATCGTCAGCCGGTCACCTTCTGGGAGGAACCGCTCGTCAGCGGCGAGACCGCTGATGCCTGGCTGGAGTTGAGGACACCCGCCCCGCACATCACCGTCGCGACACCGCGCCTTCCGGAAGGCCTGACGGATGCGGAAAGCCAAGCAACCCTGCGGCACCTGCTCGACGCCCATCTGGGCGAACAGGCCGAGCCGCTGGTGACATGGTACTATACGCCGATGATGCTGCCCTTCTCGCGGCATCTCCAGGCGGCCTGCACCATCTATGACTGTATGGACGAGCTGGCGAATTTCCGGTTTGCGCCCCCCCAGCTGGCGGAACTGGAAGCCGAGCTGTTCGAGAGAGCCGATCTGGTTTTCACTGGCGGCTACAGTCTCTACGAGGCGAAGCGCGCGCGCCACCCTGCGGTCCATGCTTTCCCTTCCAGCGTCGACGCCGCGCATTTTGCCGCGGCGCGCCTGCCGGGCGAGGATCCTTCCGACCAGGCCGAGCTCGCGCGGCCGCGGTTCGGCTTCTACGGCGTCATTGACGAACGGATGGACCTGGCCCTGCTCGCCGCCGTCGCTGATGCGCATCCCGATTGGTCGCTGGTGCTCGTGGGGCCCGTGGTCAAGATCGATCCCGCCGATCTGCCGCAGCGGCCCAACATCGCCTATCTGGGAAGCAAAGCCTATGGCGAGCTCCCGCACTATGCGCGGGGCTGGGACGTCGCGGTGATGCCCTTTGCCATCAATCCGTCCACGCAGTTCATTTCTCCCACCAAGACCCCGGAATATCTTGCAGCGGGCCTGCCGGTGGTCTCCACCCCGATCATCGATGTGGCGCGCCATTATGGCATGCTCGACGCGGTCGAGATCGCCGGCAATCCCGAGGCATTCGTGGCTGCGTGCGAGCGGGCGCTCTCTCGCGCCCGTGCACCGGCCGATGCCCCGTGGAGGGCGAGCGCAGACGCGTGTCTCGCCGACCTCTCCTGGGACAAGGTGGTCGATGCCATGTCGACGCTCATCGAGGAGGTGATGACGCCGCGCCCCACCCGCCATTACGACTATCTGGTCGTCGGCGCGGGTTTTGCGGGCGCGGTGATGGCGGAACGCCTCGCGGCGGACGGCGGCAAGCGCGTCCTCGTCATCGATCGACGCGACCATATCGCCGGCAATGCCTATGACCATTATGACGAGGCCGGCATTCTGGTCCATCGCTACGGTCCCCATATTTTCCATACGAACAGTCAGGACATCGTCGACTATCTCTCACGCTTCACGCGCTGGCGCCCTTACGAGCATCGCGTCCTGGCGGACGTTGATGGGCTGCAGGTGCCGATGCCGATCAACCGCGACACATTGAACAGCCTCTACGGGCTGGCACTGGCGGACGAGGCAGAGGCGGAGGCCTTTCTTGAGAGCCAGGCGGAGCCGGTCGAGACGATCCGCACATCGGCAGACGTGGTCATCTCCAAGGTGGGGCGCCATCTCTATGAGACTTTCTTCCAAGGCTACACCCGCAAGCAATGGGGCATGGACCCGTCCGAACTCGACAAATCGGTGACAGCCCGCGTGCCCACGCGGACAAATACGGATGATCGTTATTTCACCGACAGCTTCCAGGCGATGCCGGCAGACGGCTATACGGCGATGTTCGCCGCCATGCTCGACCATCCGCTGATTGACGTGGAGCTTGGCGTCACCTTCGAGGCGGTTGCGGCCCGCGTGCGGTATGACCGCCTCGTCTTTACCGGGCCAATCGATGAATATTTCGGCCATCGCTACGGCAAGCTGCCATATCGCTCGCTTGAGTTTCGGCACGAGACCCGCGCCACCGAATGGCTGCAGCCGGTCGCCGTCATCAACTATCCGTCCGAAGCGGTGCCCTATACGCGGATTACCGAGTATAAGCATCTGACCGGCCAGAGTGCGGCCCGCACGAGCATCACTTACGAATATCCCAGTGCGGAGGGTGACCCCTATTACCCCATCCCGCGCCCGGAAAATGCCGCTCTGTTCAAACGCTATGAAGCGCTCGCTTTGGGCACGCCCGATGTCCTGTTCGTCGGACGGCTCGCCACCTACCGCTATTATAATATGGATCAGGTGGTGGGGCAGGCGCTCGCGACCTACCGGCGGCACATGATGCAGCTGAGGACGGCAAAGCCGGCCCATGATATCGACGCGATCGCTGCTGAATAGGGGCGTCCCGCGCAAGCGCGATCATGGAGTATCTGATGGCCCGCTGCGGGGCGACAGGGTAGGGGGCCTCAGCGAGGAAGACGCTGCCGCCTTAGCCCATCGCATACACAGACCGGAGCGCCTAACGCCGCGATCGAGCAATTGTGATGGGGAGCGACGCCGGATCAATCCACCCGGTTCGAAGGGCGAGATCGCTTCGGCTCTCGACACCAATAGAGATGATAAGGCGGCACGTTGAGCCAGCGCCGGCGCCGTTTCACTCGTGTGAAGACTTTGCGGAGTGAGGGTTCGATCGTCCGACGCACCTGATAAGCGAGGAACTCACCGTCATCGTTGAGAAGGCGCGCTGCATCTTCCACGATCCTCGCCCTGTCGGACTTCTCCAACGCGGAGAAGGGGAGGCCAGAGAGAATATAGTCTACCCGCGCGACCACGTCGTCCCCAAGGATGGCCCGAGCTTGGAGAGCCGATCCTGTATGGACGGTCAGACGAGGATCATCGACGGTTTGGCGAAGATGGTCGGCAAGCCCGTCCTCGCTTTCGATCGCGATCAGCTGAGCGTCGCGTGGGAGGTGCGCAAGAATATAGCGGGTAAACTCACCTGTGCCGGGGCCATATTCGACGAACAGGCGCGTTTTGGCCCAGTCGACCCCTGCTAGCTGGCGCTTGATGGTACCCGCCGAGGTGGCAATGGGCGAGCCGACTGAAAGAGGTGCCTTGGCGAACTCCTTGAGGAATGTCGTCCAATGCGGTGAGCCACCATTCCCGTCCTGCGACGTGCTCGCCATGGCATATATCCTCCCGAAATCTTCAAGAACAATGTGATCGAGCGCTGTCCGTTCCGGGCTTGGCATTTTATTGGATGCGAGCAGTCGGTTAGGCCGTGTCAGCATTGAGGCGGATAAGATAGAGATGTCCCCCTCGGGCACGGGCCTCGGCGAGAGACGAAAGGGCATATTTGTGAAAGCCGTTATCTTCCAGGCGCTCCACACGCCGCTGGCGTTCGAGGATGTTCCTGATCCGACGCCGGGCGAGGGTGAACTGGTGGTCAAGGTCGGGCGCTGCGGCATTTGCGGCAGTGATCTGCATATGACGCAGGATGCCGCTTATGGATGCAAGCATGGCGATGTGCTGGGCCATGAGTTCGCCGGCGAAGTGGTGGCGCTAGGTCGGAACACGCAGGGGCGCAAGGTCGGCGAGCTCGTCTCGGTCATCCCGCTCAAAAGCTGCGGCGACTGCGAACATTGCCGCAAGGGCGAAGTGCAGTGGTGCGCATCATTCGGGCTGCAGGGCGGCGGCTATGCCGATTATGCCGTCACCCGCCCGAACCAGTGCGTGCCCCTGCCTGCGGGGCTGACGCTGGCGGATGGCGCCATTATCGAGCCGCTTGCCGTAGCCCTGCATGGCGTGAACCTCTCGGGCATGAAAACCGGTGACAAAGTGCTGGTGTTGGGCGCAGGGCCGATCGGGCTTGCGGTGGCCTTCTGGGCCAACCGGCTTGGGGCCGCCAGGGTGGCTGTGCAGGATATCTCCCCCTCGCAGCAGCAGCGCGCGCACGATATGGGCGCCGATGTGTTCGTGGTGGACCCGCAGAACCCGGTTGAAAGTGCCGTGCAGGGTCTGGGCGGCATGGCCGATATCGTCTTTGAATGCGTCGGCGTGCCCGGCCTGATCGCGCAGGCCGTCGACCAGGTGCGCCCGCGCGGCACGATCCTGCTGCTGGGCCTGTGCACCAAGCCGGACACGTTCAACTCTTTCGCCATGCTCGGCAAGGAAGTGCGCCTCGTCACCAGTGCCTTCTTCACCGTGCAGGAATATGAGGCCGCCCTCGCCGCATTGGAGCAGGGGGCCATCGCGCCCCGGCTGATGGTCACCAGCACCATTGCGCTCGCTGAGACGCCCACGGTCTTCGAGGCCCTCAAACAGCGCGGCGAGCAGTGCAAGGTGCTGATCGCGCCGGGCGTCTAGGCCCTCGGCGCGCCCCTACGCAGCGTCAACGGTCAGCCATGAGGATGGGGTGGTTCTGGCGCAGTTCATCGAGCAGGCTCTCGACCTTTGCGATGTCGGAGGTCGAACCGGTCGCATCGACCATCCAGTTGCAATGGGGATGGGTCCTGAGATCGTAAATCCGGATCGGACCGACGACCTTGCGCCAGCGTTGGCGAGTGCCGCCATGGTCACGGACCAGTCGTGCAATGAGAATATCGGCCAGCTGAGATTGGGTCATGGCGCTGCCTATCTCTTGCGGCGCGGCCCGCGCAAGGAAGGAGTGAGCGCCTGATCCACGGCGCCGTTCCGCGTCACGGCGTCACCGGCGACCAGCTTCTCCGGGCCATGAGCGCGAGCACAGCGGTCGTCTCGTTCATCACGGCGACAGGCGCAACCTAACGCATATGCTCGACCAGAAAGTCGACAAAGACGCGCACGCGGGCCGGAAGATTGGCGCCGCCGACGAACACCGCATTGATCTGCTCGACGTCACCGGGGTTATAATCCTCCAGCAGCGGCACAAGCGTGCCGTTGGCTATCTCCTGCGCGACGCTGAAGGCGCCAACACGTGCGATGCCGACGCCTTGCGCAGCGAGTTGACCGAGCGTTTCGCCATTATTGGCTTCAATGCTCCCCTTCATCGCCAGGGAGAACGCCTCCCCGTCGCGCATGAAGGGCCAGACGGGCTCACTGCGGCGAAAGTTAAAGTTCAGGCAATTGTGGCCATGCAAATCCTCCGGCACGCGCGGGGTCCCGGTACGTGCCAGATAATCGGGTGAGGCGATGATGACGCGGCGGCTTTCGCCCAGTCTGCGCGCGGTCAGGGCGCTGTCGGCGAGCGGACCGAAGCGGATCGCAACATCGGCCTGCCCCGCTGCGACATCGACCAGCGCATCGGTCAGCGCGATGTCGACCAGAATATGGGGATAAGCCTGCGCGAAGCGGCCGAGCAGCGGCACCACGCACAACCGCCCGTGCGACAGCGCCGCGCTGATCCGCAGGCGTCCGCGCGGCAGGCCCTGATCGGCGATCTGCTGCTCGCTATCGTCGAGATCGGCAAGGATGCGCCGTGCGGCCTGGAGATAGGCGAGGCCTTCCGCCGTCGGGGTCAGCGCCCGGGTCGAGCGGAGCAGGAGCCTGACGCCCAGTCGCGCTTCGATCCTGTCGACCGCGCGGCTCACCGCCGAGGGTGTCAAACCCACCGCGCGGCCGGCGGCGGAAAAACTGCCCCGATCGATCGCCGCGACGAATATCTCCATGGCGCGCGCGCGATCGCCACTCTCAATAACTTTTGCGTCCATAGCAAAGATCCTTGGCTCGAATGCGCACTACAACAGCGGGGCGCTGCGGTCCATTTATGAGTGGAAATCGCAATCGAAGGATCGAGCATGGATTATCGGCAACTAGGGCGCTCGGGTTTGCGCGTGCCAGCGTTGAGCTTCGGCGCCGGGACGTTCGGCGGCAAGGGGCCGTTGTTCAGCGCCTGGGGACAGAGCGACGCTGCCGAAGCGCGGCGGCTGGTCGATATCTGTCTCGATGCGGGCGTGACCCTGTTCGACACCGCCGACGTCTATTCGAACGGCGCGTCGGAAGAGGTGCTGGGGTCTGCAATCAAGGGGCGGCGCGATGCCGTGATGATCTCCACCAAGACCGGCCTGCCGATGGGCGAAGGGCCGCAGGATTGGGGCGCCTCACGGGCACGGCTGATCCGCGCGGTGGAGGATGCGTTGCGGCGCCTGGGCACGGATTATATCGACTTGCTGCAACTCCATGCGCTCGATGCGTCCACCCCGGCGGAAGAGGTCATGGGCACGCTCGATAGGCTGATTGCGGCGGGCAAGCTGCGCTATGCCGGTGTCTCCAACTATCCAGGCTGGCAGGTGATGAAGGCGCAGGCCGCGGCGGATCGTCATGGCTGGCCGCGCCTTGTCGCCCATCAGGTCTATTATTCGCTGATCGGGCGCGCCTATGAGTGGGATCTGATGCCGCTCGCCGCCGACCAGGGCATCGGCGCGCTGGTGTGGAGCCCGCTCGGCTGGGGACGGCTGACCGGGAAGATCGGGCGCGGCCGGCCGATCCCCCCGGGCAGTCGCCTGAATGAGACAGAGCAATTCGCGCCGCCGGTTGCGGAGGACCATCTCTATCGCGTGATCGACGCGCTGGAGGCGGTCGCAGCCGAAACCGGCAGATCCGTGCCGCAGGTCGCGATCAACTGGCTGCTGGGCCGACCGACCGTCTCCTCCGTCATCATCGGTGCCCGGAATGAGGCCCAGTTGCGTGAAAATCTGGGCGCGGTCGGCTGGGCTCTGACGCCCGAACAGATTGCCGCGCTGGATGCGGCCAGCGCCGTCATGCCGCCCTATCCGCATACGCCCTACCGCCAGCAGGACGGCTTTGCCCTGCTCAATCCCCCCATGGTCTGACGGGAGTGAACCCTTTGAAACTGAATCCCGGCATCATCGCACTGGCGATCGGCGCGTTCGGCATCGGTGTGACCGAGTTTGCACCCATGGGTCTGCTCCCGGTCATCGCCGGCGATCTTGGCGTGTCGATCCCGACCGCCGGCCTGCTCATCAGCGCCTATGCGTTCGGCGTGATGCTGGGCGCGCCATTGATGACCCTGACCACCGGCCGGGTACCGCGCCGCACGCTGCTCATTGCGCTCGCCGGCATCTTCACGCTCGGCAACCTGTTGGCTGCGATCTCGACCGGATATGGCATGCTGCTGGCGGCGCGGCTCGTCACCTCGCTCAACCACGGCGCCTTTTTCGGCGTCGGGGCGATCGTGGCCGCGAGCCTCGTGCCGCCCGAGCGCAAGGCTGGCGCAGTCGCGGCGATGTTCATGGGGCTGACCATCGCCAATGTCGTCGGCGTCCCGCTCGCGACCTGGGGGGGCGAGCATCTGGGCTGGCGGATGTCGTTCTGGGGGATCGCCGGACTGGGCGTCGCCACCATCGCCGCGCTGCGGCTGACCCTGCCGATCTTGCCTTCACCCCAAGGCGGCAATGCCGTTGCCGAGTTGCGCGTGCTGAAGCGCGGCCCGGTGCTCGCCGCCTTGGCGCTGACCGTGATCGGATCGAGCGCCATGTTCACCGTATTCACCTATATCGCGCCCATCCTGCGTGCAGAAACGCATGCGTCGCTCGGCTTCGTGACGGCGATGCTGGTGACCTATGGCGTCGGGCTCACGGTGGGCAACTGGCTGGGCGGCATCTTCGCGGATCGCTCGGTCGATCGCACATTGATGGTGACGCTCGCCGGGCTGGCGCTGGTGCTGGTTGCGTTCGCGGTCCTGATGCCGTTCGACGCGCCAACCGCGGTCCTGATCTTTCTCTGGGGCGTTGCAAGTTTCGCGCTCGTTCCGCCGCTTCAGGTGCGGGTGATGGCTGCCGCAGCGGATGCGCCCAATCTGGCGTCGGCCGTCAATATCGGCGCCTTCAATCTCGGCAACGCGATCGGCGCCGCCATCGGTGGCGCTGTCATCGCCGCGGGACTTGGCTATCGCGCTGTCGCCCTGGCAGGGGCCGGCGCCGCAGTCATCGGCCTGATCGCCGTCGTGGCCGCGGTGTGGACATCGCAGGCCCCTCAACGTCAGGAACCGAAAATTTGCGATGCTTGAACGGTGTTGAGACGCAACCACCTTTCTGCCACGGAACGGTCATTCCGGCAGAGCACTTGCTTATCGCCGGTCCTCTATTCATGCTTCGAGGACGATCATGTGATGGAGCGGCCGATGGCAGGGCATCGTATCTATTCAGTTAGCGTCGCGAGCGTCTATCCTCTCTATGTCGCCAAGGCAGCCAAGAAGGGGCGCACAAAGGAAGAGGTGGACGAGATCTTGCGCTGGCTAACGGGGCACAGCCAAGAGTCCCTCGACAGCGTGCTGGCCGCCGGCACCTCATTCGAGAACTTCTTTGCAACCGCCCCTTGCATGAACCCCGCGCGTTCCCTGATCACCGGCGTTGTCTGCGGGGTGCGCGTCGAGACGATCGAGGAAGGCACCATGCGCGAAATCCGCTATCTCGATAAACTGATCGATGAACTCGCGAAGGGCAGGGGGATGGAAAAGATCCTGCGCGGATAGAATGATGGAGAAAGCCGCACCGTTGAACGCGCGCGGAACTGGCTCCTGCGGCCTCCGTTTCCAAAACAGAAACGGAGAAGACACATGGAAGAACACAACCCTCGACAAAAGCCGGAACGGGATCGGTCCATGCCGGACGGCAGACCCGAGCCGTCCAACCGCTCGGTCGTCCCGAACACCGATAAGCCACAAGGTCGCGAGCGCGATTATATTGAGGATGGCCAGCGAAAGGCCGAGCGCGACGAAAAGCAGATGCGGGATGCAGGCTTTGGCTCCGAAATAGGGGCCGAATAACCTAGCAGCACTTGCCTCCGCCAGCGCCTCCATAGCGCGCCTGCTCACGGTTGCGGAAAAACTCGGTCCGCGTCATCGGTACCGCCTGGGGATGGTGACGCGCCATATGGGCCAGATAGGCCTCATAAGGCGGTTGCCCGACCATCAAGCGCGCGGTGGCGCGCAGCCGATGCCACAGGCCGCTCATTCCGCCGGCACCATCTGGGCCGGGGCTTCATGCGCCGTCGGAGCGGGATTGCGCAGGCTCGCCAGGCATGTCCGGATGGTGAAGAAGAGCAGCGAGAGCACCACGGCGACAAAGAGCGCACAGAGACCGGCATCGATCCGATCATTGAAGATAATCGCGTTCATCTCCGCCATGGATTTCGCCGGGGCCAGAACTTCGCCCCGGGCGGCAGCGTCCGAGAAGCGCCGGGCATGCGCGAGGAAGCCGACGGCCGGATCGCTCGACAGGAGCTTGAGCGCGCCGGCGCTCAGCGTGCAGACCAGCAGCCAGAGGGTGGGCACCACGGTCACCCAGGCGAACCGGTGCTGCTTCATACGGAAGAGAACCACGGTAGAAAGCATCAGTGCGACGGCCGCGAGCATCTGGTTGGAGATGCCAAACACCGGCCAGAGCGTGTTCACGCCGCCAAGCGGATCGGTGACGCCTTGATAGAGGAAGAAGCCCCAGCTGGCCACGCACAGACCGGTCGCGATCACCCCTGGCAGCAGGGCGTTGCCCGCGCGGAATGAGGGGACGGCGAGGCCGATCAGATCCTGCAGCATGAAGCGGCCGGCGCGGGTTCCTGCATCGACGGCCGTCAGGATGAACAGTGCCTCGAACAGGATGGCGAAATGATACCAGAAGGCCTTCATCGCTGGCCCGCCGACGACATGGCTGAAAATCTCGGCCATGGCGACGGCGAGGGTCGGCGCGCCACCGGTTCGCGAGACGATGCTGTGCTCACCGACATCGCGGGCGGTCTGGGCCAATGTGTCGGCTGAGACCGGGAAGCCCATGGCGGTGACCGCGGCCGCTGCGCTCACGGGATCGCCGCCGGTGATCGCGGCTGGACTGTTCATCGCGAAATAGATGCCCGGATCGAGGATCGAGGCGCCGACCAGCGCCATGATCGCCACGAACGCTTCCATCAGCATCGCGCCATAGCCGATGAAAGGCGCATCGGTTTCTGCCGCGATGAGCTTGGGCGTCGTGCCGCTGGAGATGAGCGCATGGAAGCCCGAGACGGCGCCGCAGGCGATGGTGATGAACAGGAAGGGGAAGAGGCCACCCGACCAGACCGGACCGCCCCCGCCGACGAACTGGGTCAGCGCCGGCATCCGCAGCGGCGGGGCCATGACGACGATGCCGATCGCCAGCGCCGCGATCGCGCCGATCTTGAGAAAGGTCGACAGATAATCGCGCGGCGCCAGCAGCAGCCACACCGGCAGGATGGAGGCGACGGCGCCATAGCCGATGAGGATCCAGCAGAGCTGCGTGGGCGTGAAGGTGAAGATCGGCCCCCAGACGGGGGAAGCGGCGACCGATTGCCCGTACATGATGGCGAGCATCAGCCCCACGAAGCCAAGCAGCGAAACCTCGCCAATGCGGCCCGGGCGGATCCAGCGTGTGTAGATGCCCATCAAGAGGGCGAGGGGGATCGTGGCGGCGACAGTGAACATGCCCCAGGGGCTCTCCGCCAGTGCGCGCACGACGATGAGGGCGAGCACTGCGAGGATGATGACCATGATCAGGAAGGCGCCGGCGAGCGCGATCGTGCCGGCGACCGGCCCCATCTCCATTCGGACCAGTTCACCGAGCGATTTTCCGTCGCGCCGCATCGAGATGAACAGCACCATGAAATCCTGCACCGCGCCGGCCAGCACGACGCCGAAGATGATCCAGAGCGTGCCGGGCAGATAGCCCATCTGCGCCGCGAGCACCGGGCCGACCAGCGGGCCGGCGCCGGCAATGGCCGCAAAGTGATGACCGAAGAGGACGCGGCGATCCGTGGGGACATAATCCAGCCCGTCGCCCCGATACTGGGCCGGCGTGGCGCGAGCAGGATCGAGCCGCATGACGTGCCGGGCGATGTAGAGCGCATAATAACGATAGGCGACGAGGAAGATACTCACCGCGGCAATGACGATCCACAGCGCGTTGACCGCCTCGCCGCGTGCCGTGGCGACGATGCCGAGACAGACGGCGCCGATGATCGCGAGGATGATCCAGAAAATATGCTTCACCATGTCCGCCCCTAACATTCCATCCTGGATTCGCCGCAATGCCCAATGCGCGCATGAGCTGTCGTAGGCGTCACGTACACGCTTTCCAAGCCGGTCCCGCAAGCTTGCGCGAGGGTGACCGCGTAAAGCCTGGCGCGTGATGCGAAAACCTCCGCCGCTGCTCACGTCGACGAGCACAGTATGCTTGCTGCCCATCTCGATAACGGGGCATCGCTCTCGCCACCTCCAGCGGCGCGCAAATCATCCTTACGGATAAGGAGCTCATTTCAAATAAGCGGTTACGTCGTGGCGTCTGGGTGGTAAGGGACAGATGATGCGCAAGCTTCTCCCTTTGCTCGCCTGCCTGATGCTGGTGCTTTCCGGCTTCGCGGGCATGGCGCACGCTGCTGAAGCGGTGGGCGGGAGCGTGCTTGGCGCCGAACTTACGGTCCACGCACCGGGTGATGGCGACGAGGTGCCCGCCGACAGCGACAATGGACTGCCGCATCATCACAATCCCTGTCACGGACATCATGTTGGAACGCCTGCAACGATCATCGGGTCACAGGCGAGCCTGGTGACAAACGATCCCGAGCAGCGCCATTTGCGCGCGCCGCTGCCGGATGCCCGCGGCGGCGTCTTGCCAAGGCCGCCCCAAGCCTGACGGTTTCGCCGGCCGGCACATGCCGGCCTGACGATCAGCTGTCAGGAAGAATCACTCATGAAGAAATTGCTCGCGGCGATGCTCGCCGCAGCGTCCTGTGCCTCGGCGGCGCAGGCGCAACAGGGGCGCGTATCGGCCGATGCTGCGGGGTCGATCCTCACGCTTGAACAGGCCATCGCCGCAGCGGGCGGCGCTGCACCGTCAACCGACGCTGCCAAAGCCGCTATCGAAGCCGCGCGCGCCAACCGCATGGTTGCGGGCCTGCGTCCCAACCCGGTGGCACAGGCGCAGGTCGAGAATCTCGTCGGCACCGGACTATATAGGGGGCTCCGGAGCGCGGAGACGACGATGGGCGTGACATTGCCCATCGAACTCGGCGGCAAGCGCAGTGCGCGTATGGCTGTCGCCACAGCGCAACTTTCGCGTGCGGAACTGGAAGCAGCGGTCGTCGCGGCCGATGTCCGCCTTCAGGTTACGTCGCTCTATGTCGAGGCAATCGCGGCGGAAAGACGGCTCGCAACCGCCCATGACCAGCTCAGGATCGCGAACGATGCCCTGCAGGCGGCAAAGGTGCGGGTGCAAGCCGGCCGTGCTTCACCGCTTGAAGAACAGCGTGCGGATCTCGCCAGGATCAACGCGGCGGCGAGCCTGGAACGCGCCGCCCGGCTTGCGGACGTCGCGCGGCTAAACCTCGCACGACGCCTTGGCCGTTCGATTGATGGTGCACTGGATATCGGGCTGTTGGACCAAATTCCGACAGTATCCTATGGCCCGATGATCGCGCCGTCCGCTTCCGGCACGCTCACGCTTGCGGCAGCCGACGCCGATCTTGCCGTCGCCGATGCCGGCATCCGTCTGGCGCGCGCCAATCGTGTGCCCGATCTTAATATCGGGCCGGCGCTCCGGCGTCTGGAAGCGACCAACGACACCGCCGCGGCTTTCGCCATCTCGATTGCAATCCCGCTGTTCAACAACGGCCGGGCGGCGGTGGCGCAGGCTAGTGCCGAGCGCACAAGGGCTGAGGCGCGGCGGCGCATGACGGCACTCGATGTCGATCAGGCGATTGCCGAAGCGCAAGCTGAAGCAGCCAATGCCGAAACGACCGCACGCGCGGCCGCCGGCCCGGCGCTTGCGGCCGCGCAGGAGGCGGCCCGTATCGCACGGATCGGCTATCGCGAGGGCAAGTTCAGCCAGCTCGACTTGCTCGACGCCGAGCGCACGCTCGCGGACACCCGCGTCGCTGCGATCGATGCCCTCGCCAATTATCACAATGCCCGTGCGCGGCTGGAGCGGCTGACCGCTCCCGCGCCTCAAGGGGGAAACCAGTCATGAAGAAAATCCAGCTTGCGGGCGCATTGTCGCTCGCGCTCATATTGGCTGCCTGCGGTGACGGCGCTTCGACGAACGAGTCCGCGCCCGAGCAACCCAAGGAAACCGGTCATGCGGATGAAGGCGTCATCACGCTCTCGGTCGAACAGATCGCGGCGGCAGGCGTGCAGGTTGCCGTTCCGCTGATCGGCGGCGCCGGCACGATCGAACTGCCCGCGACGATCGATGGCGATCCGCAGGCGACACAGGTCGTCTCAGCGGCGATCGCCGGTCGTGTCGTCGCGCTTAACCGCAATCTCGGCGAAAGCGTTTCCCGCGGGCAGACGCTTGCGGTGATCGAGAGCCGCGAGGCGGCGCAGCTCAAGGGGGCGGTCGAGGCGGCCCGGGCACGGCTCGCCCTCGCCAATTCCAATCTCGCGCGCGAGCAACGGCTGTTCTCTCAGCGCGTTTCACCTGAGCAGGACCTGATCGCGGCGCGAACCGCGGCAACCGAAGCGCGGATCGCACTCACTCAGGCGCAAAGCCAGGTTTCGGCAACTGGTGGCGGTGGGAGCGGGCTCAATCGCCTCGGCATCGTTGCCCCCCTCTCGGGCCAGGTGATCGCGCGACCGGTGGTGCTCGGTCAAACAGTTGCGGCTGACGCCGAGCTGTTCCGGGTCGCCAATCTGTCGAAGGTCTCGCTCTCGCTCAGCCTCAAGCCCGAGGATGCGGGCCGCGTCCGTCCCGGTGCGCCCGTGACGGTCACCGCAGCAGGACGGTCGGCAATCGGGCAGATCAGCTTCGTATCGCCAGCGCTCGATCCACAGACAAAACTGGTGCCGGCGATCGCATCGCTCGACAATGGCAGCGGCGTCTGGCGCGTTGGCGAGGCGGTTACCGCGTCGGTGCAACTGGCTGGCGGCGGCGACGGTCCCGCCTCTGTGCGCGTGCTCTTGACGGCCGTGCAAACGGTCGAGGGGAAAACGGTTGTGTTCGTTCGGACGGCGACAGGCTTCAGGGTCACGCCGGTGCAGCTTGGCGATCCCGCCGGCGACACCGTGCTCGTCCGCTCTGGGCTTTCAGGCCGTGAGCGGATCGCCACCACCGGAAGTTTCACGCTCAAGGCCGAACTCGGCAAGAGCGAAGCAAGCCACGAGGACTGAACCATGATCGCCCGCATCGTCACATGGGCGGTGGAGCAGCGCTGGCTTGTCCTCGCTCTCACCGCCGTTGCCGCCGTCATCGGCGCCTATTCCTTGTCCCGCCTGCCGATCGACGCCGTGCCGGACATCACCAACAATCAGGTGCAGATCAACGTTCGTGCGCCCGCGCTCTCGCCTGAACTGGTCGAGAAGCAGGTGTCGTTTCCGATCGAAACCGCGCTCGCCGGTATTCCCGGTCTTGAGTACACCCGTTCGCTGAGCCGCAATGGCTTTGCTCAGGTCACGGCCGTGTTCACCGACGCGACCGACATCTATTTCGCGCGTCAGCAGGTCGGCGAACGCCTTGAAAGCGTGAAAGAGAGCCTGCCCGGCAGTGTCAGCCCTGAAATGGGGCCGATCGCGACGGGGCTTGGCGAGGTCTATATGTGGACCGTTCGGCTCGACCATCGGGCCGACGACAAGCATCGGCCCGGCGAGCCTGGGCAGCAGCCGGACGGCAGCTACATTACGCCCGAAGGGCAACGGCTGACCAGCGAGTCCGATAAGGCCACCTATCTGCGCACCACGCAGGACTGGATCGTCACGCCGCTCCTCAAGAATGTGCCCGGCGTCGCCGGGATCGATTCGATCGGGGGCTACGCCAAACAATATCTCGTCGTGCCCGATGTTCAGAAACTGGCATCGATAGGTCTGACCCTGACCGACCTCGGCACTGCTCTTGAGCGCAACAACTCCAGCGTCGGGGGCGGGTTCGTCAATCGCGGTGGCGAAGGTCTCGCGGTCATATCGGACGCGCTGATCCGCAACGAAGCGGAACTGGCGCGGACAGTCATCGCCACCCGCGAAGGCGTGCCGATCACGCTTGATCAGGTCGCCACGGTGCAGACCGGACAGGCGGTTCGGATGGGATCAGCCTCGGAGAACGGCACCGAAGTGGTGGTTGGCACGGCGATCATGCGGATCGGTGAAAACAGTCGCACCGTGGCGACCGCGGTTGCCGACAGGCTGCAGGAGATCAACGCATCCCTGCCCCCCGACGTCGTCATTCAGCCGGTGCTGGATCGGACGGTACTGGTGAACTCGACGATCAAGACGGTCGCAAAGAATCTCAGCGAAGGCGCGCTTCTGGTCATCGTCGTCCTGTTCCTGCTGCTCGGCAACTTCCGGGCGGCCCTGATCGCTGCGCTGGTCATCCCGATCACGATGGTGCTGACCGGTTTCGGAATGCTGCGCGTCGGCGTCTCAGCCAATCTGATGAGCCTTGGCGCGCTCGACTTTGGCCTTATCGTTGATGGCGCCGTCATCATCGTTGAGAATGCGCTCAGGCGTATCGCCGAACAGCAGCATCATGAGGGCCGCCTGCTCACAGTGCAGGAACGGCTCGGCAATGTCGGGAGCGCGGCGCGCGAAATGATCCGTCCCTCTGTGTACGGCCAGGCGATCATCATTCTGGTCTATGTGCCGCTGCTCACGCTCACCGGGGTGGAAGGCAAGACCTTCGTGCCGATGGCGCTCACGGTCATCATCGCGCTCGCCTTCGCCTTCATCCTGTCGTTGACCTTCGTGCCGGCGATGATCGCGATCTGGCTTTCGAAGAAGGTTGAGGAAAAGGATGGCCGGATCATCTCCTGGTTGAAGGCGCGGTACGAACCGGGCCTCGATCGGGCGATGAAGATGCCTTCGTTCACCATCGGAGCGGCGCTTGGAAGCCTTGCGATCGCGGCGGCGGCATTCCTCTCGCTGGGGCAGGTGTTCCTGCCGCAGCTCGATGAAGGCGACATCCTGATCCAGGCCCTGCGGATCCCGGCGACATCGGTCCAGCAAAGCCAGGCGATGCAGGTGCCGCTCGAGCAGATGATGTCGCGTCAAAAGGAGGTGAAGTTCGTCTTCTCCAAGACAGGCACGGCGGAACTGGCATCCGACCCGATGCCGCCCAATGCAACGGACATGTTCGTGATCCTCAAGCCACGAGACGAGTGGCCCGATCCCCACCTGACCAAGGCGGCGCTGGTCGAGCGTCTAGAAGGCGAGTTGGGGAAGATTCCCGGAAACGCCTATGAGATCACTCAGCCGATCCAGATGCGCTTCAATGAGCTGATTGCCGGCGTCCGCGGCGATGTCGCGGTCAAGGTTTTCGGTGACGATTTCGCATCGATGAACCGGGTAGCCGAGCAAATCGCTTCGGTTCTGCGAAGGACGGAAGGCGCGACCGACGTAAAGGTCGAGCAGACCACCGGCCTGCCGATGCTCGACATCCGCGTCAATCGCGATGCGATGGCGCGGCTCGGCGTGACGGCGCAGGACGTGCAGGACACCATCACCGCCACGATCGGCGGCCGCACGTCAGGCATGATCTTCGAGGGTGATCGACGCTTCCCGGTGGTCATCCGCCTTTCCGAGGCCCAACGTGCCGACCTTGGCGCACTGGCCCAGATTCAGGTGCCGGTCGCTGGGGGCGCCTATGTCCCCCTGTCGAGCGTGGCGACGATTGCGGTGGTCGACGGGCCAAACCAGATCAGCCGCGAGAACGGCAAACGCCGCGTCGTTGTCCAGGCCAACGTCCGGGGCCGCGATGTGGGCAGTGTCGTTGCAGACGCTCAGGCAGCGATTGCGAACGAGGTGCGCTTGCCTGCGGGCAGTTATCTCGAGTGGGGCGGGCAGTTCGAGAATCTCGCTTCGGCAAGCGAGCGGCTGAAACTTGTCGTGCCGGGCTGCTTCGTCATCATCCTGTTGCTGCTCTACGGTGCGCTCGGCAATGTTCGGGACGCGGCGATCGTTTTCACCGGCGTGCCCTTCGCGCTCGTCGGCGGCGTGTTGCTGCTCTTCCTGCGCGGGATGGACTTCTCGATCTCGGCGGCGGTGGGGTTCATCGCGCTGTCGGGAATCGCGGTGTTGAACGGGCTGGTCATGGTCAGCTCCATTCAGGATCTGATCGGCAAGGGCATGAGCCGCGCCGAGGCAGCACGAACAGGCGCGATCCAACGCCTGCGGCCGGTCGCCATGACTGCGCTGGTCGCAAGCCTGGGTTTTGTGCCCATGGCGTTTGCCAGCGGCTCCGGAGCCGAGGTCCAGAAGCCGCTGGCGACCGTGGTGATCGGCGGCCTGATATCCGCAACGCTGCTGACGCTGTTCGTTCTTCCGACACTCTATGCCCGCTTTGGACAACGCGCTGTCCGGCGGCGCGGTCATCCGATGACCTCGGACAAGCGTCACCCGCTCTTGTCAAAGCCGGTTAGTCAGACGCGCGAATGATGTGCATTTGAGGTGGTCCGAATGGTCATGTGACGCGCCGCAAGGAAGAAATGCCAGGCGGGCCATACCATCGCTGCGAGGCATCCCATGATCACCCATTGCGTGGCCTGGGATGTCGCGGAGCGGCATGCGCTGGCCAGTTCCGGGGCGCTCCCGGTGGCGGCCGCGCCGCCGGGGCACGCGCTCGAAAAACTACCTTGCTCAAGGGCGCTGAAGAGATGAGCTGCCAGCAGATCGATCCCCATGCCGGCAAGCAGCGGACCAAAACCCATCGCGATCAGACTGAGGCAGAAGCTCGCGATGACCGATGCGGTCGCACGTCCGTTTGGCCCGACCGTGCTGTGCAGCATGGCGTAGGAAGGCGCGAGATAGGTCGAGTTGACGACGGATGCGAGAAACAGGATCGCCGCGAGGCCCTGCCAGCTGCTTTGCGCATAAGCCGCGACATATAATGGCGCGCTGAGCGCAACGCCGATGGCAGGCACCCACATGATCCAGCGGTCGTCAAAGCGGGATGCCCAATGGACGATGAGCCCGCCTCCCAGCGTCGATATGGCCGATCCGAGCATGAAGGTCAGCGCGATGATCACGCCCAGTTCCGTGTAGCCCAGGTCGAAGCGGCGGATCATGTAGGGGCCCATGAAGGTGACATTGGGCGCGCCCACCAGGCCCGCAGCCGTCAGAGCAATGATCACATTCCGGGCAATGGGCGATTTCCATAACGTCATCGCAACTTCGATCAGGGACCCGGCGCTGGGCAACGTCCGCGCGGATGCCCGCTCGAAACGGCCCCGCTCGGGCTCCTTGATAACCATCCAGGTCAGCAGGGCTACCAGCAGGCCGGGCAGACCCACGACCAGCATCGCGCTGCGCCATCCCCAATGGTCCATGACGAAGCCACCGATCACGACGCCGGCAAACCCGCCCAGCGGCAGGCCCAGCCCGAAGATCGACATCGCGCGCGTTCGCGCCTCCGGCGGAAAGAGATCACTGATCAACGAGTGTGAAGCGGGCAGGCAAGCCGCTTCACCGACACCGACACCGGCTCTGAACAGGCAAAGCTGCACGAAACTTGTCGCGAGCCCGCACAGCGCGGTCATGATCGACCAGAAGGCCACGCAGAGGGACAGGATCAACGTCCGGTTTCCCCGGTCGGACAGGCGCGCCATCGGAAATCCGACGACGACATACAGGAGACTGAAGGCGAAGCCGGTGAGCAGGCCAAGCTGCCAGTCCGCGAGGCGCAACTCTTCCTTGATCGGCTGGGCGAGGATCGAGAGGATGAACCGATCGAGATTGTTGAGCAGATAGACGAGCAGCAGGATGGAGAGCGCGATCCATGATGCACGCGTGGCATCCGGGCGGCTGGTCGGCCCGTTCAGATCGACCGCCTCATCCGCCGCTGATTCGGCTGGCCTGCCAGAGCTCATTGCCTCGTCCCAACTCTTATCCTGATATCTGCCATACCGATGTGTCGCTCAGGCCTTTGGGGGCACACCCTCCATATGGTCCGTTTCCCCATCGAGCTTACCAAGCGCTTTGCGGGAAAAGGCGATGATGTCACCATAACGCTGCTCCCGCACCTTGTTGACCCATTCGGGGTCGCTAATCTGCCCGCGCCCGACAGCGACAAGGTCGAAGTCGCTCCGCTGCAGACCCTGGTCGAGAATAGCGATGCTCGCCTGTACATCGGAGTGCGATTCCAGGCCCTGAGCCGTTTCCATGATGTCCGTGCTCAGTCCGACGCTGCCCACGGCGATGACCGGGAGTCCGCTCAGTTGCCTGACCCAAGCGGCCAGCGTCTTGTCGCTCTCCGGCCAGGCAGCCTCCCAGAAACGTCGCGTCGACACGTGGAGAATATCGACTCCTGAGTCCCGCAGCAGCGAGACGAATAGCGCCAGCTCCTCTGGCGTCTCGGCGATCCGCGCCTTGAGATCGATCTCCTTCCACTGGGAAAAGCGAAAGGAGATGATGAAATCTTCCCCGCAGGCTGCACGTACGCTTCGCGCAATTTCGGCAGGATAGCGCGCCCGCTCGGGCAGCGACTGGCCACCATAGCGATCCGAGCGGCGGTTGGTTTGCTCCCACAGAAACTGATCGAGAAAATAGCCGTGCGCGCCGTGCAGTTCTATGCCGTCTGCCCCGGCCTTTTGCGCGAGAAGCGCGGAGCGAACGAAGGCCTGTTTGATTTCCTCGAGTTCCTCAAGCGTCGCCGCCCGACCACGCGGTCGGTCCGCCGCCATCAATCCGGATGGGCTGAGTGTCGGCGTGACGACCACCCCGTCTCCCAGGTCCTCATCCTTGCGCACGGCGCCCTCATGCCAGAGTTGCAGGAGAATGTGCCCGCCTGCCGCGCGCACTGCCCCAACGCACTGGCGCCAGGCCTCGAACGTGCCTTCGTCCAACCGGCTGAAAACAGCCGACCGTGTCGCGCTGGGGTGATCGACCGCGACCGACTCCGTGATGATAAGGCCCGCGCCACCCTTCACGCGCCGCACGTAGTAATCGGTGAGCGTATCGGTCGGCGCGCCGTCGACGCTCCATCCGCGTTGCATGCCGGGGAGGACGAAGCGATTGGCGAGTTGCCGCCCTTTCAAAGTGAACTGGTCGAAGAGGAGGGAGGACTGATCCGTCATGCGGTTGCGCCTCGCATCGATGATAGCTGGCCTGCCACGATCAGTAGCGCCATTTGACCGTCGCGCCGAAGGTGCGCGGCGGATTGAGCAGCACCAAGTCGCCATTTGCGGACGGCTGGAAGGCCGCGATCTGCGCCTTGTCCTCGATGTTCCTGACGAACGCCGAGATCTGCCACGCGCGATTGGGGGTTTCGAAGGTCAAGCTCGCATTGGAGCGCAAATAGCCATCCTGATAGGAGCCGGGGGCGTTGCTGTTGGCCACGAAATGTCCCGTCACATATTTGCTGTCGATGCCGAAGGTCAGGCGGGCGCCGCTGTCGAAATCGAACCGGTGCTCGTAGGCGCCACCTAGCGTGAAATCGGGCGCGGCCTGGATCTGCTTGCCCGACAGGTTGGTCGCGCCAATGATATAGGTATCAAAGCGGGCATGGAGCCAGGTGGCCGCTAGCGACAGGCGACCCGCGGAGGAAACGGCGACCTCGGCCTCCAACTCGCCGCCGTACATCGATGATTTCTGCGAATTGGTCGTCTGGATGAAGAAGCCGGGAATGGCGGCGTCGCGGATCACCTGCAGCGCCTGGAAATCCTTGTAATCATAATAGAAGACTTCGCCGTTGATCTGGAGGCGGTTGCCGAGCAGGCGGTTCTTCGACCCTAACTGATAGGCAGTAATCGTCTCGGGCCGGTAGGAGCCGGTGAAGCCAGGCAGTTGCGGAACCTGATTGATGCCGCCCGATTTGAAGCCGGTGCTGACCGTTGCGTAGACCAGCGACGTCTCGGCCAGATCGAGCTCTGCCCCGGCTTTCCAGGTCCATTTGCGGGTCCGGAAATTCTGCAGGATCGGCAGTTCGGTGGTGGAGGTCGGCGAGATGGTGCGGACCACACCCGTCGCGGACTTCTCCTCGTCGGTATAGCGCAGCCCGCCGATGACCCGCAGCATGGAGGCGAGGGGCACGGTGACTTCGCCGAACACCGCTTTCGAAGTCGTCACCAGATGCGGATCGCTGGAGAAGTAGGGGACCTCGTCCTGATTGAAGGTCTGTGAGGCCGGGCCGGTCTCGCGTGCGTAAAAGCCGCCGAGGAGCCATTTGAAAGGCGACTGGGCAGGCGATGCGAGGCGCAGCTCCTGCGTGAACAATTTGCTGCGCACACCCTGGATAAAGCCTGAGGACGACGTGCCCAGCACCTGCGTCTGCCGGGCGAGGAAGTCGTTGTCGCGGTAGCCAGTGAGCGAGGTGAGCGTGGCCCAGGGGAGCGTGAGATCAATCTGATTATAGACCGACCAGCTATCGCTATGATTGAAATCCGCGAGGTTGCGTCCGCTCAGCCCGGTATAGGGGCGGAAAGGGCGGCCGGCGCACAAAGCGCTGGTGGTGTTGGGCGGGCAATAGTCCCAACCCGCGCCATCGTTGCTCAGCTTGGAGCGGTCGGCACTGAGGACGATCTTTAGTTGATCGCTGGGCTGGACCAGTAGACGCGCGCGCCCGACCCAATCAGCGGCATTGCTGTACCCATCGGGATAGAAGCCATCGCGCCTGTTCGAGCCGAACGCGAAACGGATCGCGGCCTTTTCACCCATGGGCACGTTCAGCATCGCCTCGGAACCGAAGGTCGCATAATTGCCCGCAGTCAGCGCGATATTTGCCTGCACTTGCCCCAGCACCGGTTCGTTGGTCAGGAAGTTGATCGCGCCGCCATTTGAGTTGCGGCCGTAGAGCGTGCCCTGCGGTCCACGCAGAGACTCCACGCGCGCGATGTCGACCAGAACCGGGGGATAGGCCTGGGGATGGGCCAGAAAGATGCCATCGACCGTATAGGCTATGGCGGAATCGACACCGGCCTGCGTGCTGAACGTGCCAACACCGCGCACGGTGACGATCGGCGTGCTCGTCGCTGTCTGGAATTCCACAGCGGGCAGCCGGCTCTGCAGGTCCGTCAACCCGGTGATGCCGGCCCGCTCGAGGGCGCCGCCGCCGATCACCGAGACGGCAACCGGTGCGTTCTGCAACGTCTCTGCCGTCCGACGCGCGGTGACGACAATGTCCTCGATCGTTGCCGATGGTTCGCTTGCCGGTCCCGTCTGCGCCACCCCCGGCGTTGCCACCAAGGCCGCCAGCACGCAAAAACCCGACAGACTGTCAGAGCCCTTCCACATATCCTCGCCCTCTTCATTTCGTTGTTTTGTGGCGAGCAGGCTTAATTGGCCGCAGCCATGCCGTCTTTCCGATTTCCGCAGTGGATTTTTGAAATTTGGAAGTGCGGGTCGGTTCTAAATCTAAGCAATGCGGCCATATCGCAACTGCCGTGGCGAAACCCCGGCATAGGACCGAAAGCTGGTGCTGAACTGACTGCTGCTGTTAAAGCCACACTCCAGCGCAATGTCGGTGATGGATCTATCCTGCCAGGCTGGCGATTTGAGGAGCGCCTCTGCTTGTTGGAGCCGGAAATTCCGGATCATCCGGGCGGGTGACTCTTCAACCTGGCAGATGAGGTGCAGGTAGCGCGTGGATATCCCGAGTGCGCGCGCAATATCCGCCGCTGAAAAATCGGGATCGCTGAAGTTTCGTGCGATGATCTCGCGAACGCGCAGCACATCGGCGCTGCGCTTGTGCAAGCCAGGGCTATGGTCATCGGCTTTGACGGGACGCAGAGTATCAAGGAAGCCGTCCACCAGCTTCGTGCTGATCGAAGGAAACTGCGCCAACCCAATGCATGATCGAAGCGCAAACATGATGTCGCGCGCTGCGAGCCCATTGGCATCGGGCAAGACAGTCGCTGCTGTGCTCAGATGAAGCGGCTCTGGAACTTGGCGCGCGACCATCCAGTGAGGCAGAACGAGCGTAAGATGCCGCGTGTCGCCAAGGCTGATCGTCCTGATTGGATCGTTCGTATTGATGACGACGAGTTTATGTTCCGGGATTTCCTGTATTTCGCCATCGCCTCGGCCGATCCAGGTGGGACGGTTCGCGATGTAGAAGCAGAATTTCGCAGCGCGATTGTCGGAACCGCCGCCGCTTATGACCTCGAAACGCTCGGGCACCAGCCAGTCAAAGAGCTGGATTTCGCTCTGACTGTTCGTGGTCGCGGCCACGATGACAGGCCGATGTGGCGTGCCGACATATGTCGCCGCCTGATACAAGGCAAAGCCACTGTTCCACGACCCATTGATTGGCGAAACTGAAATGTTCTGTGCCATGATGGTATCAAGATGTCATGCGATGCGCATTCCGCATAGTGTCAATGCGTGGGGTCGCTCTTTGCGTGACCTACCCGGCTTAACTGGTCCCCGGTACATGTGACCCCCAGTGGGCCGGTCATAGGAGAACCCTTGGACAGCGCGCCCGCGGGTTGTCCTCAGTTTTAACAGTTCAACATAGCCGACATTTCACCGCGCGAAACGGCCCGTGAGGACCTGCCCTCGTTCATGAAGCTGGCTTGCGCCATGAGCCTGAGATCGGCGGCGGTTAAAATCGAAGCGCACGCTGTCGGTTGCGGTTGCGGTTTCGAGGGGATCCATCTGAGATCGTTTAGCAAGGATTCTTCGGGTGAATCAGGCTGAATCAATCGCGGTATGACGCGGCTTCGGCACGAGGTGGGAGACAGATCGCATTCTGCTCGGCCCCTTGCCTTATCCTTCTGTCTGACGACGCCAGCTCTTCTCTCTAGTGAGCCGCTCATCAGAATTACACGCAATCGGCGTAAAACCGTGCTGCTACATCAGGGTGGGATCTCAAGCGCGCCTTGAGGTGGTTCATGCCGACGTCGCGAAACAGTGGGTTGTCGGGGTCTGAACTCACCCCGCGTTCGACTGCGCGGAGTTCGGGGGGCAGTTCGATCAGGGGGATGCTGCCTTCGTGGCTCGCGCCGAGAAAGAACGGAATGGAATAGCGCGCCGTGCCGGGCTCTGGTGAGGTGGCGCAATGGACGTCTGCGTGGACGAAGCCGTTGGTGGCCAGTTCAAGCAGTTCTCCGGTGTTCACGACGAATGTGCCCGGCACAGGCGGCGCATCGATCCACGATCCGTCCTCAAGCTGGACCTGCAGACCCGGCAGCACGTCTTGCAGCAAGATGGTGATCAGCCCGCCATCCTTATGGGCGCCGACGCCCTGTTTCGACGTGGCTTGATCGCGACCGGGATAGCGCACGATCTTGAGATGCTGGCGTGGGCCCGACTTGTACATGGGCGCAAAGGCATCTTCGTTCTGGCCGAGCGCCAGGGCGATCGCGCGGAGGACTTCGATCCCGACCCGCGTCACCTCCGCCTGATAGGCCAGAATGATGCCTCGCATCTCCGGCAGGGCATCGGGCCACTGATTGGGCCCGATGGCGCGATGCCAGGCGGGTGTGTCGGGGCCAGTGGGCAGCGGGGCTTCCTCGCGGTCGAAATCCACCTGCTCGCGCCAGTCGGGCTTACCGCCTGTCAGTTCCATGCCGGCCCGGCAATAGCCCCGGAAATGCGGCGATCTGATCATTTCAATGGCGAGCTTGTCTTCCTCCGGCAATGCGAAGAACTGCTTGGAGACGGCGAGGGCTGCGGCGCACAGCGCGGGGTCGACGCCATGACCCTTAAGGTAGAAGAAGCCGAAACGGTGCAGCACACTCCTCAGATGTGCGATCAGCGTCTCACGGTCTCGCGCGCTGCCTTGCAGTCTGGAGATGTCCACGACCGGCAGGGTGTCAGGCAGATCGGCACCCTGTGCGGGTTGATCGTCAACGCCGGCTTTCCCAGCCACAAGATCTGAAAGAACGTCCAACATCATACTCTCCATTTGCGTCGCCAAGCGTGTAGTCATTGTCCAGGCGGGCAATGATCGCGTTGGCTGATCAATGGTGCTGATTTTGAACGACCGTGTCGGTGGGTAAACCACATTTGTTCCCACCGTCATTGGGATAAATCCCACCTTTCGAAAATTATGAATCTATATTTCCGGTGATGGAAATATATTCAGAAATAGAAGAGATTTACATCGGATTTGAGCTGCGTCTGAATCTCTTCAAGATGGTTGCTGACGAGATTTGGCGCGAGGTAGATCGCCTTCCCACAGGTCGCGCAGCACAGGTCGCGTTTGGGCGTCTCCAATGGCTGGTGGGCCACAAGGTCTGGCGTCATGCTGCAACAGGCGCAGCCGCCGGCGCTCGAAAATCTTTCGAGCTGATCAATCATCTCCTGTGTCCAGGGCGCGTGGCAGAAGGGGCAGGTTGCGTGAGTATCCATATGGCTTCTTTCGATTGTTATCCCAGGTCTGCGCGGCGGGAGATGATGTAGGTTTCGTTCTGGAACCACAGCCCGCCATATTTGCGCAGCGTCTGACGCGTGGCTTCGAGATAGCGATCGCTGTTCATCGCCACGGACAGCCGGTCATCCTCGATCTGCGCCACGTAGCTTGCTGCGTTCCAGGCCGCGAGAAGCGTGGACGAGCCGATCGACTGGTCGATTTCCGTGTCCAGCGTCTGGATGCCATAGCGGAAGACCGAGCGCTCATCGGGAAGGTCGTGAAGCTGGAATTTGCGCGCCTCCCGGCCGAGTTCGTTCTGGACGGCGGCGATCAGCGTCTGCCGTTTGTGGACAAAGGGGGCTTCATCCGGCCAGATGGTCTGGATCAGCTCCATGCCCGGGTCGTCACCAAAAGAGTGGACGCCCATAAGCTGCCCGCTCAGACGCAAGGCGCGGGCGAGGGGTGCAACGATCTTCTCGGCCTTGAAGGATAGCTCTGCCCGGGCGCTATAGGGCTGGGAGAGCAGCACGAAATCGAAATCGGCATTGGCTTGGCCGCGGCGCGGAATGACGGCGTCGAGCGCGAACCGGTGGTCGCGGCGGTACAGAATGAGGACGGCGGGGACTTCATGCAGCGGGCGGCCTGTGGCTGCGCTGCGGCGCACCCGCCAGTTGCGCTCCAGAAACGGCTGAAGCTCGGCGATGGACTCTTCGAAATCGCCCGCCGTGGAGCCATCGAGCGGCACTTCTTCCCAGACCATCCGGCTGGCGTCCACGGGATTGCGCGGATTGAGCCAGGGCGCTTCGGCATAAGGCAGGTTGGTGACGACGAGGACGGTGGCAGGATGCTCCTGAAACCGGTCGGGCATTTTTTCCAGCATCAGCCGAACATTCTCGAGGCTGATTTCCTTCGCGACGACGTAGAAGGGCAGCCATGCGTAGCGGCGATGCGCGCCGCGCAGGAGGCGGGTGAGGGCCGTTCCGTCGCCGGCGCCACCATCGAACAAGCGGATGGCGGGCGGGCGGGGTTGGGCAAAGGTCAATTGCTGCAGCGCGCGGTCGGCAATGACCTGCTTTTCCGATGAGGTGTTCACGAACATCAGATATTTCTGGCGATTGTCGTAGAAGCGGAAGCTGTGCTCCACGTTCATCGCCGCGCGCCCGATGATGGCCGAGCGCAGATTGGCTGCAGATGGTCCGCCCTGCTCGGCAATGAAGCGATGGACACGCTCGACCGTCTGGAGCGTCACCCGGCCGCCCTGCTGCAGGCGGCTGACGAACTTGCCATCGTTGACCGCCTGCCGCCCGAATGTCGTCTGGGCAATCTTCAACCGCTTGCAGGCTTCTTCCACCTGAGCGAGCAGGGTCTCGGCATCGGTCATGCCACTACCAGCGCATCTCGGGCATCGGCCAGTCCGTACCGATGGGGGGCAGGCGCAGCAGGCGGGTGGCTGTGCCGCCGAAAATCTGGCGCTTGTCCGCAAGGCTCAGCCGGTCGCTCCGCAGCAGAAAGTTGAGGCTTTCGGCATAGGTCAGTCCGCGGCGCCTTGGGCGGGCACCGCGGGGAAGATCGGCCGTGCGCAAGCGCGTATAATCGCTGGCCCACATGATCCGCTCCGCCCCGAACGCGGCAATCAACTGGTCGAGCCGCGGCCACAGATCCTCGAAAGGGTAAGACTCTTCTGACAGGAGCGGGGCGCCGCAGAGCTTCACGGCAATGTTGGGGTAGCGGGCAAGGTCGAGCAGATCGGGGAAGGTCGCCCAGGACATCGTCTCTGGCGGCGACACGGGGTGCTGCGCGACGCCGATATGGTCGATGATCAGCGTCAAGGTGGGATGCCGTTCGGCAATCTCCGCCATGCGCGCGCATCCGCCGTGGGTGGAGTTGAAGATGGGCAGGCCGACCTCTTCTGCCGCCGCATAAAGGGTATCGAACTTTCCGGTATCGAACTCTGGGCGCATTTCCGCTGTCGCGAAGTTTCCGACCAATGCGCGCCCTGCCACCATGGCGGGATTGGCTGCGACCTTGCGGACAGCAGGGCCGAAGTCGTCGACGATCGGGAAGAAGGTATGGACCCCCGGGAAGCGCCCCGGGAAGAGGGTGCTGGCGAGTTCGATGAACGCGTCGTCGGTGACGGCGAGCGCCCGGTCGACGCCGATCGCGTCCATCGCTTCGCGCGCGAGTTCGATCTGCATCCTTGTCAACAGGTGCATGTCTGCCCCGTTCGGCCGAACTGCAGGGAAAGGCTCATGGATTTGCGCGTCGATGATTTCGAGCGTGTCGATCGGGGCCATGCAGTCGGGGTCTCCTCCGCGGGTCGGATCTTGCGCGCTCATTGCCCGGCCTCCAGGGCCATGCGGTCGACGCTGCGGGCGAATGGCTTGAGGCCCTGCCAGGTGATCAAAAGGGTCAATGGGCCAAGCAGGGCAGTGCTTAGCGAGATGGAGTAGTTGAGCAGTTGCGGATCGCGGAAGAGATAGTCCGTCAGGATCGCGACGAGGAGCGGGCCCACCGCAAAGGCCAGAACATTGGTGCAGAACTGGCTCACCGAACTGACCTGCGCGCGCATGCTGTTGGGCGTGACAAGCTGGAAGGCGGCGATGGCAGGGCCGGCGCCCATAGCGGAAACGAACACGGCCACCGATTGAAGCGTCAGCACTATCCAGGGATTGGGCAGCAGCGGCGCGACGATGTAGCAGGGCACCGACACGCACAGGCCGTAGAAGACGATGCGCAGATTAGCGTCGGAGCGCCCCTGCTTCATCCAGCGTTCCGAGACGCGCGCGCCGAGCAGCAGGGCGATGGGCGAGAGGACCATGGCGATCCCGCCCGTGATCATGCCGACATCGGACAGCTCCCAGCCGAATTCGCGGTGGTAGAGCGTTGGCATCCATTGCGAGATCCCCATAACCATCAGCAGCTTCATGGCGAGGCCGCCGATCGCAGCGAGATAGACGCGCCAGTCATCGCGCATGAAGCGGGCGACATCCTTCACCGGGACGCTTTTCAGCTTACGGCCTTTCAGTCCACGCCGCGCTGGTTCCTTGGTGGTCAGCACGACGAGCGCCCAGATGAGGCCCGGCGCGCCGACGATGATGAAGGCCCACTGCCAGGGGCGGATCGTGCCGCCGAAAGGCAGGCTGACGGTCGGGAAGTGTTCGACCATCGCGAGCACCGCGCCGCCCATGAAGAGGGCAAGGCCCGTGCCCACCGTCGCGCCGATGGAAAGCACACCGGTTCCAAAGGCCACCTTTTCCCGTGGGTAGGAGTCCGTCACGATCGACCAGGTCGCCGGGCCATAGCCCGACTCGCCGGCGCCGATGCCCATGCGCGCGAGGAAGAGATGCGTGTAGTTTTGAGCCAGACCGCACAGCATCGTGGCCCCGCTCCAGAAAGCGATGCAGGCGGCGACGATGTTGCGGCGGTTGCGGGTGTCCGCGATGCGGGCGATGGGCAGGCCGGCGATTGCATAGGTCAGCGAAAAGGCCGCGCCCAGCAACAGAGCCGCCTGCGTATCGGAAATACCGAAATCGCGCTGCACGGGCAGGATCAGCAATGCGAGAACCTGACGATCCACGACCGTGAACAGGACGACGACCGTCAGCACGAAAAGCGAATAATGCGCTTGCCCGCGGGTCGGCATGTCCGTGTCATCTGCCGGCGCGCCAAGCGTGGGACCAGCGGTTGCTTGGGAAACGCCAGGATCATGCGCATCGTGATGGACAGTCAAAAATCGTCTCCCAAAGCCGGTTGTTTTCTATCTTCTATCCGCATGTCGATTCAGAATGCAGCGCCGTAGATTTGGCGCGCGTCACGCCATTCGACGGGGCGCACATTGCGGTCCAGCAAGCGGGTGACGGTCATTGCGCCATCCGTCATCCGGTCCAGCGCATCGGCCGGCACGCCATGGTCGGACAGGCGCATCAGCACGCCGCAATCGCGGCACAATCCTTCGATTAAACGCAGCCCTGCGCGCGCGATCTCGGCCGTCGTTCCGTTGCCATCCGCGCCAGCCGCCATCGCGATGTCGGCGTAGCGTGCCTCCGCCGCTGGCAGGTTGAAGGCAAGGACGTGCGGCAGAAGGATGGCGTTCGACACGCCGTGGGCGACATGGAACTCACCGCCGAGCGGATAAGCCAGCGCATGAACCGCGGCCGTGTTCACCGGGCCAAGGCACAGGCCCCCATAGAAGCTGGCCCGCGCCATGTCCGTCCGCGCTTGCACATCGCTGCCATTGCGCACGGCGTTGAGCAAACTGCGGAAGACCAGCCGCACGCCCGCCAACGCGAAGGTATCGATCA
Organism: Sphingobium sp. B2D3C; assembly: GCF_025961835.1. Lineage (NCBI taxonomy): Bacteria > Pseudomonadati > Pseudomonadota > Alphaproteobacteria > Sphingomonadales > Sphingobiaceae > Sphingobium > Sphingobium sp. B2D3C. The sequence goes on along the minus strand of NZ_JAOQOK010000001.1, from coordinate 2,639,457 downwards.
CCGGGTGGGCAAAGCGGTTGGCATAGGCTTCGATGCAATGAGTCAGCGCGTCCAGCCCGGTCGCAGCAGTGACGGCGGGCGGCATCGACATCGTGAGCATCGGGTCGATATAGGCGGCATCCGGCACCAGATGCTCGCTCACCACGCCCTTCTTGAGCAGGTCATTCTCATCCAGCAGGATGGCAATGGGCGAAACCTCGCTGCCGGTGCCTGCGGTGGTCGGGATGCACGCGAGCCAGCATCTGCGCGGGCCAGACAGGCCGTCGCGCTGAACATCCGCGATCGTCTGGCGGCCATCCATCAGGGCGGCGGCGAGTTTCGCAAGATCCATCGAGCTGCCGCCGCCGATGCCGATGACGGCATCTGCGGCCCGACTTTGGGCTATCGCCAGCAAGGCCTCGAAGTCGCTTACGGATGGCTCGCTGCCGCTGTCGCACCAGATTTCGGTGCGCAAGCCTTGCGCCCGCAAGGGGCCGGCGACCCGCTCCGCGGCGTCGCGTATCGGTGGCGTCGTCACGATAAGGGCAGACTTCGAACCGATCTTGAGAAGATCATCGACCAACCGCGCCGACACATCCGGCCCGAAATGGAGGAGCGCCACCTGTTTCATGCTGATCTGCTGGGGACTCATGGTCGGCGCGTTCCTGACGGTGATTTTGCAGGATCGGGATGACACGGCCCGCCGGGCGGCACTTACCCTGGTCGGAAGTTGCAGATGCCCGTCGCGGTATGTCTGGCACCCCGCCTGTAGGCCTCCTGCAAATCAGGCGTCGGGCGTAGAAAGGCACAGCGAACTTCCGCGACGGATAAGCGCGGGCCGGTGGCCATGGGCAGTCATGGCTGCTGGCAGCAACGTCGACAGAGAAGATCATGATCACCGAAATCGCACATCTCACCATTGATCCGGCGAAGGCGGAGGCTTTCGAGCTGGCCGTGGCGCAGGCGGCGGCTATTTTGCGGGCCGCCAAGGGCGCGCACAGCATGACACTTGAGCGGGTGATCGAAGACCCAGCCCGTTATCGCCTGCGCGTGGAATGGGACAGCGTCGAAGACCACATGGTCGGCTTCCGGGAGTCCGACGGCTTCCTCCAGTGGCGGGCGCTCGCCGGCCCTTATTTCGTCGAACCGCCCTTTGTGGAGCATAGCCAGACGGTCGGCCGCTTTTTCTGATCGCGCCGCCGCATACCGCGAGGGGCAGCATCATTTTCCGGCCCGGGCAAGTGGCTCCGGGGAGGGCTTCCTAGGTTGCGGTCCTGTCCTCCCCCTTTCAGGCCGCCTTGTTCCGTGCGGACGGCCCACACAGGAAGAAACCATGTCCACTGGCTCAATCACATTCGAAGTCGTGCCCAATTGGGAAAAATGTCCTGCCGGTGATGAATTCAGCCATGAGGACGTAGCCGGCGTCGCTTGCGATTCCCGGGACAGGGTCTTCCTCCACACCCGCAAGGGAGAGCGGGTGATGGTGTATGATTCAGACGGCAACTTCCTCTACAAATGGGGCGATGGCGTGTTCAATCGCGCCCATGGCATCACCATCCATGACGACCTGGTCTACTGCACCGACGATCAGGACAGCGTGGTGCGGGTGTTCGATCTGGAGGGGAATTTCCAGTGGATGCTGGGCGAACCGCGCAAGGTCAGCGATACCGGCTATGGATCGATCAAAGGCCGGAGGCCGCAGATCCATCACAATGAGTATGTGGAGCGCTCTGCGGATGGCTTCAACTGCTGCTGCAATGTGTGCATCGCGCAGAACAAGGACATGTTCGTCGCGGACGGATATGGCAATGCGCGCATCCATCATTTCTCGCCCAAAGGCGAACTGCTCAACAGTTGGGGCGAGGTGGGGACCGGCCCGGGCGAATTTCATCTCCCCCACGGCATCGCGCTCGATCGTCAGGAAAATGTGATCGTCTGCGACCGCGAGAACGACCGCCTGCAGTTCTTCGACCGCTCCGGCAAGTTCATCGCCATCTGGGATGACGTGCTGCGCCCGACGGACGTCGTGGTGGACGACGAGGGGCTGATTTACGTCTCCGAACTCTGGCGGCCGATGGAAGCCGGCCAAGGGTCTTTTACGCATGGCTTTGCGGACAGGGATCTGCCCGGCCGCGTGACGGTGTTTGCGCCGCAGGGCAATATCGTCGCGCGATGGGGCGCCGATTCCAACGCCCGCTCGGCCCCGGGCAACTTTATCGCGCCGCACGCCCTGGCGCTCGATTCGCAAGGCAGCCTCTATGTGGCCGAGGTTTCGGTCTCCTTTGGCTCCGGCTTCAATCGCATCGCGCGCGAGGCGTGCATCGGTCACCAGATCCAGAAGTTCCGCAGGGTCGATCGCTGATGTCCCTGCCGCTGATCGCCAACCTCGTTTGCGGAAGCCCCCATCGCAATCATGATTTCGATTATGCCCGGATCAACCTGGCGCAGGCACTTTACGATGCAGATGGCATTCGCACCGATTGCTTCATCGATTATGAGAATGTGGATGCATGGGCGCGCTGCGACATGGTTGTCAGCTACACCTCGCAAGTGCCGGTCTCGGAAGCGGCGTCGAGCGCCATGCGGGCCTTTCTGGAGCGCGGTGGACGCTGGTTCGCGCTCCATGCCAGCAATTCGGTGGGGGACAATCAGATTGTGCCGCAGATCATGGGCACGCGGTTCATAACGCACCCGCCCTTTCAGCGGTTCCGGGTAGACACCGCTCGTCCGGAAGACCCGCTGCTCGAGGGGATTGCGCCCTTCGAGATCGACGACGAGCTCTACTGCGTCGAGACGGTGCGCGATGATATCGAGGTTCTGTTGCAATGCCACTGGGGCGGCGAGGCCTTTGGCGGGCGCATGATGGAAACCAAGAATTGGCCGTTGATGTATCGGCGCCATGTCGGCGAGGGTGGCCTGCTGTATCTGGCTCTGGGGCACGCCAATCGCCCCTATGACAAACCCTTTGCGGATCGGCCCGACCAGCCCGATCATCGCGGCCCTTGGCAGGACCCCGTGTTCAAGACGTTGATCCAGCGCGGCGTGGAGTGGGCCGCGCGGCGGCGTCCTTTCGCCTAGAGCAGAGCTGGTGCTTCAGGCGCCGGGGCCGTTCCGCTCCAGCACATCCTCATCCAAGCTTAGCCCGAGGCCGGGCCGATTGGACAGGATCAGATCGCCATCCTCGATCTGCAGTTTCTCGCGGAACAGCGGTTGCGCCCAAGGGACAAGACCTACGATCAATCCATTTGGGACGGCGGCGATTGCATGGCTCAGTGTTTCAGGCGCGAGATGGTTCACCACGGGCAGTCCGTAGGCCTGCGCCATATGGGCGACCTTGAGGAAGCCCGTCAGCCCGAGGTCCTGATCAATCATCACATAATCGCTGCCGCGCTTCTCCATCAGGGCGCGAAATTCGTGGGGGTGCTGGAACACTTCGCCGGCGCAGATCGCCTGCCTCGTGTTGGCCCGCACGAAGGCCATGTCGTCATAATCATGATAGGCGACGGGGTCTTCGATCCAATAGAGATCGTCCGCCTCCGTTTCGCGCGCGAAATGCAGCGCCTGCTTGGCTGTCCACTGAAAATTGCCATCAACGATGATGCGTACGTCCCGCCCGGCGCATGACCGCACGAAGTGGACATGCTCGATTGCCGTCGCCAGCGGGGCGAAGCCGACCGGACATTTGATCGCCCGAAACCCCCGGCCAAGGAGGTCGGCGATGTGGGCGGCGAGCGCGTCCTTGGGCGGCCCGGGCATCAGTCCCCAATTGGCGGACACGGGCAACCGGTTGCGAAACCCGCCCATCAGTTTCCAGACCGGCTGACCGACCGCCTTTCCCTTGATGTCCCAAAGGGCGACATCGATTGCGCTGGCGGCGCGCAACTCCAGCCCGCTGACCGGCGCGCCGAGGAGGGGGCGTGTGAGCCGGTCGTGAATGGGTTCGACCTCCGCCTCATGCCCTATGAGGCTCTCGACCATCGCTTCGATCAGCAGAATGAGGGGCTTGAGCGTGCGCGGGTTCACCCGGCTGACAGAGCCGATGCCCTCGATGCCTTGGTCGGTCATCAGGCGCAGCACGATGTGCGTTCCCGCCATCACGCCTTCGAAATTGACCGTCGCACCCATCACCTTGCCGCCGGTGATCTTCATTCCCGCTCTCCTGATCGACCCCGGCACCGTGCCCAGAGTTCGGGCGCCTGTCTGCATCGCCGATGGGGCGCGGGCAATAAAGAGCCGACTGTCCCGGCCAATCCGCAAGGCAAACTTCCGAAACGGATAAGTGCGCGCAGGCCCACCTCATATGGTTTAGGTCCCGAGGCAAAGAAAAGCGGGGTTCAGGAGGGTGAAATGCGGAAGGCTATTAGCAAGAAGGCGGGGATGATGTTGACCGGCATGTTGCTTGCGACGGTGAGCGCCGGCGCAGCGGCGCAGGCGCAGCAGACGCAAGGCACAACCGATCGGGCCAGCGCGGCGGGGAATGGCCTTTCCGATATCGTCGTGACCGCCACCCGGCAGCAGACCAATGTGCAGGATACGCCGATTGCGATCACCGCCGTCACGGGCGACACGCTCGCCACACGCGGTATCCAGTCGGCAGCTGAGATTTCGCAGGTCGTGCCCAACGCCACCTTCTCGCGGGCGCAGGGTGCCTTCGGCCCGGGGGTGACGACCTATATTCGCGGCATCGGTTCGCGCGATACGAGCCTAGCCGGTGAGGCCGCCGTCGCTTTCTATATCGATGACATCTACTATCCGCTTCTGCTCGGCGCCAATTTCGACTTGCTCGATCTGGAGCATGTCGAGGTGTTGCGCGGCCCGCAGGGCACGCTGTTCGGGCGCAACGCGCTCGCCGGTGGCGTCGTTCTCGTCAGCAAGCAGCCCAGCCTCACCGAGGCCTCCGGCTTCGTGGACGTCACGGTCGGCGCTTACAAACGCCGCGATTTCCGCGCCGGAATCAACCTGCCGATCGTGGCGGACAAGCTCGGCATGTCGCTCTCCGTGCTCTCCAAGAAGCGCGACGGATTTGTGAAGCGGCTCGATTTCCGGTGTCAGATGGAGGCCAATGGCACGCCGCAACTCGCGGGACGCATCCCCTATGTCGACCAGACGCTGGCCTCTTCTCCCAACAACCGGCCTGATGATTGTCAGGTCGGGACGCTGGGTGGCGAAGACGTGCGCGCGGCGCGGGGCGCGTTGAAATTCCAGCCGAGCGACGGCATCCGCTTCACTCTGTCCGCCGATTATATCCAGGATCAGTCGGAGAATGTCGCCGATACTCTGATCGCGACTAATGCCTCTCGCGCCGCGACGCGCGCGTCCTGGGTCGGGCAGGCCAACCTGCTGGGCGTGGCCTATGATAACAGGTTTCTGACCGGCAACCGCTTCTCCACTTATGCGACCTATTGCGATCCGGTTGGCGCCGGTGCGGTGGTTGCCGGCAGCACCTTCTACAACGGCAATCCCAATCATGGCGGGGTTTGCTACAGCCCGCGCGTGGATGTCGTGAACTGGGGCGTTTCCGGCAAGCTGTCCATCGACCTGACGAGCGATATCGAATTCACCGGCATCCTTGGCTATCGCAATTTCAGCGACACGCATGCGTTCGATACCGATGGCTCGCCGTTGGTGCAGGAACACACGCTGGCGACGATCACCTCCCGATATATCAGTGCGGAAGCCCGGCTTTCCGGGCGCCACCAGTGGCTGGATTGGGTTGCCGGAGTCTTCCTGTTCGATGCCGATGGCCGCAATCGGGCCGTCACCTACTCACCGTGGAACGGTTTCCTCAAATATCAGAACACGACCTACGAGCCCACCAGCAAGGCGGTGTTCGCAAATGTCACTGTGCGTCCGTTCGAGCGCCTGTCCGTCGTGTTGGGCGGCCGCTACTCGAAGGATGCGAAGGACGTGCATTATTCCAATCTGGACGATCGCGATCCGGGCAATCCGAACTTCTCCCAGAACCTGACGTTCAATGTCAAACCCGAGGAGAGCCGCTTCGACTGGAAGGCCGGGCTGACCTATGAACTCAATGCCCAGACCATCGCGTATGTGTCGGCGGCCACCGGCTCGCAAGCCCCTGGCTTCAATGGGCGGCCGCTGCAGCCTTCGCAGAATCAGCAATATCCCGGCGATCGCACGCAGGCCTATGAACTCGGCATCAAGACCGAGTTTCTCGACCGACGGGTGCGCCTGAACGCGGTGGCCTTCTACACCGATTACAAGACGCGCATCTTCGGCCTGAGCGGGCAGGAAGCGCAGATCGGCACCAACGGTGGCCCATTGCCGGGCACACAGATCGTCATTCCCGATGTCGCTAATGGCAATGGCATTACCACCTGTCGTGCCCGCACGCCTGCGGAGGCCGCAGCCGGGCAAGGCGTGCAGTGCATCGGCAGGACGTTCTTCGTGAACCTGCCGGGCAAGGCCAAAGGCTTCGAGCTGGAGCTCGAAGCGAGGCCTGTCGAGGGGCTGCTGATCAATGGGTCGCTGGGCTATTCGCAATTCACCTCGCCCGACCTCAACGCGCCGGGGCGGATAACCAACCGCCTGACCGCCGTTGGCATCGGCATCCCAGAATGGACGGCCAATGCAGGAATCGAATATCGCGTTCCGGTTCCGTCGCTGGCAGGCTCGGTCACGCCGCGGCTGGACTGGTTCTACACTGGCAGCATTCCGTTCGATGCGGTCGATCCCGCCTATTTCCAGAAGGCCTATTCGACCTTCAACGGACGCCTGACGTACCAGAATGACGATCTTGGCCTGTCCGTTTCGCTGGGTGCGACGAACCTCACCAACAAGGCCTATTATCGCAACTACTTCATCTACAGCAGCATTGGTTTCGCCAGCAGTCAGGGCCAGCCTGCCGCGCCGCGCGAGTGGTACCTCAAGGTCAGCAAGACTTTCTGATTCAACGCGCAGTCCTCGCCGGCGGCGCTGGCGAGGACCGCCATGGAGATTGATTTGATATGAGACGTTCTACCGACCACATTCTAAGCAGCCACGGCGGCAACTTGCCCCGGCCCGCCAAGCTGGACGTGCTGCTGGCGAAGGCCGACGATCATCGCGCCGAGATCGACGAGCAACTGCCGCTGGCGGTGCAGTGGGTGGTGGACAAGCAGATCGCCTGCGGTGTCGATATCGTGAACGATGGCGAATATGTCAAAGCCGCCAATATGGGCCATTATGTAGGCTATATTCAGGCCCGCATCACCGGCTTTGGGCAACGCGAACGGCCCGAAGGCCTCGCACCCAAACGCGCATTTGTGGCCGAGCGGGATCGCCGCGATTTCCCCGGCTTCTATGAGTCCGGCCTGTGGTTCGCCGGCTCGGGCGGCCCGGTGCGTCCCGGCTTTTCCAAGCCCGGCGTCGTACCCCAGCCCTCGAAGACGGAAGCGATCTGCGATGGGCCGGTCACCTATATCGGTCAGGAAGCAATCCAGAAGGATATTGCGGCGCTCAAAAAGGCGCTGATCGGCAAGGATGGCGCGGACGGCTTCATCGCGGCGCTCGGCCCGCTCAGCCTCGGCGCCGGCACCCGCAACCTGCATTATCGGGACGAGCGCGACTATATGATGGCGGTCGCGGCGACTATGCGCGAGGAATATAAGGCGATCACCGATGCGGGCGTGATCGTCCAGATCGACGAGCCGGAGTTCGCGACGGCGTGGATGTTCCACCCCGACTGGAGCGTCGAGGAATATCGCGATTATCTGCGCTTCTGCGTGGAGGTCGTCAATCACGCGCTGGAAGGATTGCCCGAGGAGCAGGTCCGTTTCCACATGTGCTGGGGCAGTGGCCACCGTCCGCATGTGCACGATATCGGCTTTGAGCACATCGCCGACCTGATGCTGATGATCAACGCGCAGACCTATACGTTCGAGGCGAGCAATCCGCGACACGCTCATGAGTATCGCGTGTTCGAGACGCTCAAGCTGCCCGATGGCAAGATCCTCGCGCCGGGAGTGGTCGGGCATTACACCGATCTGGTCGAGCATCCGGAACTGGTCGCGGAGCGGCTGGTCAACTTCGCCAAGTTGGTGGGCATGGAGAATCTCCACGCCGGCACCGATTGTGGCATCGGGTCGCGCGTGGGGCATGAGGAGATTGTCTGGGCCAAGCTGTCGGCCATGGCGGAAGGCTGCCGCATCGCCAGCAAGCGTCTGAAATCCTGATTTGCGTATGGATGCCGAGCCAAGAGGATCAATCATGGTGGATCAAGGCGATCGCGGCGTATTTCTGGTGACTGGCGGAAGCCGGGGCATTGGAGCTGCCATCGCACGAGACGCCGCCAAGGCGGGCTACCATGTGTTGCTCACCTATGCCGGCCGAGCGAACATGGCGGCGGCCGTGGTGGATGCCATTCGGGCGGAAGGCGGAAGGGCGCAGGCGGTCCAGGCGGATACTGGTGTTGCCGGCGACATCACCACGCTCTTTGCGGCCGTCGATCAGGTCGGCCCGCTGGCGGCGCTGGTCTATAATGGCGGCATCGTCGGTGAATCCTCGGCACTTGTGGACGCGAGCGACGACCTCCTGGCCAAGGTGGTGGATGTCAATCTCACCGGCGCCTTGCTGTGTGCGCGGGAGGCCGTGAGTCGCATGTCCACCGCGAACGGCGGGGGAGGAGGCTCGATTGTGCTGATCTCGTCGCGCGCTGCGCTCTATGGGGCGCCCGGCGAGCATGTCTGGTACGCGGCCACCAAGGGCGGAGTGGACAGCCTCGTACTGGGGCTCGCGCGCGAAGTCGCTCCGCAGGGCATTCGTGTCAACGCGGTGTCGCCCGGGCCGATCGACACCGAAATTCATGTCCCGGGGAAACTGGACCGGATCGCCTCGGCCTTGCCGATGCGCCGGGCCGGTCAGCCCGAGGAAGTCTCCGCCGCCGTCATGTTCCTGGTTTCCGACGCGGCCTCTTATGTGGCCGGGGCCAATATCGCCGTGGCCGGCGCGCGATAACGAGCGCGTAAATCCGTCATTCCGGAGTGGGGCTTATGCGCTCTCCTCCGGATGCCGCTGTTCCAAGATTTACTGCAACAGGGCCGGTTCTGCGCGCTCCGTCGCGTGTTTTAGGCGATACTGGCTGGGCGCCATGCCAAAATGCTGGCGAAACGTGCGCGTGAAATGCGGGGCGCTGTTGAATCCCCAGCTGAACGCAATCTCCGTGATGGATCGGCCCCGCCAGCGCTCGTCGCTGAACTGCCGCGCGCATTCCTCCAACCGCCGACGAAGGATATAGGCCGAGGGGGACTCATCGCTTACGGCGAAGATCATGCGAAGATAGCGGTCCGACAGCTTAAGCCGTTCCGCCACGAGCGAGGGAGAGAGCGACGGGTCGCGCAGATTTTCCTCGATGAAGAGGCGGACTTTCCAGAAGCGCCGTTCCATCAGCGACGTCGCGGATGACGGCTCGTCCATGACTTCCGCATAGGCCGTGGCGAGCACATCGAGCAGATGCGTGGCCACGCGCTCGTTGAAGTGGAGGCCGGGCCTTGTTTCGAGCTTGGCGGAGAGATCCTTCGCCATTGCCAGCGCGGTGGATGTCAGCCCCACATCGCCAGGAATGCGCTGGCCATAGAAGCTGTCGGGCACCGGAAAAATCTGCCGGATAGCGGTTGAGTTCACCCGGATCATGATCACCTGGGTCGGCTGCCCGAAGTGCAGCGTGTATTCGGCGCTGTGGTCGTACATGGTGATGTCACCGGGATATAGTTCGATCTGCCGGCCATAATGGCGCAGGCTGGCCCCACCGGACAGGACGAGGATGAAGGTCGATTGACGGTCGGCGGGGGTCAATGCGCCTTCCGGCCGGGAAATTGTCACGGAGCCGCACCGCATCTGGATCAGCAACAGCGGCCCGAGTTGTTCGGCCAAAAGCATGGAGTTTGGGATGCGGCTGTGCACCGTCACCTGCGCCCGCCCGCCTTTCCAGACCACGGGCGGTGCCTGACTGGGCTCAATGGCTCTCGCTCGACGCATAAAAGACGGTCCTCTCCACCGCTTTTCGTATTTCCTATACGATATCCTAGTTGCGCTGGCAGTCAATGGACCTGCGCAAGACGGTCCGCCACACGCCTAGCTTTGCTGCGGCTCTCCGATAAGCCGTTCATAGGAGTTGCCGATGTGCAACCGCATGGCGGCTTCGGCCCCGTCCGCGTCCCGACGGCTCAGCGCTTGCGCGATGAGCCCATGCTCGCGGCTGGCTTCGATCGCGACCTCGGTGTTCGACTTCAGGCGAAAAATGTGGAGGTGCGCGTGCAGCCGTCCCAGCGTCTCTTGAATGATCGTATTGCCGCTGCCGCGCGCGATCATCTCATGCAATTCCGCATCGCGATCGGCGTAGTCATCATAGCCGAAAACATGGGTCTGCGGGTCCATCAGCGCGACATGGCGTGTCAACGCGCGCATATCCGCGTCGGTCATGTTTAGCGCCGCATGTCGGGCGGCGTGCGGCTCCAGCAGCAATCGGACGGCGAAGAGATCGTCGATCTGCGTCCTAGAAAGCTGCGGCGCGCACCAATATCCGGCATAGAGGCGCCGCACGACTAGGCCGATCGCTTCCAGCATGCTCAAGGCCTCGCGGATCGGCGTTTGCGAAATGCCGAGTTCGCGGGCCAGCTTGTCGATCGAGATCCGCGAGTCTGGCGGAATGCGCAGAGCCATGATGTCTGCGCGAATGATCTGGAACACGTCTTCGACCAAGCCGTGCCTGCGCTGGAGTTTGCGCCGGGCACGCACGGACGAGCGGGACGGTCGGGTGTCGGCGGCGCCTTCATCGGCAGGGAAGTCAGGGGGCGGGGTCATCGTCGGGCGTTTATAGCGTGCCGGGCCGGCGCTGTCCGGCAGAACGGCACGCCGCAGATGCTATCGCGCGTCCATGCCGGATTGGCGAAGTGGAAGTTCCGCCTGAGGCAGGTTGGGAAGGCCCGGAAACCGTGCTTCTCGGACGAGTGGGATGCAATGTGGTTTACCCGGCCATCCGTGGATGGACAACTCGCTACGCCTGCGAAGGGCAGGCAAAGTTCGCGAGGCGATAGGGGAGCGGATATGCAGCTGACGAATAGAAACCGGCCCCACCGCGTGCCGGAGGATGAAGCGCCCCAACCCTCCGGGCCGAAGCCGCGCTTCTACGACAGTCGCCAGAATTACCTGATGTTCGTGCACAGTTGTACCGAGAAGCTGGTGATCGCCGACCGCGTGGCGCAGGAGCTTGAGCATCTCGATCCGCAGCAGCCCGCACTGAGGTTCTTCGATGCCGGCGTTGGCGACGGCACGGTGATGTCGCGCCTACTGCGTGCCATGCACCGGCGCTTCCCGCGCTTGCCCTTCTATGTGGTCGGCAAGGAAATCAGCCTCGAGGATTTGCGCCTCGCGCTCGACAAGCTGCCGGATCGCTTCGTCGAGCATCCCGAAACGGTCGTGGCACTCACCAACATTTCCTATGCGGAGGCTCCCTGGCTGCGCCGGTCCCGTCCGCAGGCGCAGAAGGCGCTGGTCTGGAAGGACGTCGCATTGCACGGCGAGACCTCCGCCGACATGGAGCAGCAAATCCAGTCTCTCATGCCGTTTCTCGCGGACCATTGGCGGATGAAGGTCAACCCCGCGACGGGCGCATTGTCGCCAGAAACGCCGACTGTGCTGTTGCTCTATCGTGAAGCCTATCGGTTCATCCTCGACCGGGTCATTCCTCGCCCGGCCGCGACACGGGCCGATTTCGATCTGGTCCTGGCGAGCCAGCCCTTTCGCCTCAAGGCCGATGTGCAGTTCAAGGCTGAGCGCGTGCTGGCGCCGTTGGCGCGGGCCTTGCGCCCCGGCGGCCGACTGATCGTGGTGCAATCCGCCGGCGACGATCCGGCCATGGAGATCATTCGCAAGGTCTGGCCGGAGGAGCAGCCTTTCCCCTTCAGCCGGCAGGACCTGATCCGGGCCACGCAAGCAGCCTTGTCCGGTGGCACCGCCCATTATGCCTTCGACACGCTATCCGATGAAGCCGCGTCGATTCGCTTCGAAATGCACGTGCTGGGCAGCGAAGGCGACCGGGATGCCACGCTCATCGGTACGTCTGCGCTTTATTCGGCCTGGATCGCCGCAACCTATGTGGCGCAAATCGAGAATGAGCGCGTGGCCGAGCAAATGACAAGACCTGGCTATCTCACAGCCACCCGGGAGGTTCTGGCAAAGCACGGGCGCTTGTGGTTCCGGGACGAGTGTCTGGTCATCGAGCGGGTCGAGTGACGGGGGATGATGCTTGTCGCTGCGGTGTCGCGGGTTGACCCTGCCGTTTTCGTCAGAAATGCAGACGCACGGATAGGGCCAAATCGCAACCAATCACGTCTGATAGGACAGCTGGCTGATCACTATAGAACGTCAGATCTCCTGCCCTGAGCACTGGCATCTCGCTCTGACGATCTCAACGCTGAGCAACCCCGACGCTGGGCGGTCGCCCTCTCCTGACCGGACTTGATCTGCCACAGTGAAACGCCATTTGAGTGGCGCCGGATAGGGAGTCGGTGAACCACATGCCGAAGAACCGCTACTATAACGGCCCCGTCACCGATCATTTCGACGGTCTCCGCTTTCACAATTTGCGCGACGAACCAGAGACGGACCGCTCACTGCGGGACGTGATGCGTTGGAAGCGCAACGTCCCCGATAATCCCTGGCCCAACTCGGTCGCGGTGAAGCCTGTCGTGCCGGACGAAAGGGTCGACGGCCTGCGTGTGACGATGGTTGGCCATGCCACCCTGTTGATCCAGATCGGGGGCTACAATCTCGTCACAGACCCCGTCTGGTCCGATCGCGCCAGCCCGCTCTCGTTCGCCGGGCCTCGACGCATCTGCGCGCCCGGCGTTGCGCTGGCGGACCTTCCCCCGCTCGACGCCGTGTTGCTCTCCCACAATCACTACGATCATCTCGACATCGCGACGCTCAAGGCGCTTCACAGTCGTCACCATCCGCTGATCGTCACGCCGCTGGGCAACGACCATATCGTCCGCAAGCACATTCCAGCCGCCCGCTTTGGCGTGGGAGACTGGGGCGACAGCATCGAGGTTGCGCCGGGCCTCGAGGTGCATATCGTGCCCGCACTCCACTGGTCGTCGCGCGGATGGCGCGACAGGCGCATGGCCTTGTGGGCGGGCTTCGTGATCGAGGCGGCCGGCAGGCTCGTCTACTTCGCCGGCGATACCGGCTATGGCACCGGCGGCATCTTTCGGCGGATGCGCGACCGTTTCGGCGCCATGGACCTCGCGATCATCCCGATCGGGGCCTATGATCCGCGCTGGTTCATGGCCACCCAGCACACCGATCCGGAGGAAGCGATCCAGATCATGCTGGACCTTGAAGCACGAGCCGCCATCGGCATGCACTGGGGCGCCTTCAAGCTCACCGACGAGCCATGGGACGAACCCCGGACGCGCTTGCAGGCCGGTTTGGTCGCGAGAGGGATCGATCCCACCTGCTTTCCGGCGCTCCGGGCGGGAGAAACTCGAGACCTGTCATTCATCGGCCTAGAATCCAGCGTGATGTGATTGACATAGGGACAAAGATCAAGCGCCCTCGAGCTGAACTCAGGTACATTGCCTACATGATATTCTGCGCTCGACCAGAAGTCGATCGATGGCATGGACGGATTGCTGTCCCTCGGTGCCCTCATCACATCGATCACCAGGACAGGTCAAAGACCGTTATTTCCTTTTCTTGACGCGAAGGATCAATATGCGGCTACGAGATCTAACCACTCGGTGGATGTGACAGTTAAACCATTAATTCGATAATGTTCGGCAGCGCCTCGGCATAGCGTGCAACGTCGTGAAGATGACCGACGGAGACGCGGGAGTACTGCGTCCACTCACCGAACGCGCCCCGGATAACGATGTTGCGCTCGCGCATGGCGCGGTCGAGGGCGTCGGCATCCGGGACTTTGACGAAGACGAAATTGGTCTGGCTGGGCAGGGCGGTCAGACCGGCGCGGGCGACGGCATCCAGGATCATTTCGCGCCCCTCGCGGATCGAGGCGAGGGATGCGGCGAGGAAGGCCTGGTCATTGTAGCAGGCGATCGCGGCAGAGATGCCTGCGACGTTGCCGCCAAAACTCGTCATGTAGCTGCGGATGCGCGCGGCATTCTCTTCGCTGGTCAGCGCATAGCCGACGCGCAGCCCAGCCATGCCGTAGATTTTCGAGAAGGTCCGGGTGACGATCACATCTTCACCAGCGCGGACCAGATCGACCAGCGAGCTTTCCTCCGGCTGATCCGAGAGTTCGTTATAGGCTTCGTCCACCAGCAAGGTGGTGCCATTTTGCGCGACGGTGCGTGCAAAAGTGCGCAGGGCGGCGTTGTCCAGCGCCATGCCGGTCGGGTTGTTCGGGTTGACGAGGTGGACGAGCGAAACGTCTTCGCTGAGGCGGCCCGCCATGCCATCGAGATCGAAGTTCATGTCCGCGGCCAGCGGGACATAGATGCACGCGACGCCCTTGCGTTCCGCGAAGAGGATTGGCGCGTCCCAGAACAGGCTGGGGCAGATGATCGATCCCTTCTGACCCCAGGCCAGCGCGGTCGCGCACAGGATTTCGGTCGATCCGGCGCCGAGCACGACCTGCGCGGGCGTCACGCCATGCCGCTCGGCGATCATCGAGGTGAGGTGGAAGACGCCCCGGTCGGCATAATAGCAGCCGGACCCGGCCGTTTCAGCGAGTGCCTTGAGCGCGCTGGGGGCGGGGCCGAACGGATTTTCGTTCCCCACGAGCCGCGCCTGGCCGGGGAGCGGCCCAAACAGGCTGGCGACTGGCGCATCGCGATCGGTCTGCAGGAAAGGAACATTCACGGCCCCGCCTTGAACCAGGCCAGGTGCCCGGGCCGGCGCGCGCTTCTTGTCCTGCATCATCTCGATATCTCCTAAGGTCTTTATTGTGCGATGGGGGCCCGCTGATGGGGACGGCCATCAGGCGCTAAGCTGGCGCAGAGGCGCGGCTGGGCGAACCTGCCGCGCGCCCCTAAACAATGGCCAGAAATTAGAAATTGCGTTGATATTAAATGGTTTAATCGAAATGTTATTCGGCGGGAATCTATGGCCCTGCTGTGGGACCGTCAAGAAAACGGCCATGAACCGGGCGCATAACCAGTATCAGAATTCATCATTGGCGTTGGCTGATGCAGCATCTCAATTTGAGGTGGATTATAAAGGCGATGGGCCGGCGTGATGTTTGCGCGGTTCAGGCAAGCCTGCGCGCGTGTGACGGACGCTGAACGAAGCATCGTCATCCGCCGCGTCGGGACGGTGGCTGAGGATGTACTGTGACTTTCATCGAAAAGACCGACCGCATTACCATTGACGATCTGCGCCGCACCGGTGCGACGAAATGGGCGGTGCAGGACGATCTGATCGGCGCCTTTGTTGCGGAGATGGACTTCGGCATCGCGCCCGTGATCACCAAGGCGCTGCATGAGATCGTCGATCAGGGGGCGTTCGGATATTTGCCGACCCGCTTCACCGCCGAGTTGCGGGCATCATCGGCGCAGATGCTTCAGGCGCGTCACGGCTGGACGGTCGAGCCCGCCGATGTGCGCGTGGTGCCGGATGTCATCAAGGCGTTGGAACTGGCGATCGAGCATCATTCGCGGGCCGGATCGAAAATCATCGTGCCGACCCCATCCTACATGCCCTTCCTCTCCATCCCGCCGATGATGGGACGCGAGGTCATCGAAGTGCCGATGCGGTGTGAGGATGGGCATTATGCGCTCGATATGGCCGGCATCCAGGAGGCGTTCGATCAGGGCGGCAACCTGCTGATCCTGTGCAACCCCTATAATCCCGTGGGCCGCGTGTTCAGTCGTGCGGAACTGGAAGCCGTTGCGGAACTGGTCGAGCGCAATGGTGGCAGGGTGTTCTCCGATGAGATCTGGGCACCGCTGACCTATGCCAGCAACCGGCACCTGCCTTATGCCTCGGTCAACGCGGTTGCGGCGGGCCACACCATTACCGCACTCTCCGCATCAAAGGCGTGGAACTTGCCGGGGCTGAAATGCGCGCAGGTGATCACGAGTAACGATGCGGATCGGGCGATCTGGAACAGGATCGGCTTTTTCGCAGCCCATGGCACCGCCAATCTCGGTGTCGTGGCCAATGCCGTGGCCTATCGGGAGGGCTTTCCCTGGCTGGAAGACGTGGTGGCCTATCTCGACCGGAACCGCAGGGCCATGGCGGACCTCGTCCACGATCTGCTGCCCGGCGTGCGCTACGAAGTGCCGGAAGGCACCTATGTCGGCTGGCTGGACTTTCGCGGGTCCGCTGTCGCCGAAAATCCAGGTGCCTTCTTCAAGGAGAAGGCCGGCGTCTATCTCACCGAGGGCGTGACGTGTGGCAAGGACTTCGCAGGGTTCGCCCGCTTCATTTTCGCCACGCCCCTACCCATCATGCAAGAGGCGATGGAACGGATGAGCAAGGCGATGAAGGCGCTGTGATTGCGGCCGCCGGGATGGGTCTTCAGCCTCACCCGCCCCGGTTCTTCGTCGCATCGTTGAACATGCCGAACATCGACTTGCGCAGCCATGAGACCAGCGGATCATTGTTATAGCGGCGGTGCCAATATTGCAGCACCTCGATGGTGCCGGTGTCGAAATCCAGCTCCAATATCTTGATATCGTGGATCTTCTTCATGAAGGTGGCGAGCGATCGCGGGTAAAGCGCGATCAGCGTCTTGTCATTCGAGACGATGAAGGGCGTCGCGCTCGCATTGGGCGTGATGATCCGGGAGTTGCGGCGCAGGCCCCGACTGTCGAGCATATGATCGACCCGTGTCTTGGCGGCAGAGCGGATCTGATGGATGACATGATCGGCAGCGGCGTAATCCGCGATCGTCATGACGCCCTCATAGGGATAGTCGGTTGCGCAGATGACAACCATGTCGTCGTCGTAGAGCTTCTGGCACATCAAATCGAGCGAGGGCGAGGCGATGAAGCCCACATAGAGATCGAGCTTGCCGTCCAGCAATTCCTGCTCGGCTTCATGGGCAAGGCTCATGACTGTCTGGATCTTGCAGCTCGGCGCCGTGTTGCGGACGAACTCGAGGAGTGTCGGCATCAGCATGATCTCGCCGACATCGCCGAGCGCAAGATGCAGGGTCCGCTCGGCCAGTTCCGGCTGGAAGGATGCAGTCGAGAGCAGGATATTCCCTGCCGATTGAAGAATCTCGTTGATCGGCCCCGCCAGTTCCAGCGCTTTTGGGGTCGGCATCATGCGGTTGCGCGTCTTGACGAACAGCTCATCACCCAGCAGGCGGCGTAACCGGGTGAGCGCGTGACTGGCCGAGCTTTGCGACATGGACAGCTCGTCGGCGGCGGCGCTGACGCTCTGATGCTCCAGCACCGCGCCCAGCACGACCAGCAGGTTCAGATCGAAATTGCGAAGCTTGCCATATTCCATATCCGCTCCTTATTCCGTCGCAGTCGCTTGCGCGAGGCTTCAGCGTTATCGTCTTTGCCGGCAAAGGCCAGTGCCCACGATGCGACAGCCTCAGCCGCGCAAAGGGGATGTTCTTGTTTAGCCGATTGGACTGCTCATCGAAGGCCCGGTGCTATGCAGCAGGTCGATGACCAATATGGATCAGGCGCCATGGTGAGCGCCGCGGCGCCATGTTAGCCATCGGGGAAATATCATCCGGGCGAACGCACATCCCACCCGATTGCCTTCGCCGTGCATGATGGACAATGAGGGGCTGCAGCCCGACCTGAGAGGATGACGACCGTATGAGCGGAGTTGGATTTAGCGGCGTATCTGCGCATCGCATCGCCCCCGTTTCATATCGAGTTTGAAGGCCGTTCTATGTCATCGATCCCTTCTTCAGCCGCCGCACCGGCCGCTCTTGACGCCTCAGTATCGCGCGACGGCGGGTGGACCCCCCGGTCGATCTATATGCTCGCCTTGCTCACCCTGGCTTATGCCTTCAACTATTTCGACCGGCTGCTGATCTCGCTGCTCTTCCCGCTCATTCAGGCGGACCTCAAGCTGACCGACACAGAGCTGGGTCTGATCACCGGCGTTGCCTTCGTGCTGATCTATGCGGTGATGGGCATTCCCATTGCGCGACTGGCGGACCGATGGAACCGCAAGATGATCATCGGCATCGGCTTCTCCTTCTGGAGCGTGATGACGCTGGCGACGGGCTTCGTCACCAATGTGTGGCAGATGGCGGCGGCGCGCTTTTTGATGGGCGCCGGCGAGGCTGCGGGCACGCCGCCCTCCACCTCGCTGCTCTCGGACATTTTCGACAAGAAGCATCGGCCGCTGGCCTTCTCCATCATGGCCTCCGGTACGGCGATATCCGGGCTGGTGTTCACGCCCATCGCGGGGTGGATGGGGCATCTCTATGGATGGCGCGTCGTCTATTGGGTGGCCGGTTGCGTGGGCTTGGGGCTGGGTCTGCTGATGATGCTGACGGTGCGCGAGCCGCAGCGTGGCCGCTTTGATGACAAGGCGCCGGATGGCGAGGCCGCCAAGCCGACATTCAAGAGTTCGCTGGCCTTCCTGCTCAAGCGCCGCACATATGTGTTCGCGACGCTCGGCGCGGCCTTGGTGACGATTTCCTTCTATGCGCACATCGTTTGGAGCACGACCTTCATGCTGCGCGTGCACGGCATGAGCGTGGCGGAGAGCGCCAGCCTGCTCGGCCCCATTCGGGGTATTTCCGGTCTTGTCGGGGCGATCGGCGGCGGCATCCTGCTCGCGCGCCTGCTGCGCTATGACGAGCGCTGGCGGATTTGGCTCCCGGCTCTGTGCTTCACCGCCGTCGGCCTTTCGCAATATGTCTTTCTCTTTTCGACGAACATCCTGTTCGTGGCGATCGGGGCGGCCATCGACAGCGTCGCCGCGAGCATGATGGTGCCGTTGCTGTCCCTGTTGCTGATTCAGGTGATGCCGGTGCCGATCCGCTCCTTCGGCATGGCGCTCTACGTCCTCTCCATCGCTATTCTCGGCCAGATCATCGGCCCGCTGGGCGTCGGCATCCTCAACGACCAACTGGCGACGATCTGGCAGGATGAGGCGATCCGCTATTCCATGGCGATCACGGCGTTTGTGGGGGTGATTGCAGGCCCCATCATGCTGCGGGCCGGGCGCCATCTCTCCAGTGACACAGCCGAAGCGCGGACATGGTCCGGTGCGTGAGGGCAGAACCATGAGCCGAACAGATCTCGTCCGGATATCGGCTGTGTCCCTCGCGGCTGTGGTTCTCGCAGTCTCCACGATTGCCGCCAGCAAACCGGCCGTGACCGTGTTCACGGCCGAGCAGGCGAGCGCGGGCGAGAAGGCCTATAACAGCCAGTGCGCGATGTGCCACGGCGCGGAACTGCGCGGTTCCAATGCGCCCGGCCTTGTCGGCACGGATGTGATGCAGAATTTCGACACGGTGGCAGGGCTATATACCTACATCAGCACAGCAATGCCGCCGCAGGCGCCCGGGCGACTTGCCGAGCAGGATTATCTGAACATCGTCGCCTATATCCTGAAGGCGAACGGGGCCCGCGCCGGCACAGCGCCGCTGGTCGGGGATCCGCAAGCGATGAAGGGCATGTCCCTTGCAGCCATTGCCGGCGCGCATGGCAGCGCGGCGCCCTCTGCATCAAGCGCCCTACACGAAGCGCCTGAGGCCGTGCCGCAAGCCTACACCTGGGGCAAGACACTGCCGAGCGTGAAGTGATCCTGCCGCACCCGGTTGCTCAGATATGGAGTTTATAATGAGCAAGCCTTCCCTTGCTGCAATGACCTGTGCCGCTTTTGCCTTGGCAGGCCTTTCAGTGCCTTCCCACGCGCAAGGCGTGAGGGCGCGCTACGAGCCGGTCACCGACCAGATGCTGCGCGATCCGCCCGCAAGCGAGTGGCTCTCCTGGCGTCGCACGATCGACAATCAGGGATATAGCCCGCTCGCGCAGATCGACCGCGAGACAGTCGGCAAGTTGCAGCTCGTCTGGGCCTGGCCGATGGCTGATGTGGGCGTGCAGGAAACGGCGCCGCTGATGCACGATGGCATCCTCTTCCTGCAGACCAACAACAATATCGTGCAGGCGCTCGATGCCCGCACAGGCGACCTGATCTGGGAATATCGCCCGGCCCTCGCCAAGATTCCCGCCGACTGGAGCTATCAAGCCTATCAAAGCCGCCGCCAGAAGAACTCCATCGCGCTCTATGAGGACAGCGTGGTGCTCACCACGGTCGATGCGCGCATCATTATATTGGACGCGCGGACGGGCGAGGTCCGCCGCGAGGTGCAGGCTCTCGATTACCGCAAGGGCTATAGCTACACGGTCGGTCCGCTCGTCGTGAACGGCAAGATCATCTCGGCGATTTCGGGCTGCTCGACCGCCGGTTCGGCCGGCGGCTGCTACATCATGGCGCACGACTTCGAGACGCTCAAGGAGCTGTGGCGAGTCAACACCATCGATGATCCCGCTAATCCGGCGCAGGGCCAGAGCTGGGGCGCGGTGCCGCCGGCCAATCGCTGGGGCGGCACGCCCTGGGCAACCGGCTCCTACGATCCGCGGACGAACACCACCTTCTGGGGCACCGGCGGCCCCGGCCCTTATTCGGAGCTGATCCGCGGCACCGGCAAGGGCAACGTCCTCTACACCAATTCGACGCTGGCAATCGATGCCGATACCGGCAAGATCAAATGGTATTACCAGCATCTCCCCCGCGACAACTGGGATCTGGACAGCCCCTTCGAGCGCGTGCTGGTCGATGTGCCGGAGGGCGGCAAGATGCGTCGCCTGATGATCTCCGTGGCGGGCAAGAACGGCATCTTCTTCGCGCTGGACCGCGACACGGGGAAATATCTTTGGTCGAAGGACACGGTGTTCCAGAATGCCGTCTCGCGCATCGATCCGGACGGGACGGTTCATCCCAATGAGGCGATGATCATCAAGGCGCTGGGCGAGGAAGTGGATATCTGCACGTCGATTTCCGGT
Organism: Sphingobium sp. B2D3C; assembly: GCF_025961835.1. Lineage (NCBI taxonomy): Bacteria > Pseudomonadati > Pseudomonadota > Alphaproteobacteria > Sphingomonadales > Sphingobiaceae > Sphingobium > Sphingobium sp. B2D3C. Next base: position 2,618,524 of record NZ_JAOQOK010000001.1, on the reverse strand, counting down.
GGGAAATTGTGGCAGGCCGGCGCCTATAGCCCGCTCACCGGGCAATTCTATGTACCGCTGACCGAGGCGTGCAATACCATCTCGGCAACGCAGACCAAGTTCACGGCCGGCAACATCATCGCGTCCATGAAGTTTGGGCCGCGCACCTTGCCTGAAGGCGTGACGGATGCGGGACTGGTCGAGGCAATCAATATCGGCGCGCGCAAGCCGAGCGTTGAGGGCTGGAAGGCGCGGCAGCGCACCGTCCCGACATCCTCGCTGCTGGCGACCGGCGGCGGGCTGGTGATCGGCGGCGATGCCGGCCGCTTCGTCAAGGCCTGGGACCAGAAGACCGGTGCGGTCCTCTGGCAGCAGCGGCTCAATGCGCCGGTCGGCGGCTCGCCGATGACTTATGAGCTGGATGGCGAGCAATATCTGGTCGTCCCGACCGGCTATAGTGTTTCGGCCAGTTCCATTGCGGCGGCCTTTCCGGAGACACCGCTGCCCTCCGGCGCGGGCAACTCGATCTTCGTGTTCAAGCTGCCGGCGAAGAAGTGACCTGACTGAACGGCGCTGTCAAAAGGCGTCGATGGGAATCTTGAGGTAGCGCACGCCATTGCTTTCCGGCGCTGGCAGATGGCCACCCTGCATGTTCACCTGAATGGATGGCATCAGGAGCTGAGGCATGGCAAGCGACCTGTCGCGGGCCTCGCGCATCGCGACGAAACTCTCCTCATCGATGCCGTCCCGCACATGGATGTTCGCCGCGCGCTGGGCTGCCACAGTGGTCTCCCAGCAGAAGCTGTCCCGACCGGGTGCCTTGTAATCATGGCAGAGGAACAGGCGCGTCTCGGCGGGCAGGGCGAGGAGGCGGCGGATCGAGCGGAACAGGGTGCGCGCATCCCCACCGGGGAAGTCCGCGCGTGCCGTGCCGTAATCCGGCATGAACAGCGTGTCGCCGACAAAGGCAGCATCGCCGATGAGAAAGGCGAGGTCAGCTGGGGTGTGGCCGGGCACATGCAGAACCTGGCAGTCGAGATTGCCCAAGGGCAGGCTGTCACCATCCTCGAGCAGCCGGTCGAACTGCGAGCCATCCCGCGCGAAATCGCTGCCGGCATTGAACAGCCGCCCGAACAGCGCCTGCACGGTGATGATCGCGCGGCTGACCGCCAACTGGCCGCCGAGCCTCGCCTGCAGATAGGGCGCTGCGGAGAGATGATCGGCATGGATATGGGTTTCCAGATGCCACGCCACCGTCAGTCCGGCTTCGACCACATGGGCTGTGATGGTATCGGCCGAGGTGAACGCGGTGCGCCCGGAGGCCGGATCGAAATCCAGCACGCTGTCGATGATCGCCGCCTGCCGGGAGGCCGGATCATGCACGACATAGCTGACGGTAAAGCTCGGCTCATGGAAAAAGGCGGCGATCCGGGGACCGCCGCGCGTCTGGCCTATCGTCATCGGTTTGATCTCGAATGGGCGCGGACAGCCGGCGAACCGGCCGTACACGGTCCGGATTTGTTCAGGCGGCCGGCATCTTCAGGCCGAAGATCGAATGCAGGCCGGGATGGCGACCGATGCCGCCGAACAGATCGCAGCCGCGCTCATACCAGTCGCGCAGGAAATCATCCTCGGGGAGGGGCGGCGTCTTCGCGACGGAGGCGGCCCACAGGAAGATGGAGAGCGCGGAATAATCGGCAAAGTCCGGCGCCTCACCGCCGAGCCAGCTGCGCTCGCGCAGCACTTCGCGTAGCGGCTCCAGCTGCGGCACGACCAGCGGCAGGCGCTCTTCCCGTCCGGCCTGCGCGTCCTCCAGCGTGCGTCCGCCCAGAAAATCCCGCTCGCGGCTTTCGCGCACATAGGGGCGATCTTCCGGCAGGGAGAGATCGTGATAGTCGAGGATGTAGCATTGGAACCAAGGCTTGATCGCGGTGGCCCACAGCCAGGTATCCAGGAACTTCACATAGTCATGATGGTCCGCATTGCGGAACAGCATCGGTCGGTCGGGATAGGCGCGGTCGAGATAATCCGCGACGACGAAATCGCCGCTGCGCAGGCTCTCGAACACCCATGTGTCGCCATCGCTGATGCCGGGATGGAAATCGGTGCGGCCGCCCGTGCGGCGCGAGAGCGAGGTAAATCCCCCCTCGCTCATCTCGGCCTCCAGCCCCTTGTGGGCCACGGCATATTTGGCCTGCCAGCAGAACGGGCTGATCGTCGCGCCGGTGACGAGATTGAGGTCGTAGATGCGGATGGGGTTGGTCTGGGTCATGGCACTCTCTTTCGCCGGCCGGGGGGCGTGGCGGGGTTTGTTCGGGGGGAAGTCTGCTGCCGTCCGCTCAGGCGGGAGTAGGTTTAGCGGGGCCTTTGGCCTTGGGCAGGGCCGGGTCTGCGCCCCATTCCGTCCAGCTTCCGTCATAAAGCGCGACGTCCTCCTTGCCGATCCGCTCCAGGGCGAGGGCAAGCGCGCAGGCGACGACACCGCCACCGCAACTGGTGATGATCGGCTTGGAGAGGTCGACGCCGGCGTTCGCGAACACGCCCCTGAGCGTTTCGTCGCTCTTGAATGTCCCGTCCGCCTCGAACAGATCCCAGAAGGGCACGTTGATCGAGCCGGGCACATGTCCGGACGCAACGGCGGGATTGGGGTCTTCATCCGCGCCGCTGAAGTGGGCAGCGCCGCGGCCGTCGATATGCTGGGCGGTCTTGTCCTCGATGTTGCGCAGAACGTCGGCCTTGTCGCGCAGGCGCGCCGCATCGAACGACGCCGTGAAGGTGCTCGGCGTCCGCGTCTCGATTCCGCTCGCGAGTGGCCGCCCCTCGGCCTTCCATTTCGCCAGACCGCCATCGAGCATGGCCACGTTCGGCAGGCCGTATATACGGAACATGAACCAGGCCCGCGCCGCCGTCTTCACCACGCTGTCATCATAGATGACGATGCGCTGATCGGCAGAAATGCCCAGCTCGCGCATCCGGGCCGAAAACTGCTCCGCCTGCGGCATCGTGTTATCGATGGGGGAGGCGGCATCGACCAGATGGAGCAGATCGAGAAACACCGCGCCGGGGATGTGTCCGGCTTCATACTCGCTCGCGGACTGCCGCTCCGGCTCGAAATGGTGCCGCGTCGCATCGACGATGCAGAGATCGGGAGCGCCAAGCTGCTCGGCGAGCCATTGAGTGGAAACCAGATTGTCCATAGCGGTCCTCATCGATGCCGGGCGACCCGTGTTTTGCGATGCGTCGCCATGCTGTTGTGCCGGTCAGGCAAAATCCGGGGCCTGTGACGGCCCCGGACCTGAACTTTCATCGTCCGGTCAGAACTCGTAGCGGGCAGTGACGGCCCACTCGCGCGGTCTGGACGGGGTGGCCTGGATGCCGGCCGTCGAGGTCGGGCCAATGCCGGTATAATAGAAGGTATCGGTCAGGTTGCTGACCGACGCCGATAGCGTCAGCCCGCTCGCATCCGGCTGCCAGCTTACTCGCGCCCCAAGCAGGCCATAGCCCGGCTGTGACTGGCTGAGCGTGTTGCGCAGATCGTACCAGATGCGGCTGCGCCAGTTCCAGTCGGCCCGCAGGCTCACATCGCCGGCGGAACCCAGGTCGATGTCATACTGCGCCGCGACGGCATAGTTGAACGCCGGGGCACCGACCGGTTCGCAGGTCGGGCAGGGGCCGTTCGGAACCGCTGCTGCCGCCCCGAGATCGGTATAGTCGAACTTGTTATAGCCGAGCATGCCGTTCAGGGTCAGGCCCTGCGCAGGGCGCGCCGTTACCTCCGCTTCCACGCCGCGAATGCGGGCGGTGCCGGCATTGGTGCGCAGCGAGTTGGGAACGCCGTTGAGATCCGGCACGATGGCGGTGACCTGACGGTTGGTGAAGTCCGTTTGGAAGACCGCGAAATTGGCCTGCACGGCGCGATCCAGCACGTTGAGCTTCGCGCCCAGCTCGTAGGACGTCACCGTTTCCGGCAACACCGCAGTAACCTGCGCCGCGCTGAGCGGACGAGGATTGAAGCCACCCGAGCGGAAGCCGCTGGAAACCGAGCCGTAAAGGAACACGTCTTCGCTGGCCTTGAAGTCCAGACCGACGCGATAGTCGACACGATCATAGGCGACATCGGCCGTGGTGTAAGCGAAGGGCCGCGTGCCGGTCTCGTAATAGAGACGGTCGAACACATAGTCCTTCTTCTCGTTGCTGTAGCGCAGGCCACCGTTCAGCTTGAGCTGATCGGTGAGCGCAAAGGCGACATGCGCGAAGGCCGAGTAGTTCTTGCTCTTCGAGATATCCTTGGTGAACTGGGTCAGGTTGAGCGTGGCGAAGTAGACCCAGCTGTCATAATTGCCGGTCGCCGTGTAATAATAGCCGCCCAGGGTCCAATCCAGCCGGTTATCCATCATCAGGCCGGACAGGCGGACTTCCTGGCTGAACTGGTGGTGGCCCAGAGTCTCCGCGCTGCCGCCCAGGTCCATCGGCGAGCCATCGCCATCGCGCCCGAAGAAGCCGTCATATTTCCGCCACGCCGTGATCGAGGTGAGGCTGATATTCTCGCCGAGCTTCCAGTCGATCTTGCCGGTGATGCCCCACTGATCGAGATTGCTCTCATTGGGCAGCGCCAGACCGTTGCGGCCGGGCTGATAGGCGGCATAGGTCGTGTAGGGCGAGTTGGTGATGAAGCGGCTGTCGTAGGGAATCCCGTACAGCGGCACGCCGATGGTGGCATTGTATGACGTCAGCGTCGGGCTGATGGTGAGCAGCTTGTAAGCGCTCTGCGCCGTATGATCGCGGGAATAATCGCCCGTCACGGTCACTTCGAGATCATCGCTCACCAGCGCGCGCAGAGAGGCCCGCGCCGCCTTGGTGTTGATGTTGCCGAGCTTGCCGGCCTCGCATCCGGATTCCGTCGTTCTCTGACGCAGCAGGTAGGACAGCGGCGCCGTGCCCGCGCCGGTGCTGCCGGGGTTGGCGCAGGCGAAGTCCAGCACGGACATATAGCCCTCGCGGCTCAGCGAGGCGCCCGAAACGCGCAGGAAGACGCGGTCCTTGATGAGCGATGCATCGAACGCGCCGCGCACGTCCATGCGGTCGTAGCTGCCTGCGGTCGCCTCGACATAGCCGGTGTTGCTGCCGGTCGCCTGCTTGGAAACGAGGCGCAGCGCACCGCCGAGCGAGTTCTTGCCGAACAGCGTGCCCTGCGGACCGCGCAGAACTTCCGCGCGTTCCAGATCGAGCAGGCCAAGCACGCCGCCGAACACCGTGCCGTGATACACGTCGTCAACATAGACGCCGATCGCAGGCTCGATGGTGAACTGATAGTCGGACTCGCCGATGCCACGGATGGTCGACTGGAGCGACTTGCCAAAGGCAGCGCTGCCTTCCCGCAGATAGATGTTCGGCGTGGTGTTGGACAATGCGGTTACGTCCCGCGCATCGCGCGCCACCAGTTCGTCGCCGGTGACGGCGGTGATGGCGATCGGCACGGTCTGCAGGCGTTCCTCGCGGAAGCGCGCCGTCACCACGATGTCACCGTCGGTTCTGGCCGTCCCGGCCGCATCCTGCGCGACGGCAGGCGCCGCGACGCACAGGCTTGCCAGCACGGCTGCCGATGCAGAACAACCAAAAATCGTCTTGAGCCCCATATCACTCTCCCTTGAAATCGCTGCTACTCTAAGCGCCGCTCTTTGGGCGGTAGCTTGGCTGGCGCGTGGGCCGCGGCTGACGAGCCGGCGGCGTGTCGATCCAACGATGGGCGGATATCATCGCTCATGAACAGCGGCCATGAGGGCGCGGCGATAACCGTTATTCAGCTTGTGCATATCGACCCCCCACGGCGGCGCTGATCAGGTCCGCCGCGCCTCGATCGCTGACATTTCCTCGCCATATTCACAAATGGTCGAGCGACGCAGGTCGCGCTTCACACCGAAGTAATCGAACGGGCGGGCGCGATGCAGGGTGCACCGATTGTCCCAGATGAGCAGGTCTCCCTGCTGCCACCGGTGGCTGTAGATAAATTGCGGCTGGGATGCGAAGGCGACGAGGGCGTCCAGCAAGGCGCGACCCTCGGCTTCATCCATGCCGATGATATGGTCCGCATGCGAGCCGATCACGAGGCACTTTCGGCCGGACGCGGACAGGCCAACAATGTCATGGGTGACCGCCGGATACATCTCCTTGAGCGCCATCGTGCCCTCAAAGCCGATGCGCTGGCGTGATATCCAGACATTATGTTCCGCCACGCGGCCTTCGACCCCTTGGCGCACATCCTCGGGCAGCGCGTCGTACACGGCCCGGGTATCGACCAGCTCCGTCTCACCGCCCTCGCTGGTGACGCTGCGGCCGAGCAGGAGGGACCATTTGGTTGGCATGGCGTGGAAGGAACTGTCCATGTGGAACAGCTCATTGCCCTTGTTATTGGCGACCGCCTTGTCGTCCGGCGCCATGATCTCTCCGTCCAGCCGAAGATTGGAGGCATCGTACAGCAATGGGCTGATCCGCTTGCGGGGAGCGGCGCCATCAGAGCGCGTGCCATGCGGCAATTCCAGCGGGCCGAACGCCCGGCTGAAGCGAATGTGATCCGCATCATCGATGTGCGACTGCCCGCGAATGACGAGCACCGCATATTGCGCCATCGCCTCTTCCACGAGGTCGACCAGCGCCTGATCCGGCTCGCTGGAAAGGTCAGCGCCGATGAGTTCCGCTACAAACAGCGGATGAAGCGGATTGATCTCCATGCATCGTCTCCCGATATTTTCATCGAGATTTATGGCGTGGCCTGACGAGGGCAACGGTGTGGTGGCGCATGGGGCTTATCGACTGCGTGCATAACGCCATCACGAAGTGGAGCTTGAGCCCAGCCCATTCTCCGCTCGCCATTGCATGCCGCATCACCGGCTTTATGTTTGACTAGAGCCCTGCGCTTGGCGCACTTGCGCTGCGGGTGCGAAAAGAGATCTCATGAGAATCGTCATCGTCGATGATAGCGGCGCGCGCGCGACGGTCCTTGAGGAAGGGCTGCGTGATGCCGGCTATGACGACATTCATGTCGTCCCCCCACGCGGCGCCTTCGTCGCGCGGCTCGAGCGCATGGCGCCGGACGTGGTGCTGATGGACCTCGGCAACCCCAGCCGCGATACACTGGAAGAAATGCTCACCGTCAGCCGTGCGCTGGCCAAGCCGATCGCGATGTTCGTCGACCAGTCGGATGACAGCATGATCGAGGCCGCGATCGATGCCGGCATCTCGGCCTATGTGGTGGACGGGCTGCGCAAGGAGCGGATCAAGCCGATCCTCGATCTGGCGATCCGTCGCTTCAATGCCTTCGCCCGGATGCAGGCTGAGCTGGACGATGCCCGCACGCAACTGGCCGACCGCAAGACGATCGACCGCGCCAAGGCCATGCTTATGGCCCAGCGCGGCCTCGGCGAGCCGGAGGCCTATGCGCTGCTCCGCTCCAGCGCGATGAACCAGGGGAAGAAGATGGTCGATATCGCCGCGGCCCTGATTACCGCGCATGATCTGCTGGGAGGCACGCCGTGACGCCGATCCGCATTGCCTTTCTAGGACTGACCGATACCGCCGTTCTCGTTGCCGCGCGCGAGAAGGGTTTTGCGCAAGCCGAGGGCGTCGCGCTCGATCTGTTGCGCGATACCAGCTGGGCCACGCTGCGCGACCGGCTCGTCTACGGTCAGGTGCAGGCCGCGCACATGTTGGCCCCGCTCGCGGTGGCGGTGACGCTGGGCTTGAGCCAGCAGCCTTGCGCGCTTTCCGCGCCCTATAAGCTCAACGTCAATGGCAACCTCATCGTCATGGCGCCCGGCTTTTCCGCCGCGCTGGAGCCGGATACGACTGCGCGCCTCAACGATCCGCTGGCTACCGCGCATGATTTTGCCACCGCCATCGGCCTCCATCATCGCAAGCCGATCATCGGCGTCGTCCATCGCTTTTCCAGCCATGCTCTCGTGCTGCGCTACTTCCTCGCTAGTGCAGGGATCGACCCGGACCGCGACGTGGTGATGCGCGTCCTTCCGCCTTCCCTGATGGCCGAGGCGATGCGCGCGGGCGAGATCGACGGGTTCACGGCGGGAGAGCCATGGGGCAGTGCGGCCATCGAGGCGGGGCTTGCCGAAGCCGTTGCGGCGAGCGAGCGTCTCTGGCAGCGCGGCGTCGAAAAGGTGCTCACCTTCCGCACCGACTGGATGGAAGCCAATCCGGATGCAGTCGATGCGCTGCTGCGGTCCATGGCCAAGGCAGCGCTCTGGTGCGACGATCCCGCCAATCGCGCGGAACTGGCCTTCCTGCTCGCCGGGCCGGCCTATCTCGATCAGCCAATCGCGCTGGTGGAGCGTGGGCTGGCCGGGCGCATCGTCGCGCGGCAGGGCGAGCCGCCGGTCGACCTGCCCGACTTCCTGCTCTTCGCCCGTGAGGCCACGCCCTTTCCCTGGCAGAGCCAGGCGCTGTGGATCTACTCCCAGTTCGTGCGCTGGCGCATGGTGAAGCCCGGCGAGGCGAGCCGCGCCAAGGCCGCGTCCGTCTTCCGGCCGGACATCTACCGCCGCGCGCTGGCCGACAGTGACGCGCCGATGCCCGGCGCCAGCAGCAAGGTGGAGGGCGCCCTCACCAGCCCCCTCCCCATCGGCGCCCCGCGCGGCGCGATCACGCTGGGGCCGGACCGGTTCTTCGACGGTCGCAGGTTCGATCCGGATCAGATCGAGGCTTATCTGGCGGGGTTCGAGCGGGGATGAGGGGGCGGATCATCGATCCCCGCGATCCTTCGGATCGCTACCCCTCTCCCAGCTTCGACTAGGCAGCGTGCTGCCAAGTCTGCGCATCCCTCTCCCTCAAGGGGAGAGGGTTTGAGCTTGGCTCATCGGGCAGGAGATTGCCGCCTCCAACTCTGCCCAAAATTGTGCCTTGCAACATGAGCCGAATCGCGAGATAGTATCTCCGTTACGCGACGAGGCGTGACCGCTTGGACAGGCGCTCCATTGAGGGAGCGGGCCGCGTCCTCCCAAATTTTGCAGCAAAGCCGCTGGCCAGACATGTGCATTTTTGTGCGCATCGTCTGCCGAGCGGCTTTTTTCGTTTCACCGCCCATCAAGGGGCTTCGTCACTAAGGGGACGTGACATGGCAACGATAATCAGTGACGTGACTGGCATGAGCGCCACACCGGCATCATCCGAGAAAAGCAATTTCTGGCGCGTGGGCCACAAGCCGACGCTGATCGCCTCGTTTCTCTATTTCGATCTCGCCTTCATGGTCTGGGTGATGCTCGGCCCACTCGCGCCGGATATCTCCGCCACGCTGGGTCTGTCGGCTGCGCAGAAAGGCCTGATGGTCGCAACGCCCACGCTGATGGGCGCCATCCTGCGCGTCGTGAACGGGCTGCTGGTGGACCGGATCGGTCCCAAGCTCTCCGGCGCGATCAGCCAGGTCATCGTCATCGTCGGACTGCTGACGGCTTGGATGATGGGCGTGGACAGCTTCGGCGGCACGCTGGCGCTGGGTGTGATCCTCGGCTTTGCGGGCGCCAGCTTTGCCATCGCGCTGCCACTGGCCAGCCGCTGGTATCCGCCCGAGCATCAGGGCAAGGCGATGGGTCTTGCCGGCATGGGCAATTCCGGCACGGTCCTCGCCGCGCTCTTCGCGCCGACGCTGGCCAAGCTCTTTGGCTGGAACGCGGTGCTGGGCCTCGCCTGCATTCCGCTCGCGATCGTCTTCGTGATCTACATGGTGATGGCCAAGGACGCGCCGAATCAGCCCGCGCCCAAAAAGGTCCTCGAATATTTCAAACCGCTCCAGACGGCGGACGCCTGGTGGCTGATGGGCTTTTATGCGGTCACGTTCGGCGGTTTCTCGGGACTGTCGGCCTCGCTCAGTATCTACTTTACCGACCAGTTCCTGCTCAGCCCGATCATGGCCGGCTATTGCACGGCGGCCTGCGTGTTCGCCGGATCGCTGGTGCGGCCGATGGGCGGGGCGCTGGCGGATCGGGTCGGCGGCATCAACACGCTTGTGCTGGTGTTCCTCGTCGCCGCGCTGGCCCTTGCCGGGGTGAGCATGGCGACGACGCTCCCCGCCGCTCTCGGTCTTTTCGTGCTGGCCATGCTGGCCCTGGGCACGGGCAATGGTGCGGTGTTCCAGCTCGTGCCGCAGCGCTTCCAGGCGGAAATCGGCATCATGACCGGGCTGGTCGGCATGGCTGGCGGCGTGGGCGGCTTCTACCTCGCCTCCTCGCTCGGCTTTGCCAAGCAGCTCACTGGCAGCTTCTCCTCGGGCTTCCTGATCTTCGCCGGCCTCGCGGTTCTGGCGCTCGCGGGGATGCTGGCGGTCAAGAGCAAGTGGCGCGCGACCTGGACGACCGGCGCGCGCATCTGATGACGTGACGATGGGGCGGGGCCGGTGGCTCCGCCTGTCTCATCAGGGGGAAAATCATGAAATATTTTTCTATCACGGCGGCCCTGCTGGTCGCCGCCGGGCCGGCTTGCGCCCAGGATCTGACGGTCAAGCCGCTCGCCGAACTGCGCCTGCGCTATGAGAGCGTCGATCAGGACGGGCTGGCCCAGCCGCAAGCCGATGCGGCAACGGCCCGGCTCCGCGCCGGCACGCAAGCCAGCCTCGGGCCACTCTCCGCGCTGGTGGAAGGGCAGGGCACGCTCCGCCTCGCAGGGGATGCCTTTGACGGGTTGAACGGCGCAGCCAACCGGCCGCTTATCGCCGACCCGCAAAATGTGGCTCTGTCCCGCGCGCAGATTGCCTATCGCGCGCCCGCCTTCGCGCTGACGGCCGGGCGGCAGCGCATCATGCTGGATGACGAACGCTTCGTGGGTGCTGTGGGCTTCCGGCAGAACGGCCAGAGCTTCGATGCCGTGCGCGGGGAATGGACCGGACTTCCGGGCGTTCGCGCGGATGTCGCCTATGTCTGGCAGGTGCGCACCATCTGGGGCGTGGATGGCGCCGGTGCCCGGCCGCGCAGCATCGACGGCGATAGCGTGCTGACCAACGTCTCGGCCAAAACGCCGCTCGGCACCGTTACCGGCTTCGCCTATCTGATCGATCAGGACGAGGCGGCGGTGCAGGGCTATCGGCTATCGAGCCAGACCTATGGCGTCCGGCTTGCCGGGACGCGCAAGCTCTCGGCCTCCACGAAGCTCGGCTATGCGCTCAGCTACGCGCGGCAGAGCGATTATCGCCGCAGTCCCAATGATTATGCGGCGGACTATTGGCTGGCGGACGTGACGCTGGATGTGGCCGCCCTCAAGCTCAATGCCGGCTATGAAGTGCTCGGCGCGTCCGGCGGCGCCGCGTTCACCAGCTTCCAGACGCCGCTCGGCACCAATTTCAAGTTTCAGGGCTGGGCGGACAAGTTCCTCACCACCCCGCCCGATGGCCTGCGCGATCTTTACGCCGGCGCAAGCTACGGCCGGCGGGGTGTAACGGTGCAGGCCATTTATCACCGCTTCGAGAGTGACCGGCTGGAGCGGCATTATGGCGACGAGATCAATTTCCTCGCCAGTGTGAAGCGTGATAAGGCCACGGTATCTGCGCGTTTTGCACGCTATGAGGCGGACAGCTTCGGGACCGACACCAGCAAGCTGTGGCTGCAACTGGATTGGGCGCTGTGACGATGACGCGCCGGAATCGCTTGCGCGGTTTCGCGAATCGCGTCATGTTGCAGTGCGAAGGGCAAGGATGCCCGACGGATTTCATAGCTGAGACTGGCCCGCGGATGGGCCGTCAAGGCGCGATGTGATGGCAAAGCCGCCATCCAGGCTTCGGTTCAAACACCGGAGCCCGGATGGCGGCTTTTTTTCGTTTTGGAGCAAGGCACATGGACTTCCAGGATTATCGGGCGGGGGAGCATGCGGCGGACGGCCCGGACACAGGTCCCGCCAGCCCCCGCGAACATCTGGTGGTAATCGGCAATGGCATGGCCGGTTGCCGCGCCGTCGAGGAGCTGCTGGCGCGCGATGCCGGGCGCTACCGCGTCACCATCTTCGGCGCCGAGCCGCATGTGAACTATAACCGCATCATGCTCTCCCCTGTGCTGGCCGGGGAAAAGAGCTTTGACGAGATCGTCATCAATACGGCCGACTGGTATCGGGAGAACGGCATCGATCTGATCGTGAGCGATCCGGTCATCGCTATCGATCGTGCCGCGCGCACCGTCACCAGCCGTTCGGGCCGGGTCGTCGCTTATGACCGCCTGCTCATCGCCACCGGATCGGACCCGTTCATCATCCCCGTACCCGGGTATGACTTGCCCGGCGTCATCAGCTTCCGCGACATGAAGGATGTCGACACGATGGTCGCCGCAGCCGATGCCAAAAATAACGGGGGTGGCGGCGAGGCCATCGTGATCGGTGGCGGTCTGCTCGGGCTGGAGGCCGCGCACGGGCTTTCCTTGCGCGGCATGAAGGTCACGGTGCTGCACCTGCCCGGCACGCTCATGGAGCGCCAGCTCGATGAAGCCGCGGGCTGGCTGCTCAAGACGGCGCTGGAGGCGCGCGGGCAGACCATCCTCACCGGTGCCGATACCGCTGAAATCTTTGGGCAGGGCAAGGTCGAGGGCGTGCGCCTGAAAGATGGCCGCGAGATCCCCGCGAGCCTCGTCGTCATGGCCGTCGGCATCCGCCCCTCGGTGGCGCTGGCGCGCGAGGCCGGTTTGGAGGTCGGGCGCGGCATCAAGGTGGACGATCATATGGTCACCTCGGACCCCGCGATTCTCGCGGTCGGCGAGTGCGTGGAGCATGACGGGCAGGTCTATGGCCTCGTCGCGCCCTTGTGGGACATGTGCCGCAGCCTTGCGGACGGCCTCACCGGCAAGGTCAACCCCTATCGCGGTTCGGTCACCTCCACCAAGCTCAAGGTCTCGGGCATCGACGTCTTCTCCGCGGGCGATTTCTCCGGCGCGGGCGCGGGCTGCGAGGACATCGTGCTGCGCGATGCCAGCCGGGGCGTCTACAAGCGCCTCGTGCTGCAGGATGACCGTATCGTCGGCGCGGTACTCTATGGCGATACGGGCGATGGCAGCTGGTATTTCGATCTGCTCCGCAAAGGCGAGAGCGTCGCGGACCTGCGCGATCTGCTGATCTTCGGCCAGGCCTTCGCCTCCGGGGGTGGGCAGGCGGACCCTAAGGCGGCCGTTGCGGCGCTCTCGGACGATGCCGAGATTTGCGGCTGCAACGGCGTGTCCAAGGGCCAGGTCGTCTCCTGCATCGCCAAGGGCGCGCACAGCCTCGATGCCGTGCGCGCGACCTGCAAGGCCTCGGCAAGCTGCGGTTCCTGCACGGGCCTCGTCGAGACATTGCTGGCGATCACGCTGGGCGACGATGTCCAGTCCGGCCCCAAGACGATGTGCAAGTGCACCAGCTTCACGCATGACGATGTGCGCCGCGAGATCATCGCGCAGGGCATGAAGTCGATCCCCGAGGTGATGCAGAAGCTGCACTGGGGCACGCCGGATGGCTGCGCCTCCTGCCGTCCCGCGCTCAATTATTATCTGCTCTGCGCCCTGCCGGGTGACTATGTGGACGACCAGCAGAGCCGCTTCGTCAACGAGCGCCTCCATGCCAACATCCAGAAGGACGGCACCTATTCCGTCGTGCCGCGCATGTGGGGCGGCCTCACCAATCCGCGCGAGCTGCGCGCCATCGCCGATGTGGTCGAGAAATATGAGGCGCCGATGGTCAAGGTCACCGGCGGCCAGCGGCTCGACATCTTCGGCATCAAGAAGGAGGATCTGCCCGCCGTCTGGGCCGATCTCAATGCCGCCGGCATGGTCTCGGGCCATGCCTATGGCAAGGCGCTGCGCACGGTGAAGACTTGCGTGGGCAGCGAGTGGTGCCGCTTCGGCACGCAGGATTCCACCGGGCTTGGCGTGCGGCTGGAGAAGATGAGCTGGGGCTCGTGGATGCCCCACAAGTTCAAGATCGCCGTCTCCGGTTGCCCCCGCAATTGCGCGGAGGCGACCATCAAGGACTTTGGCGTGGTCTGCGTGGACTCGGGCTATGAGCTGCATGTCGCAGGCAATGGCGGAATCCATGTCCGCGCCACGGACCTACTCTGCCGCGTCTCCACCGAGCAGCAGGTGCTCGATTATTGCGCGGCCTACATCCAGCTCTACCGCGAGGAAGCCCGCTATCTGGAGCGCACCGCGCCTTGGGTCGAGCGGGTCGGCATCGATTATGTGAAGCAGCGCATCGTCGAAGACGAAGTGGGGCGCGAGGCCCTGTGCGCCCGCTTCCTTTATTCGCAGAGCTTCAGTCAGGACGATCCCTGGGCGGCGCGCGCGGAAGGCGGCGAGCGCGAGCAGCACGCACATATGGCGCAGTTCAAACCCGTCAAAGCGGAGGAAATGGCATGATCGGCGATTGGCTCGACATCGGCTGGGTGAACGAGATTCCCGTGCGCGGCAGCCGCACCGTCACCGTGGATGGCGCCGGGGAGATCGCCGTGTTCCGCACCGGGGACGACAATGTCTTTGCCCTGCGCAACCGCTGCCCGCACAAGGGCGGCCCGCTGAGCCAGGGCATCGTCCATGGCCACAGCGTCGCCTGCCCGCTGCACAATTGGAACATCGCGCTGGCAACCGGCGAGGCGCAGGGTGAGGACAAGGGCTGCACGCCGACGATTCCCGTGAAGGTCGATGGCGGTCGGGTGCTGATCTGCCGTACCGGCACGCTGCAGGCGGCAGCGTGATGGGGGCGATTGCTTCTCCCTCTCCCCTTCAGGGGAGAGGGCTGGGGAGAGGGGTATTGCGTCGTTGACCCCCGCCAATCCCAGTTCCCCTCTCCCAACCCTCTCCCCTGAAGGGGAGAAGACTAACATCCGCACCACCTGCGCTTATTGTGGCGTCGGCTGCGGCATTCTCGCGACGCCCATCGGCCCGCGCAGCATGGCGATCAAGGGCGATCCCGATCACCCGGCCAATCGCGGGCGGCTGTGCTCCAAGGGCACGCATCTGGGCGAGACGGTCGGGCTGGAGGGCCGTCTGCTCCACCCGATGATCGGCAACAAGCGGGCCGGCTGGGACAAGGCGCTCGATCTCGTGGCCCGCCGCCTCCGCGAAACGATCGCGCGCCACGGGCCGGACAGCGTCGCCTTCTACGTCTCGGGCCAGTTACTGACCGAGGATTATTACGTCGCCAACAAGCTGATGAAGGGGTTCATTGGCTCAGCGAATATCGACACCAATTCGCGCCTGTGCATGTCCAGCGCGGTGGCGGGCCATCAGCGCGCGTTCGGCGAGGATATCGTCCCCGCCAGCTATGACGATCTCGACGCGGCCGACCTGATCGTCCTCGTCGGCTCGAACACCGCATGGTGCCACCCCATCGTCCATCAGCGCATCATGGCCGCCCGCGCCGAGCGCGGCACGAAAATCATCGTCATCGATCCGCGCCGCACCGAGACGTGCGAGGATGCCGACCTGCATCTTGCGCTCAAGCCCGGCACGGATGTGGCGTTGATGAACGGCCTGCTCGCGCATTGCCGGCGCGAGGGGCTGGTGGATGCGGCGTTTGTGTCCGATCACGTCGCTTCGCCGGAGGGCTTCTGGGAGGCGCTGGAGCGCGACCATGATCTGTGGAGCATCGCAAAGACCTGCGACCTTCCCCCCGCCGATCTCCAGCGCTTTTACGATTTGTTTGCCGCGACGCCGCGCGCCGTCACCCTGTTCAGCCAGGGCATCAACCAGTCGATCCGCGGCACCGATCAGGTCAACGCGATCCTCAATGTCCATCTCGCCACGGGTCGCATCGGCAAGCCGGGCGCGGCGCCGTTTTCGATCACCGGTCAGCCCAATGCCATGGGCGGGCGCGAGGTCGGCGGGCTGGCGACGACGCTCGCGGCGCATCGCGGCTTTGGCGAGGAGGACGTGGCGGAGGTGGGGCGCTTCTGGGCCGCCGAGCGCATGGCGACCAAGCCGGGCCTCAAGGCAGTGGACATGTTCCGCGCCATTGCGGAAGGGCGCATCAAGGCACTGTGGGTGATGGCGACCAATCCCGCCGTCTCGCTGCCGGATGCCGCCCGCGTGCGCGAGGCGCTGGAGACTTGCCCGTTCGTCGTCGTCTCGGACGTGATGGCCGATACCGATACCACCCGCTTCGCCCATGTGCGCCTGCCCGCCGCTGCGTGGGGGGAGAAGGATGGCACCGTCACCAACAGCGAGCGGCGCGTCAGCCGCCAGCGCGCGGTGCTCGCGCTGCCCGGCGAGGCGAAGCCGGACTGGTGGATCATCAAGGAAGTCGGCCGCCGCATGGGCTGGCGCACGGCCTTTGGCTATGCGCATCCGGCGGAAATCTGGCGCGAGCATGCCCGCTTGACCACCTATTGCAATGAGGGCGCCCGCCTGCTCGATCTGCGGGACAAGGTGGCGCTGGGTAATGCGGATTACGACGCGCTCGAGCCTTTCCAGTGGGGCGGCACGCCCTTTGCCGATGGGCGCTTCTCCACGCCGGACGGCAAGGCGCGGCTGGTGCCGGTCGTCCAGCGCGAGGCCGAGGCGCAGTTGCGCGACTGGCCGATGACGCTCAATACCGGGCGCTATAGGGACCAGTGGCACACGATGACGCGCACGGGCCTCAGCCCCAAACTCGCCCGCCATCGCGAGGAGCCGCAAGTTGAGGTGCATCCCGCCGATGCCGCGCGGTTGGGGCTGGAGGATCGCGCGCTGGCCCGCGTCATCACGCCGCAGGGAGAGAGCCTGTTCCGCGTCGCACATATGCCTGGCCAGCGCCGGGGCGAGGTGTTCACGCCGATCCACTGGACCGATTGCCAGTCCACCGGCGGGCGCACCGGCTTGCTTGCGCGTCCGCTGGTCGATCCGCACAGTGGTCAGCCCGGCTTCAAGATGACGCCCGCTCGCATCGAGCCGGTCGCGGTCGACTGGCGCGGCTTCCTCATCCTCCACGGCTCGGCACTGGGCGCCCCCAAGGCACCGGATTGCCTCTGGGCGACGCGCATCGCCGTGCCCAATGGCGCGCTCTATGAGCTGGCCGGGGAGGGTGATCCCGCCGTGCTGGATGCAGCCCTGCCGCGCGGTCAGCGCATCGAGGCGAGCGATCCCTCACGCGGCACGCGGCGCATCGCGATCCTGCAGGACGGGCGCCTCGCCGCCGTGCTGTTCGTCACCCGCGACGGCGACCTGCCGGCGCGCGACTGGCTCATCGGCCAGCTTGCCCAGCCGCAGGGGCCGCAGGTGCTCGCCGGTCGCGCGCCGGGCGCGCAAGTCAATGTCGGCCCGATCATCTGCGCCTGCTTCGGCGTGGGTCTCCACGCCATCGTCGCGGCCATTCGCGCGCAGGATCGCGTTGATGCCGCTGCCATTGGCGCGGCGCTCGGCGCGGGCACCAATTGCGGCTCCTGCCGCCCCGCCATTGCGCAGCTCATCGCTGCCGAAACGAAGGAGGCCGTCCATGGCTGAAGCATTTGCACCCGGTACCGTCTGGCTTGTCGGCGCTGGGCCGGGCGATCCCGATCTGCTCACCCGCAAGGCCCTGCGCCTGCTCGAACAGGCCGATGTGGTGTTCTACGATGCGCTGGCCGGGCGAGACATCCTCGATCTTGCCCCGCAGGCCGAGCATGTCAGCGTCGGCAAGCGCTCGGGCCGCCACAGCAAGGACCAGGCGACGATCGACCAGCTGATTGTCGCGGCGGCACTGGCCGGACGGCGGGTGTTGCGACTGAAGGGCGGGGATCCCTCGATCTTCGGCCGCTCGACCGAGGAGCTGACGGCCTGCGCCGCGCATGGCATCCCTGTCCACATCTGCCCCGGCATCACGGCTGCCAGCGCCGCGGCCGCCAGCGGCCTCGTCTCGCTCACGCTGCGCGGGGCGGCACGGCAACTCACCTTCCTCACCGCCCATGCGCGGTGCAAGGAGCCGCTCAATGTGGATTGGTCACGCCTCGCTGCCGGCGAAGCGACGCTCGCCATCTATATGGGCCGCGACGCCGCGCCGGAAATTGCCCGCAACCTGATTGCCGCCGGACTGCCCCCGGAGACACCGGTCATGGTCGCCGTCAATGTCTCCCGCCCGGATGAGCGCCTGCTGCGCGGCCGGCTCGATGCGCTGGCCTTTCTCGTGCGCACCATCGGGCGCGACGATCCCACCCTGCTGCTGATCGGCGATGCGCTGCTGTGCCCGGGGAGCGAGCGCAAGCGCGCCGCGGCGTTGGCGCAGATAGGACAGGCTACCACGCAGGATTGATCTATCGCTCAGATGACAGGGTCGAAATGGCAGCGTCCTTTCGCAACAGGACGCTGTGTCAGGCGATTTTTCCTGATCTGAACTTAAACGATTGTGTAGCGTAACCAATGTCCAGACGCTTGATTTCTCAGGTGTCTGAGGGCGCAGTATCTTCAAAGTTTATGCGCTGCTGAATTTTGGTAGCGATGCAATCACGACGCCCGCCTTGGTTTCACCTTGCAATTGCAGAAAATGGGTTCCAACGAACTCCCGCATGCCAGTGGATCGAATAGCTGGCAGGCGGCTAAATCCTCCATAAGGACTGCATCAGATGTTTAGAAGACTGTCGCTTGAGACGGGTCTGAAATCGATCGGTACCCGCGTTGAGGAGTATGCCATCATCGCAATAGTCGTGGTCGGCCTTAGCTGGCCGGCTTCACTTTTGGCGGCTCCAACTCCGACTCCGGCGGCACCTGTTGAATCGGTCAGGCTTTTGCCGCGTACCGGGCCGTTCACGGTGACGATGGAGACGGTGCCGAGCTTGCCCAACCACGTCGTTTATCGCCCTGAGGGCGTCAAAGGCCGTATGCCGATCGTCGCCTGGGGGAATGGCGGCTGCGCGGCGGTGGGCAATCGCTACCGCAGGTTCCTGACGGATATCGCATCGCGGGGCTTTTTGGTGATTGCGGTCGGGCAGATCGGCGATGCGCGATACGAGACGGATCATGATGCCGAGCCCTACATGCCGACGGGCCCGATCGATTTCAACGCGCCTGGCCCTTCCGAATCCGTGGAACTGAGCAGGGCGATCGATTGGGCTACGGCGGAGAGCCAGCGTCGCGGTAGCGCCTATTTCAAGCGGGTCGACACGCGCCATGTTGCCGTGATGGGTCATTCCTGTGGCGGGCTGCAGGCGCTGGCGGTGACGGTGGCAGATCCTCGGGTGACGACAGCGGTCATCCTCAACAGCGGGGTTTGGTCCACCGGTCCGGGCGGTCTGCCGGGTGCGCGCGTAACCAAAGCCGATCTGGCGCGAGTCAAAGTGCCCATCGCCTATTTCAGCGGCGATCCATCCGATGGCGCCCACGCGAACAGCAAGGATGATTTCAGCCGGTTGCGCTCTGTGCCAGCGGTGTGGGCCTATCGCAGCGGCGTGGGGCATACCGCGCAATATTGGGGGCCGCAGGATGAAGACGAATATAGCCGGGTGACCGCAGCCTGGCTGCAATGGCAATTACAGGGCGACAAGAAGGCGGCCCAGGTGTTCCGCGGCGCGGATTGTACGCTTTGCAGTGACAGCAAGTGGACGCTGGCGCGACATGATATTCCCTAGGCGGGACGGATCATCAGTCCGTGCCGATAGGCTGCCAAACAGCGGCTCCTCTTATATGACGAGGAGCCGCTATTTTTTATCCCGGTTCCACCTGGAAGGAGATTGATCCCGAGCATCTCGCCATCTGGCGTGATGGCTAAGAATGGCCGTCCCCCGGGGGGCGCGACGGCATCAGCCGATGCCCCCCGGGAGCAGCGGCGCCTCGTTACACCATCGCCCAATAAGTGAAGATGGATTGAGACTCACGGCGGTCCGCCTTGCCGACGAAAATCGTGCGGCTCAGCCAGTCGTGCGGGCCAACCGGCGCATCGAAGCGCGGGGTAAGGCCCATATAATATTCGGAAGGATCGACGGGCTCATATTTGCGCATCCGTTCCAGCACCTCTTTGCTGCCATAGCGAACGCCGGTGTTGTGCAGCTCGATGATGGTGCCGTCATCGGCCTCGATCAGGTAGCGGGCGTCGAACCGCACCGTGTCGTCCGGTTTCACCGTCGGCCAATCGCCACCGCTGTGCGGGATGATCTTGCCGTTCAGCTTGGGGCCTTTCACGGTGCCGCCGAGAACACCAACATAGCCGCGATCCATGCCCCAGAAGGTCGGGCCGTAACGCAGGCGCTTGCCCAGCTCGATCTTGATTTCGAATGCGAATTCGAAGCTCGGCGGCGTCAGCGCCTTTCCGGTCATGTCGGAGATCTGCTGCTGCCGCGCGGCCGCTGCGCTCGTTTGGGCAGCGGCCATGGCCGGGAATGCAGTGGCGACACCAGCAGCGCCGATGCCGGCAGACAACAGGCTGCGGCGCGAAAATGACTCATTACTCATATAGACTTCCTCTCTATCGCCCGAAGGCTCTCGCAGGCTGACGATGGGGATGCAGAAACACGGGTACCGCAGAATTGTCAGACCATAAACACCAGTCGAGGACCGGTGAGGCGGATCTTGGTCGCAAAAAAACAGATCATTGGCAAGATTGGCGGTCTTGCCCACGGCATGATGGCTCCAATTTCGTGTCAGATTCCTGCACGGACAGCCGCGCGCCGCGGAAAACGGCTATTAAGAGCCCATATTCCAATCTTCTTAGAGCGTGATGAGCGCGCGGACGCCCGGTTCCGGCCCCGCCGCGCCATCGCAAATCGGCGGACAGTTCGTCGCACCAGCGCTCTCTGCACGAGCGGCAAAGGCATAAATTCGCTGCATAATCTGGCAACTTGTGTGCGGCATGCTGGCTTTAAGGCCGCAATCCGGCTAGCTGACGCTGCAAAACTCGGCGCAACCATGGGTGGGCAATGACAAAATCCGCAACGAACAAGGCGAGCCGCCGGCCGGTGCAGCTGAAGCGGCAAAAAACGAGCCTGCACCGTCGGATCGCGCACGATCTCGGCGTGGCGATCGTAACGGGCAAGCATCATCCCGGCGATATCCTTGCGACTGAGCTCAATGCCAGCGATGAGCTGAGCGTTTCCCGCAGCGCCTACCGTGAGGCGATCCGTGTGCTTGCCGCCAAGGGCCTGGTTGAGTCCCGCCAGCGCACCGGCACCGTTGTCATGCCCATCACGCGCTGGGCGTTGCTTGACCCGGACGTGATGGAGTGGATGTTCGAAGGCGGCGCCTCGACATCCGTGCTCGAGGGATTGGTCGAGATGCGCCTGATCATTGAGCCCGCAATTGCAAGCCTTGCAGCGCAGCGGCGCACGCTCCAGCAGATCGCGAGAATGCGCGAGGCTTTGCAGGATATGGAACGTTTTGGCCTGACAAGCGAGAAGGGACAGGCGGCGAACCGCCAGTTCTATGAAGTGCTGTTGCAGGCGACGGCCAATCCCCCGCTGGTCAATCTGGGCAACAGCCTTGGCACTTTTGTGCTGTGGTACACGGAATTTCAGGGCGGCAGCAGCACGCCGCGCGAAACCGTGCGCGAACATTGGGCGCTGTTTGATGCCGTTGCCGCGGGCGCAGCCGAGGAAGCATCCGCTGCCATGGAAGGCCTGATCCGCAGCACCTGACCTGCGACGCGGGCTACCGGGCCCTGCCGATCATAAAGCGCCCTGCCCCGTAGCACTCGCTATTGCGCAGTATATGCCATGAGCATTCTGTGTGGTTTTCCTCAAATTGTCTGTTTTTTTGTGGCCCCGTCCGCGCGATGTTGGTATCGGCGCCGGCGCGTCGTGGCCAGACGATCGGCCGGACGGTGAATATTTATAGGGCTGAAGCATCTTAAGATGCTGAAAAGACATAGATGTGAGGGGCTTGGGATGGCGGACGGTCAGATAATCGGCGATTCGCTAGATGCGGACCAACTGCGGCGGATTAGCTCTGCCGGAGTCCTGTCATGACCGCTTTTCCTCAGACCATTCATTTCACGGGCCTTAATACGCCTGTTCGCACCGAAGCGTCTGTCCGCAACCTGCTGGTGGAAGGCGAGATCCCGTCCGAGATTGAAGGCGCCTTCTTTCGCGCGGTCCCGGATCCGGCCCACCCGCCCATGTTCGATGACGATCATATCCTGTCGGGAGACGGGATGATCGCGCGTTTCAAGTTCGAACACGGCTCTGTGGATTATGACATTCGCTATGTCGAAACCGCGCGTTATGCGGCCGAGCGCGAAGCCCGGCGCGCGCTGTTCGGCCAGTATCGCAATCCCTTTACCGATGACCCCAGCGTTGCGGGCGTTGATCGCACGGTCGCGAACACGACGCCGCTTTGGCATGCAGGTCGGCTGTTCATGACGAAGGAGGATGGCCGCGCCTATCGCGTGGATCCGACTACCCTGGACACGCTCGGTGCCTGGGATTTCGGCGGCGCCCTCAAATCGGAGACGATGACGGCCCATTCGCGGATCGATCCCGAGACCGGCGAATTGTTCTTCTTCGGCTATGAGGCCGATGGCCAATGTTCGCGGGCGATCGCCTATGGGATTGCGGATCGCGACGGCAACCTCGTTCGCGAGCAGTGGTTCGACCAGCCCTATGGCGGCATGATCCATGACTTTGCGATCACGAAGAGCCGCGCGATTTTCCCGATTTTTCCGACCACCACCGATCTTGAGCGGCTGCGCGCCGGCGGGCCGAAATGGGCCCATGAGCAGGACCTGACCTGCCGCGTTGGAATCATGCCGCGCGATGGCGATGTCGCTGCGATGCGCTGGTTCGAAGGCGCGGCTGGCGCGTCCGCTTTTCATATCATGAACGCCTTCGATGAAGGCGATCGGGTTCATCTCGACATCTTTGTATCCGACACGAACGCATTTCCGTTCATGCGCGAAGCGGGAGGAATCCAGCGCGGTCAGCAGGAGATCCGCGGTGCCTTCGAACGCTGGACGTTCGACCTCACCAAGGATAGCTCTTCCTACGAGGTGCGGCCGCTCGGCCCCCCGGGCGACATGCCGCGCATTCGCGATGCCGATACCGGCCTGCCGTACAGCTTCGGCTGGTATCTGACGGTCAATCCGAATGGGCCGCCTCCGCTGCCCGGCGGCCCGGTCGGCATGACCTTCAACATGCTCATCCGCATCGATGTGGCGCATGGCGGGCTCGACGCGCTCGCACTGCCGCCCGGTCACGCAATCAGCGAGCCCGTTCACGTGCCCTCGGCCGCGCCAGGGCATGACGGGTGGCTGCTTGCTGTGGTCGATCGCCAGGTCGGCGATCAGGCCTTCGCCTCGCAGCTATGGGTCATCGATGCTGGCGCGGTCGGGGCGGGGCCGGTTGCCAAGGTGCATGTGCCGCTGCCCTTGCGCGCTCAGGTGCATGGCACATGGGTGCCAGCCACCCAACTGGCGCTGGCAACGACCTGAAACCAAAGCAGTAATTCCGGGCGCCCGGCGCCTTCTTTTTCATTGCAGTTTTGCAATCGATTGAAATTCAATGGTTCGGCCCGCTCGTCGAGAGCGGTGCTTTTAGGAGGGAAAGAATGAAGACCATGAGCATCTGGCAAATCAACGGCGCGACCTGGTTGCGCAACTCCGTCGCGGTCGGCGCGATGGCAATCGCTTGTGCGGCACCCGCCTTTGCGCAGGAGGCGGCTCCGTCGACGGCACCCGTTAATCAGGCGGAACCGACCGCACAGGCCGAGGACGGCATCAGCGAAATCGTCGTGACCGCGCAGTTCCGTGGCCAGAGCGCCCAGAAAACGCCGCTCGCGATCACGGCCTTGTCGGCTGAGACGATCGCCGCGCAGGGGCTGACCACCGTCAGCGATATCGCGGCCCAAGCCCCCAACGTCGTGCTCCAGCCGGCTCCCGCTGGCGCCGGTCCGTCGGTTCAGTCCTTCATTCGCGGCGTGGGCCAGGTGGACTTCAATCCCGCCGTGTCGCCCGGCGTCGGCACCTATATCGACGACGTCTATTACGGCACCATCGCTGGCGCGAACTTCGATCTGGTCGACCTCGATCGCATCGAGGTCCTGCGCGGTCCGCAGGGCACGTTGGCCGGGCAGAACTCGATCGGCGGCTCGGTGAAGCTCTATTCCAAGAAGCCGACCGGCAATGGCGGCGGGTTCATCTCGCTCTCTTACGGAAGCTACAATAACGTGCGCGTGAATGCGGCAGCGGACATGACGCTGGTGCCCGATCGCCTGTTCATGCGGATCACCGGCGTGACCGACCACAAGGATGGCTATGTCACGCGGTACGATTATGCCTGCACGCATCCGGGTACGCAGGTTCCGTCCTTCGCGCGTGATGCGAACTGCAAGCTCGGCACTGAAGGCGGGAAGGCCGTGGCAGCCGGGCGCGTCCAGCTGCGCTGGGTGCCCACTGATGCGCTCGAGGTCAACCTTGCTGCGGACTATGTCAGCGACAAGTCGGAAGGCACGCCGCAGACGTTGCTTTATGCCCGCAATGACAGCCTGACGCCCAAGAATAGCATCAATGGCGTCAGCATCGGCACCGCGACCGGCGCGTCGCAATTCATCAGCTATTCCCCGTTCGGCGCGTTCGCTGGCGACAGCTTCAGCACGAGCCCCTATACCAACTACGCGACCTATTGCGACCCGACCCCGAGCAGCCGCTCGGGCGCCTATTGCCTGGATTCAAGCTCGGCGACCAAGGGCGGCGGCGTCTCCCTGACGATCGACTACAAGCTCGCAGACAATGTCTCGTTCAAGTCGATCACAGCCTATCGCAAGCAGAAGATGGAGTTCTCGCAGGATAATGATGCGACGCCTGTCCCGCTGGCGCAGAGCTTCAATGCGCTGACCTATCGCGAGGTGACGCAGGAGCTGCGCGTTAATGCCAGCCTGATGCAGGATGCGGTTAATCTGACGCTCGGCGGCTTCTTCATGGATGAGTTTACCGCGCTGGATTCGCGCATCGACATCCCGCCCTTCGACTTCATCGGGCGGGATCGCGTGCCGGCGAAGACCTATGCCGTGTTCGGCAACGTCGACTGGAGCGTGACCGACAAGCTGCAGCTGATCGGCGGGCTGCGCTACTCGAAGCAGGAAAAGACCTTCAAGTTCGGCCGCCTCGGCGTGCCGGGCACGCAGCTCGGCGGCCATCCCGATGGCCCGCCCTATCTGCCCTGCCCCGAAGCGGGCGGGACGATCGTCAATGTGGCGGTCTGCCCGGTGAATGGCGCCTCGGGCACCTTCAAGGGCGACAATGTCGATTATCGCATCGCAGCGCAGTATCAGTGGACCCCCACGATCATGACCTATGCGTCGGTCGCGACCGGCTTCAAGGGCGGCGGCATCAACCCGCGGCCTTACAATATCTATCAGGTCATCCCGTTCGCGCCGGAAAAGCTGACCTCCTATGAGGTTGGCTTCAAGAGCGACCTGTTCGACCGCAAGCTGCGCGTCAACGGCAGCTTCTTCTATGGCAACTACACCGATCTCCAGCTCCCGGTCAGCGCGTGCCCGGCCAACCCGGCTTATCCGGATGTGCCTCTGGCAAGCTATGCACAGCCGTGCAGCGCGCTGCTGAACGTCGGCAAGGCGGTGACCAAGGGCGGTGAACTGGAACTGACCGCTCGCCCGACCAGCAGTCTCACGCTTCAGGCGGCAGTCGGCTACATCAACATCGGCTTCAAGTCGCTGCAGGCGACGGCGATCAGCGCCGGCACCACGCTGGACTCCAAGTTCCCGCTGATCTCCGACTGGAAGGGCAGCGCGAGCGCCCAGTATCGCATCGATACGGCCAATTTCGGCACTCTGACGCCACGGCTGGACATGACGTTCCAGTCCAGCTTCCAGACGTCGATCCCCAACACGACGTTCAACAAGGTGCCGGCCTATACGCTGCTCAATGCAGGCCTGACCTGGGATGCTCCGGGCGGCGATTGGCAGGTGATTGCGAACGTCATGAACCTGACGAACAAGCTTTATTACTACGCTTATCTGGATAACCGTGCGACCAATGGCACGGTGAACGGCTTCCCGGCCGCGCCGCGGCAGTGGCGCCTGACTGTGAAGCGTTCGTTCTGATGATCGGCGGCGGGGCGGTGGTTGCGATGCGATCTCTGCCCCGCCTCGAGAACCATAAGATGAAATAGGATGGAGGCGGCAGGGTGAAAGTCGGTCGGAGAGCGATATTAACGGGCGGCGCCGCGATCGTCGCTGCCAGCACCCAGACCCCTCGCATGGCAGCCGCCGCTGTTGCTCCCTCGCGCACTGGCCGGCAGGCGGTATCAGCAGGCCGGGATACGGCACGCGTGGAAACGCAGTCGGGAGTGCTGGCCGGCTATCGGCAAGGGGATGTCCTGACCTTCAAGGGCATTCCCTATGCGGATGATACGGCCGGGCCAAATCGCTTCCTGCCGCCACGTCCGCCCCGTCCGTGGTCGGGCGTGCGCAGCGCACTGAGCTTCGGGCCGGTCTGTCCGCAAGATCGCGGATCAGGTCGGGCCAATGACGAAGAAGCGTTCATTTTTCAATGGAATGACAGTTACGAGCGCGAAGACTGCTTGCGGCTCAATATCTGGACGCGGGGCGATGTCGGTCGCCCCCGACCCGTGATGGTCTGGCTGCACGGCGGTGCGTTCATCGCCGGATCGGGTCATGACCTGCCCGCCTTCGATGGCCATAATCTGGCCGACCTGCACGACGTCGTGGTGGTCACGTTGAACCATCGGCTCAACGCGCTCGGGTTTCTCGATCTGTCGACGTTCGATTCCGCCTTCGCGGACTCCGGCAATGTCGGTCTGCTTGATATCGTCGCCGCGCTGCAATGGGTGCGCGACAATATCGCAGCGTTCGGCGGCGATCCGGCGCGCGTCACGCTGTTCGGCCAGTCGGGCGGCGGACGCAAGGTCGCGGCGCTGATGGCCATGCCCCAGGCGCGCGGTCTGTTTCACCGGGCGATCGTCCAGAGCGGCTATGTCCCCACCGGCGTGACGGTAGACGAGGCCGCGAGCCTGGCCGCCGCAACGCTCGCGGAACTGGGCATTGCGAGGACGTCGGCGCGCGCCGTGCAGGATGTGCCCTATCCGCAGTTGCTTGCGGCATCGAATGCGGCAGCGCGGCGGCTCAATCCCAAGCTTGCGGGAAGCCCCATCGATCCGCGAAATTTGCCGCGCTTCTCATTTGGGCCGGTTATCGGCGGGGCCACTCTTCCCGGCGGCGTGCTCTCCGATGGCGCACTGGCGAATTCCGCGCATGTGCCGCTGATCGTCGGCACCACGCTCAACGAATTCGCAACCGGCATCAACGACCCGGCGTTCGAGGCTTTATCGGCAGCGCAATTGCGGGAACGGGTCACCGGCCTGTTCGGCGATCGTGCGGACGGCATTATCGAGGCCTTCAAAGGTCGCACGCCGCATGCTTTGCCCTGCGATCTATGGTCACGCATCGCGACCGCGCCGCTGCGCCTCAGCGCGATGGAATTTGCCCGTCGCAAGGCCGCCATCGGCGGAGCAGGCGCATGGCTGTACCAGTTCGCACGCCCTGCGCCGGTGCTGGATGGCCGGCCACGCGCATTCCATTGTGCGGATATTCCCTACGCGTTCGCCAATGCCGAACGCTGCGCCACGATGACCGGAGGGGACGCGGCCGCGCTGAAGCTGTCCAATATCATGGCCGGCGCCTGGACCCGATTTGCCGGGACCGGTGACCCCAACGGACCGGGTTTGCCGCGCTGGGCGGCTGCAAATCGAGACCGACCTGCGACCATGATCTACGACGATCAGACCCGGCTCGACACCGGCAGCGACCACGCCGAACTGGCAACCGTCGCGGCTGCCTTGCGTGACTGAGCAGTCGCGGGAATTCTCAAGGTGTCGCCGTGACGGGGCCGTCGGGAGCGAGTGCGAGACACTTGATCAATACTCTGGTTTTTAAGGTCGGCGCTCCCCGCGCAAAGCCGCTTTCGCCCAAAGATGGTAAAACCGTTCGCCGCTGGCGCAGATTATTGTCGTTTCACAACAAAGTGTTGCCTCGCCGTCCGATCTCTAGCCGAGAGGGATTGGCGGCACTTAAAAGTCCTACCTTTTTCCGCCTCTGTCATGCTAGGCTTCTCCCATGATATCGATCCTGCTCGCTACCGCTCTTGCCATGGCCCCGGACTCGACGACGGCTGTGGCCCCGCCCTCATCGCATGAAGCGCCGGCAGCAGCGCCGTCCGTCCCGGCGGATCACGCTGCCTTGCTCGCCAGCAAGGACCCCAAGCTCGCGCGGAACAAGCGGCTGGTGTACGACATGTATCGGATCGTGCTCGTGGCTGGTCAGGTTGATCGCGCGCACGAGTTCATCGCGAAGGATTACATCCAGCATAATCCCAATGCCGCCCAGGGTTTGGCCGGCGTGATGGATTATGTCCGGTCCTCGCGCCCGCAGCGGCCTGTGGAGGCAAAATTGAGCCTCCCCATGGTCGACATCACGGCGGAGCGGGACAAGGTCGTCATTGCATTTGTGCGCCCCGAGAAGGACGCGAACGGGCAGACCTATTACACAACCTGGTTCGACATGTTCCGGATCGAAAACGGCAAGATCGCGGAGCATTGGGATCCGATGCTGAAGGGCGAGCCCAAGATCGACCCAAATCAGAAGAAGCTCTGACTGCTAAAGGGAATCCCGTGAGTTGCGAGAAGCGCGCGGGTAGCGTTCGGCCGCAATGTCAAGTGTCTCAACTGCGCCTATTGCCCTGCGTCATTTCCAGAGCTTGGAGAACCAAAGCGATAAAATCCTGAAACATGATCCGCCGCTTGCAGTTGAGCGATGTCAGCTCGATCAGCCGCGCCCGGATCCGGGATACAGTTCTTCGCGTGCCGTCGGGACAGGTAATCCTGATCCTGCTGTTGCCCAGATCGAGGATGGTGCGCCAGCTATCGGTCAGAGAGGAGGCTGCGTCGCCAGATGCTACTTGGTCCATCACGCCTCGCCGTCATCACGCTTTTGCCGCCGCGCGCCAGGGACGGATTGGAAGAGTGCGCTATCCTTGGCAGAAGCTAGGGTTATTGAAGCCCTTAGGGCCAACGGTGCGAGCTTGTAAGCCTTCGCGTTTCGCCAACACAGCGGTCATCCCCAAAACGGGGCACTATCCCTGAATGCTGCCGTAGGTTCATGGTCTAATACCGGCTCCACGAGCAGGTCGCGGGGCCGGCAATCGCTCAAATTTCGGTCCTTTCTGACAAGGTCAGTGCATCGTCGATATCAACGCTCAGATATCGCAAGGTGTTTTCAATATTGGTATGGCCGAGCAGGATCTGCACCGCTCTCAAATTTGCTGTCGCTTTGCACATCAGAGATGCTTTCGTCCGACGCAGCGAGTGCGTGCCGTCCTCCCGATAATCGAGGCCCACCGTCGAAACCCACTCATCTACGAGGCAAGCATATTGCCTCGTAGATGAGGTGACCAAGGTAATCCACACGACTGGGAAAAGGAAAGTCCTGCGCGGAACCGTGGCGTCGTTCGAGCCATGTTGTCAGACTCTTTCGAGCTTCTTGCATGATCTCGAACTGCACTGGTCTCCCAATGTTCTGCTGGATGACGGTCGACCGACTGCGAATGTTTCCGGCGCTTACGACATCACTGATCTTGGGTTTGACAAGATCACACCCTCGAAGCTCGCTGTCGATTGCCAGGTCGAACAATGCTCGATCACGCAACCGTCGGCGCTCGTCGAGATAAAACCGGATTGCCCATATATCACGCGGCTTAGAGGGCGTTTGGGCGTGACGTTCTGGCCTGCATTCCAAGGACGCCGCTCGTGCACAGCGGGTCAAGGCCTGAATGTCCCATGACCCTTCTCCATTGGCCGGAATGGCCTTTGGAAGATTAACTCACTGGGGCGGTTGGCCAGATAAGTCGGTGTCCCCGCCGCGCCTCAGCTGCGACGCGCACCTAGCGTAGGTGGGCCTCTGGTCGGAACCGCTCGCACATGAATTCCATCAGTGCTTCGACATGCTGATTTTCGAGCCGATAGTAGATCGTCTGGGCGTCGCGTCGGGTTTGCAGGATTCCACCTTCGCGCATCTTCGCCAGATGTTGCGATACGCTCGATTGCGACAAGCCGCACAGGTCAGTCAGCTCGCTTACCGAGGCTTCACCCTCACGCAGGCGGCAGAGCAGCACCAAGCGCTGCTGGTTCGCGACCAGCTTGAGCATAGCCGCGACTTCAGTGGCGCGCTCGCACAGAAGGCTGAGCTTCATATCCTCCATCTTCATTGCGTCGCGAGGGTCCTGTCGTCCTTGAGCACGATATAAATCGCTGGAATAACGAGCACCGTCAGCAGCGTCGAGGAGGCAAGGCCAAAGAGCAGCGAAATCGCAAGACCCTGAAAGATCGGGTCCGTGAGGATCACTGCCGCGCCGATCATAGCCGCCGCGGCTGTAAGGGCGATCGGTTTAACCCGGATCGTGCCGGCTTCGATCAGCACATCGCGCAGGGGCCTGCCCGATTCAGCACTGTGACGGATGAAATCGACCAACAGGATGGAGTTGCGCACGATGATTCCGGCAAGGGCGATGAAGCCGATCATCGAGGTCGCCGTAAACGGGGCCTGAAACAGCATATGGCCGATGACGATGCCGATCAGCGTCAACGGGACCGGTGTCAGGATGACGAGCGGGAGTTTGAAGCTGCGGAACTGTGCGACCACAAGAATATAGATACCGAGTAGCGCGACCATGAAAGCGCCGCCCATGTTGCGGAACGTCACCCAGGTGATCTCCCATTCACCGTCCCAGAGCATGCTGACTTTCGACTCATCCTCGGGCTGGCCGTTGAGGCGAATCTGCGGCTTGACGAGGCCCTTGGCTGCCCAATCAAGGTCGTCGACGGCGCGATCAACAGCGAGCATGCCGTAGATCGGTGCTTCATAGGCGCCCGCCAGTTCGGCCGTGACCATGTCGGCATAGCGGCCGTCGCGACGGAATATGGCGGGGCTGCCGGTCTCGTTGCGCGCATCGACCACGGCGCCGAGGTCGATGAGTTGACCGGCTGGCGTCTGGGCGACGGGTGTTGCGGCGAGCGCTTGGGTCCAACTGCGGTCCTTCTGAGCCAGCGCAATCGTAATCGGCAGCGGTGTGCGCCCGTCGCCGCGCGGTGCATAGCCGACCGTTTGGCTGCCCATCAGCATGCCTATGCTGTCGGACACCTGTCGCTCGGATAGGCTGTAATAGTCGATCCGATCGCGCTGCGGCACCAGACGCAGGCGAGGGCGCGGCTCACCGACGCTGTTGTCGACATCGACGATGAACGGCACGGACTTGAAGATTTTTTCCAGCTCGGCGGCCGTCTTCTGGCGCGTCGCGGCGTCGGGCCCGTAGACCTCGGCCAGCAGCGTCGCGAGCACCGGCGGCCCCGGCGGTGTCTCGACGACTTTAATCGAAACGGTCACTGGCAGCTTGAGCGCTTTCAGCCGCTCGCGCAGATCGAGCGCGATCTGATGACTGGAACGACTGCGGTCGCCCTTGGGGAGCAGGGTTACCATGACATCGCCCTGATCAGGTTGCGCGCGCAGGAAATAATGGCGAACAAGCCCGTTGAAATTGAAGGGTGCCGAAGTGCCCACATAGGCTTCCATCGCCGTCGCCTCCGGCAGCTGGCGCACGATGGCGGCGACGTCTTCTAGCACGCGGCCGGTATTCTCAAGTGATGTGCCCTCCGGCATATCGACCACCACCTGCACCTCAGATTTGTTGTCGAAGGGAAGCAGCTTCACCGTGACGGCCTTGAAGTAGAACATCGAGCAGGCGACCAGCGTCGCAATCCCGACGCCTATAAGGAAGCGCCAGGCGGATTTGCGCGTGTCGATGATCCGATGGGCAACTTTCGCGTAGAGACGGCCAAGCCTTCCGCCGCTCTCATCATGCCCGCCAGCCCCATGCGCCAGCGTCTTGCGGGCAAAGCGGATCATCAACCAGGGGGCGAGCACGACCGCGACGAAGAACGAGAAGATCATCGCCGCCGAGGCATTGACCGGGATCGGCGCCATATACGGCCCCATTAGTCCCGAGACGAACAGCATCGGCAGCAGCGCCGCTACCACCGTCAGGGTGGCGACGACGGTCGGGTTGCCGACCTCGGCGACCGCCTCGATGGCCGCCTGTGTCCGTGTCCGATTGTCGTCCATGGCCCAGTGGCGGGCGATATTCTCGATCATGACGATCGCGTCGTCTACGAGAATACCGATTGAGAAAATGAGCGCGAACAGGCTGACGCGGTTGATCGTGTAGCCCATGAGATTCGAGGCGAACATGGTAAGCAGGATCGTCGTCGGGATGACCACTGCTGTCACGGCAGCCTCGCGCCAGCCGATGGCAAATCCGATCAGGACGACGATGGAGATCGTTGCCAGGCCGAGATGGAAGAGCAGTTCATTGGCCTTCTCGTTCGCAGTCTCGCCATAGTTGCGGGTGACGGCGACGGCGACGCTATCCAGGATGAGCTTGCCCTCGAGTGTCTCGACACGCTTGAGGATCGCATCCGAGACGACGACGGCGTTGGCGCCCGCGCGCTTGGCGATGGCGATGCTGACGGCTGGCGCGCTGGTCCATGTGTCGCCGGCCTTCGCCCAGCGCCAGGCGCGTGCCTGATCTTCCCGCGGCCCCTGCGTCACCGTGGCGACATCCCGCAGATAGACCGGTGCGCCCGAGGCGGATCGCACCGTGAGGAGACCGACTTCCTGCGCCGAAGAAAGGGTGCGTCCGGCTGTCACTGCCACGGCCTTGCCGTCCTCGCGGATGTTGCCGAGCGGGAAGCTCCGATTGGCTTGGCTCGCAGCCTCTATGACGTTGCCGAGTGGTACGCCATATTGGCGCAGTCGAGCCGGATCGGGAGCAATGCGGATTTCTTCGGGTCTGCCACCAACGAGGAACGTGAGGCCGACATTGTCGACCTTGGCGATTTCGGTGCGCAGCTTGGCGGCCAGTTCGTAGAGGCTGGCGTCGTTCCACTGGCCTGCCGCGCCGGGCTTTGGGGTGAGCGTCAACACGACAGCCGGCACGTCGTTGATGCCGCGCACGGTCACCTTGGGATCTGGAATGCCAACCGGCTTCCGGTCCCAGTTGGCGCGCAGCTTTTCCTCGACGCGGATAGCCGCGTCTTCCGGGTTCGAGCCGACGAGGAACCGGGCGGTGACCATCACCCCGTCGTCCTGCGCCTGCGTATAGACATGCTCGACCCCGTCGATGCTCTTGACGATTGTCTCAAGCGGGATGCCGACCAGTTCGATTGCGTCTCCAGCCGAAAGCCCTGGTGGCACCACCTGAATGTCGACCATCGGCACGCTGATCTGCGGCTCCTCCTCCCGGGGGATGGAGAAGAGAGCCAGCAGACCAACGGCCAGCGCCGCCAACAGGAATAGCGGCGTCAGGGGAGAAGAGATCGTGGCGCGCGTGAGCCGGCCGGAAATTCCGAGGTTCATTTCGCGCCTTTCGGCAGGAACAGCGTGTCGCCAGCGGCGACGCCCGCCAGAATCTCAACCTTGGCAGGGTCGTCCGTCGGCGCGATCTGCACCGGCACAACCCCCACTGCTTTGTCGCTGCCAACGATCTGTACCTGATCGATGCCATATTGTGTCGTCACGAAGCGGCGCGGAACGACCAGCGCCTTGCGCGCGCCTACAGAGACCGAAGCGCTGACGCGCCGTCCTACCAAATCAGTGGAGAGGCCAGGAAGTGTGGCATCGACACGGATCTGTCCGCCACTGACGCCCGGATAGACCTGCACGACGCGGCCTTCGCGGACGCCGGAATAGCGCGCATCCGTCACCAGTACGCGCGAGCCGGCCTGAACTGCGCCTGCGGCCGACTCCGGCAGCATGAGGCGCAGAACGGGTGGGCCGGCGGTGACAGTGGCAATGGACATCCCGGGCGCCACGACCGACCTGGCCGGAATATCGGCGCGCAGGACGCGGCCACTGGCCGGGGCCAGCACGGCGCCTTGCTCCGCGATGCTCGCGCTTGCGCCTCGCTGGGCCTGTGCAGCCGCTACCATTGCATTGGCGGCCTTGGCAGCCGCGACTGCCTGATCAAGTCGAGCCTTGGCGTAGACGCCA
This sequence comes from Sphingobium sp. B2D3C, assembly GCF_025961835.1. Taxonomy (NCBI): domain Bacteria; kingdom Pseudomonadati; phylum Pseudomonadota; class Alphaproteobacteria; order Sphingomonadales; family Sphingobiaceae; genus Sphingobium; species Sphingobium sp. B2D3C. The sequence continues at coordinate 2,584,598 of NZ_JAOQOK010000001.1, read as the reverse complement.
TTGCTGTAGAGATCCTGGATGCGGGCGAGATCGCTATTTGCACGAGCAGCCTCGGCCTGCGCCGCTGCGACGTTTGCACCAGAGGCGCTGGTTTCGTAGCCGAGGCGCGCATCGACGATCATGCCGATGCGCTGCCCCTTGCTGACCACGTCGCCAGCGCGGACGGAGAGGCTGCTGAGCGTGCCGGGGATGCGCGCGAGGGCCTCGGCTTGGTCGCGGGTTGCGATTTCAGCGCCAACAGCTTTCATGTCGGCAATGTCGCTCAGGGCAAGGCGTAGCGTATCGCCAGCGGCCAAGCTGGAAGACCGTTGCTCCTGCGCTGGTTCGCCGCCGCATGACGACAGAACCAGCAACGCGCCATAAAGCCAAGGCGCTTTCGCTTTTTTCGCCATCATGTGCTCCCCAGTCGTCGCTTCAGTCCATCACCACGGGACGGCCGCTAGATTTCCAGGCTGCAATGCCGCCGGCCAGATGAGTATCGATGGTCGATTGCGTCTGGCCGCACTTTTCAAGCGCCATGCCCGAGCGCTTTCCACCAGCACATTGCAGCACGACAGTCCGGCCTTGGGCATCCGGAACATTAAGCGGTGAAAAGGTCGCCAGGGGCATATTTACTGCACCGGCAATGTGGCCTGCAGCGAACTCGTCCGGCTCGCGCACGTCGACCAGCAGAACAGCGTCTGCTTTCAGCAAGGCGTCGAGTTCCATCGGCTCGATTTCGCGATGGGTCTTGCCTTTTCCGAATCCGAACATGGATGCCCCCTTCAATTTCCCCATTGCGCATATCGTGATATGCTTATATTAGTCAATAACGATTGATGAAGCGGAGATGGGGCGATGGGCAAGCCGAAGATCGTGGTTCTAGGTGCGGGTCTGGGCGGAACGATCGCCGCCTACGAGATCAAGGCCGCCGTCAAGGACAAGGCCGACATCCTGACGGTCTCCGACTCGGAGACCTATAGTTTCGTTCCGTCTAACCCTTGGGTTGCCGTGCGATGGCGCCAGCCTGAAGCCATTCAGGTCCATCTTCCGCCCGTCTTCGCCAGGAAGGAGATCGGCTTCACATCGGTCGGGGCAAAGCGGGTTCATCCAGTCGAGAAGCGCATCGAGCTGAACGACGGCACGTCCATCGATTATGACTATCTGATCATCGCCACCGGCCCTGATCTTGCCTTCGACGAGATTGAGGGGCTGGGGCCTCATGACGGCCATACCGTGTCGGTCTGCCAGACGGCGCATGCTGCTGCGGCTGCTGACCAGTTCGACGCATTCTGCGAGAAGCCCGGACCTATCGTGGTCGGCGCGGTGCAGGCCGCATCCTGCTTCGGTCCAGCCTACGAGTTCGCGCTCATTCTCGACACCGAGCTGCGCAAGCGCAAAATTCGCGACAAGGTACCCATGACCTTCGTTACCTCCGAGCCCTATATCGGTCATCTCGGCCTCGGCGGTGTGGGCGACACCAAGGGGCTGCTCGAGAGCGAGATGCGCAACCGCCACATCAAGTGGATCACCAATGCCAAGGTCTCCAAGGTCGAGGCCGGCATGATGCATGTCGATGAGTTTGACGAGGACGGCACCGTCAAGAAGTCGCACGACCTGCCGTTCGGCTTCTCGATGATGCTTCCTGCCTTCCGTGGGGCAGCAGCAGTGCGCGGGATCGAGGGACTCACCAATCCGCGCGGTTTCATCCTGGTCGACAAGCATCAGCGCAATCCTGCCTTCCCGGAGATCTTCGCGCTCGGGGTCTGTGTTGCCATCCCGCCAACGGGACCGACCCCGGTTCCGGTAGGCGTGCCCAAGACCGGCTTCATGATCGAGAGCATGGTAACGGCGATTGCCGCCAATCTCGCGGCGATCATCGACGGCAAGGAAGCAACTGCCGAGGCCACTTGGAACGCTGTTTGCCTCGCCGACTTTGGTGACGGTGGCGTCGCCTTCGTCGCCCAACCGCAGATCCCGCCGCGCAACGTCAACTGGTCGTCCAGTGGCAAATGGGTCCATCTCGCCAAGGTCGGCTTCGAGAAATATTTCCTGCGCAAGGTCCGCAGGGGCGAGAGCGAGCCCTTCTACGAGAAGCTGGCCCTACATGTGATGGGCATCCGCAAGCTTCGCTTCTGACCACCATTACCAAGGGGAAAATGCCATGAATATCGATCGCGCTGTCCTGATGTTCGCCGGCTTCGTCGTGCTGCTCGGTGTCACCTTGGCGCTGACAGTCCACCCGTGGTGGATAGCCCTTACGATCTTAGCCGGCGCCAACATGATCCAGGCAGGCATTACCGGTTTCTGTCCGGCAGCGATGATCTTCAAGGCCATGGGCGTGCGCCCGGGAAATGCTTTCAGATGAAGGTTGCCCGGATCATCATGATTGGTCTGTTTGCGGGCACTTCCATGCCTGCGGCGGCGGTGACGCTCGAGGAGGCGATCGCTGCAGCGGTGGCGCATACGCCCGAGATCGTGGCGGCGCGCGCTGACAGTGACGCCGCAGCCGCGCGTTTGCGCGAAGCCAAGGCTGACAGCCTGCCGACTGCAACCTTGACCGGGACCATCGGTGTCGGCCGTCTCGACCCGCAAAATTTCTTTGGTCTGGGCGCGGCCAATGTGACGCCGCGCGCGGGGCAGGTGACGATCGAGCAGCCGCTCTATGCCGGCGGACGCGTCAGCGCAGGGATAGCGCAGGCGAACGCCGGCAATGATGCTGCCCGGGCGGGCGAAGACGCCACCCGCAGCCAGATGGTCGCCACCGTCGCGCAGGCCTATGGCGACGTGTTGACCAGCCGCCGCCTGATGGTGCTCAGTAACGAACTCGTCGCGCAGATGCAGGAGATCGAGCGGCAGGCCCGGCTGCGCTACAAGGCAGGCGAGAGTCCCAGCACCGAGGTGGCGCAGGCTGCGGCGCGACTTGCTGAAGCACAGGCGGGTCTCGCTCAGGCCCAGGGATTTGTGGTCTCGGCAAATGCCCGCTTTTCCATTTTGACGGGGCTTTCGCCCGAAGCGCTCGAACCACTCCCCGCCAATCCCGCGCTTCCCGCGACGTTAGACGAGGCCATGGATGCCGCGCTTCAGCACAATCCCTGGCTTGCGGGTGCCGAGGCGGGTGTGCGCGCGGCACGCGCCGCTGCATGGGGCGCACGTGCCGAACGATTGCCGACGGTCGGCGCTTTCGCCGAGGGCACGATGGTCCGCGATCAGTTCTTCCCAGGCTATCGGGCAGATAGCGCGACCGTTGGCGTGCGGGCTCGTTGGCAGATATTCAATGCCGGCGCATCGGCGAAAGTGGCCGAAAGCGACAGCAGCGTTCGGGCCGCCGAGGCACGGTTCGAAGCGGCCCGAAATCAGGTGAGAGAGCAGGTCATTGCTGCCTTTCAAGCCGCTCAGACCGCCCTGCTGGTCGAAGAAGCATCTGCCAGGCAGGCCGAATCTGCGAGGCAGGCACGCGACAGCGTTGCGCATGAAGTGCGCGTCGGCCTGAAACCCCAGATCGATCTTTTGAACGCCGAGCGTGAGGCTACGGGTGCCGCTGCCGCCCTCGCCAAGGCTCAGACTGATAGGGTCGTCGCGGCGTACCGGTTGCTCAGCCTGATGGGCTGATAGGCATCCGAGAGAGACGGACAGCCATGAACAAGGATTGGCCCGAAATGGCCGCGAACTCAGCCACGCGATCAAGGAAGTGCGGCTCGGTACGCCCGAGGTGATGCAGTCATTCTCGGCTATGGCAAAGGCGGCGACGGAAGGCGGAGCGCTGGACGTTAAGACCAAAGAATTGATGGCACTCGCCATCGCCGTTGCCATTCGCTGTGACGGCTGTGTGGCCTTTCACGCGCAGGCTGCAGTCAAGCATGGCGCGTCGCGCGAGGAGATCATGGAGACCATGGGCATGGCGCTGTAAATGGGGGCAGGGCCCAGCCTCATATATGCTGCGCAGGCGGTCGAGGCCTATGACCAGTTTGCAAAGGGGAGCGTGGCGGCCTGAACAGGCCGCGCCGCACAGCCCCTTCAAGTTTCACCAAATAGCTCCCGTTGCGAAGCTTCGATCTCTTCGAAATAGCGACGGCGTGCATGCTTTTCGCTCACTACACCGAGCACCTGTCCTCGCTCATCGACCACGGCCATTTCGTCTGCGGCATGGTCGTCGAACATGTGCAGCATTGCCTGTATGCCAGTTGCTGGCGTCAGGCTCGTGTCGGCAAGCGTGGCCAATGCCTTGAGAGGAGAAGCCACTGGCAGATCGGGCCGATACGCTGACGTCGTTGCCACGATCCCACAATAGTGCCCCTGTGCATCGGTCATCACAGCCTTGCTGGCCGAACCAAGCTGAACCTGCGTGCGAAAGTCAGCAACGGTCATATCCTCGCGAACTGTGACCCAATCCTTGCGCATGATACGGCCGGCCGTGAGCGTCATCGTCCAGCCGATGTCGCGCGGGCTGCGGATTGTCGCGCCGCGCAAATGAAGGCGCCAGGTGGAGAAGGAATATCCGAACGTCTCACGCGTGAATGCGCTTGAGATTAAGGTCGCTGTCAGCACGACACCCATCAGGGCAAAATCGTGGGTGGTCTCGAGCATTAGGATCGCGAGCGTCATGGGGCCGCCGACAATCGAGACGCTGAGCGCCGCCATGCCGACCAGCGCGGCGTCATTGACGTCCAGTGTCACCGCCAGCGGACTCAGGTTGATCAGGCCGGCAAATATCTGGCCGACGAGCGAACCCAGGAACAGCGATGCGAAGAACAGTCCGCCTCTGAAACCAAAGCTCAGCGAAATGACCGAGGCCGCAATTTTCAGCAGAAGCACGACCGCGAGGAAGGTCAGTGTGGGGCGGAGGAGCAGGTCGAGGTGTAGGGCTCCATGCCCCGCTGAGAGCGACTGCGGCGAGATCCATGCAATCGGCATCAGCAGCAAACCGCCGATCACAGGCCGCCACCGTCCAAGCCGAGTCCACGACTGCACATGGAGTTCGGCCGAAGTGACCAGGCGCATGATCGCTATTCCGATCAGGGCGCAGACCAAGCCGAGGCCAGCATAGGCCAGATAGTCGGCAATCGCTAGGTGCCGGTCCGTAGTGGTCGCGACCAGATAGGGCTCGACGCCAAGCGCTCGAGTGACGAAACTGGCGGTGAGCGCTGCGGCCATAACTGGCGCGATGGCTGCGGGCGTGTAGTTGCCGATCACGATCTCGAAGGCATAGAAGGCGCCGGTGAGCGGCGCCCCAAAGGCAGCACCCACGGCCGCTCCGGCGCCCGCGCCGACCAGAGTCCGCAAGTCGTTTCGTCGAAGCTTGAACCATTGCCCAAAAACTGAAGCGACCCCTCCACCCATCTGGGCATAAGCCGCCTCAAGGCCGACCGAAGCGCCGGCACCGTTGGAGATAACGGTTTGGGCTGCAATGACCAAATTGTCAGCAAACGGAATGCGGCCCCCATGCAACGCGTTCGCCTCGACCACGTCGATCGGCGCTCTCTTGCGGCGGCGCAGCGCGCGCGACGCCATGACCAGCATTAGCCCGCCTGCCGGCAGGGCCAACAGGCGCCAGGGATGATGGATTGAGCCCAGCGCACTTAGGCGATTGATCGTGACGCCGTAGAAGAGATGCTGAATGCCGTGGGCAAGGAACTGCAGCGCATTGGTAAGCAGACCTGCGCAAAGGCCCGCAATTGTTGCCAACAGGATGAATGCAGCCTCGCTCTCACGAAGGGAGCGTCGCCGCCGGGCAACAAAGGCTAGAAGTGTTTCTTGCCACGAATGATTCATACGGGGGGTCAACTCTCACACGTCATCAAAGTCAACTTTAGGCAAGTGCCGGTTGTGTGCATGATCCAGCCGCAAGAGTTTAGCCTTTACCGCCCTCATACCCGACATTCGCACGCTCGAAACGTGACCCTAAAACCGCCGTTTGTTCATCAGGCTGTTGCGGCATAGCGATCGACCGGCTTTGGGACTTACCGGTCATTCCGTCGCAACCTGCCCAACGGCAAATCTCTTGCCAAAACCCGACACCCAGGTTTCGCTTCCCTGGCCTCGCACCGCGGCTACAACTAGGCCGATAGCGGAATGGCGGGTTTGAAGATCCTCTTTCCTCAAAAGACATTTACCTAGCGCTCACGCGGTCGGGATTGTCCCCCCGTCAATGACATACTCTGTCCCAGTAATTGTTCCTGCCCGGTCCGATGCCAGGAAGGCAATGAGACCGGCGATCTCCTCCGGTTCCGAAGGACGACCGATCGGGACGCCGCCGAGCGAATCCATGATCATGCGCTTTCCTTCTTCGACATCAACGCCGTGCTCGGCCGACAACCTCCTCGCGAGATCCACCGAGCTTTCGGTGGCGATCCAACCGGGCGAAACGCGCACCACGCGAACCCCTTTGGGCGAAACCTCCTTCGACAGGCTCTTGCTGTAGGTCGATAGCGCGGCCTTGGCGGCGGCATAGGCGGTCGTCGCTTCGGGTAGCGGCAGCTCCCGCTGGATCGAGGTGATATGGATCACCACGCCCGAACCGCGTTCGTTCATCGCCGGAAGCAGCGCCCGGTCGAGCCGGACTGCCGGCATGAGGTTGAGATCGAGTTCGCGGCGCCACTCGTCGTCGTCCAGTGCCCGGTAGCCGCCCGCCGGCGCTGCGGACCCGCCGAGCATGTGGACGACGATATCGACCCCGCCCATCCGCTTCTCGACCGCCTCGGCGACAGTGAGGCAGCCTTCGGGTGTCGTGAGGTCGGCGGCGACGAATTGGACCTCTGGCATGGTTTTGGGCCTGGTCCGCGCGGTGGTCAGCACCTGTGCGCCCAATTCGCGAAACAGCGCGACCGTGGCCGCCCCCGCCCCGCGGGTGCCCGAGGTGACGAGCGCTCGCTTGCCTGCGAGTGTGATGAATGGCGTCATGGCACGATCTCCAGTTGCGAAACGAGGTCGCCGTCGAGCACAAAGCGGTAGCGCAGGTCGACCGGACTGCCGGGGAAATTGCCGACGAGGTGGCTGGTGACGACCACGTGGCCATCGTCTTCGGTCAGGTCAAACGGTTCGACGGTGTATTGATATTGCGTCGAGGCATTGGCCATCCACTGCCGGATCGCCTCGCGCCCGACATAGCGGTTGCCCTCGTCGATCACGACGGCGTCGGGCGTGAAGCATTCGGAGATGGCCTGCGCCTCCCCTTTCCGGTCGGCAGCAAAATAGCCTGCGATCACTTTTGGCAATTGTAAGGTCATGGTCGTTTCCTTTCGGGGTTCGGGATCAGCGCCGGCTGCCCACGGCGCCGGCGAGCTCTTGGTGCGGGAGGGGATCTGCTCGGTCGGCACGAAGGTCAGCGCGGTGACCGCATCGACAGGCTCGGGCTGAACGACAGTGCTGCGACCTTCGAATGATGCTTCGCGCAGCAGGCGCAGCGAACGGTTCGATTCCGTCGGCAGGAACGAGATCATGCAGACCTCTTCCAGCGAGGCGGACTCGGCGATCTCGACCAGTTCGTCCTTCAGGTCCTCGCGGGTGTAACTGATGATGTAGTTGTAATCCTGTTCCAACGTGAACAGCCGGTGCTCGCGCATTTCCGGGGGGACGTCGCCGTCTTTGAAGTTCCACAGGAATTTGGCCGGGCCGCCAACGACGGGGCCGCCGAACACCAGTTGCCTGGCGATGAGCGCGTCGAGAATGCGGTACGCTTACACAGTGCTCCGCGCTGATGAATACCTGATAATATTGCATGGTCTCACTCCGGTTTGGTTTGACGGAGATAGGCCTTGCCGATCATTCCGATAATCGAGATAAATTGGGATGAGGAATTTCGGATTTCGAAACAATGGCAGGATACGGTCTTCACGAATTCGACGCGGTGCTGGCGATTGCCCGTAAGGAATCGTTTCGCGCGGCGGCGATCGATCTTGGGTTGTCGGCCACAGCGCTCAGCAATGCGATCGCGAAGCTGGAGGGGCAATTGGGCGTGCGTCTGTTCAACCGGACGACTCGCAGCGTTTCGCTGACGGAGGCGGGGCACCGCTTCGTCGAGCAGGTGACGCCTGCGCTGCGCGACATCCATCACGCGCTCGATACGGTGCGATCGCAGCAGGATACGCCTTCGGGAACCTTGCGCATCAACACCTTTGCGACCGCGGCGCGCGAGATCATGCAGCCGCTGGTGCTGGAATTCCTGAAGCGGTTTCCGCAGGTGCGCATCGATCTGGTCACCGAAGGCGCGCTTTCGGATATCGTCGCCGACGGTTTCGATTTCGGGGTGCGGAGCCGGGATCTCGTCCCCTCAGACATGATCGCCATTCCGGTCGGCCCCGAGAGGCGGCACGCGATCGTTGCCGCGCCGGCCTATCTCGCTGACCGGACCCACCCGCGCGTCCCCGCCGATCTGCTCGCCCATCCCTGCATCCGGATCCGGCTTCCCAACGGCGTGATGTATCGCTGGCACTTCGGAGCGGAGGGTCAGTCGCTGCATCTTGAGGTCGACGGGCCGCTCATCCTCGACGAGGCCAGCGTCGCCCGGTTGGCAGTGCTGGAAGGCGTCGGTATCGGCTTCTTCATGGAATCGGACGTGCGGGCGGATATCGAAGCGGGGCGTTTGGTGTCGCTCCTGCCGCAATGGCTGCCCGCACTCACGCCGATCTGCCTTTATTACCCCAGTCGGCGAAATCCGCCCGCCGCTGTCAAGGTGTTCATCGATCTGGCGCGCGAACGATCCCGCGCTTACCGCCATGAGTAAGGCGGCCTACCTGACCACTGGCAGTGGCTATGGTAACGGGATTTCGCTCGGAAGGCTGGTTCAGCCCGGCATTCGTACGCGCTTCTGATCCGCCGGGTCGCCCGTCCGCCACGGCGCGATCATGGCGGACGGGTCATCGATATTTGAGGTAGGAGAACTGATGGTCACTCGATTTAGCATGGTGCTCGCCCCCGCTGCGGCGCTGGCAGTTTCGGTTCCGGCGACCTCTGCCGAACCTTTGCATACAACGAAGTCGCGTGTCCTGATCTTGTCCGACATCGGAAATGAACCCGACGATTCTGAGTCTCTTGTGCGCTTGTTGCTTTATGCAAACGAGTTCGACATCGAAGGCCTTGTTGCGACGACCTCCACCTGGCAGCGTACCAGGGTTCAGCCACAGCTTATGCGCGAGCGGGTGGAAGCTTATGGGAAGGTGCTTCCCAATCTCCGGAAACATGCCCGGGGCTATCCGGATGCCAGCACGCTGATGGCCGCAATCGTCAGCGGCACGCCGGTTTATGGCATGGCTGCGGTGGGCGAGGGCAAGGATACCGAAGCCTCGCGCCGGATCATCGAAGTGGTCGATCGCCCCGATGACCGACCGGTTTACATCCCCGTATGGGGCGGCAGCGCGGATCTTGCACAAGCTTTGTGGACCGTTCGCGAAACGCGCACGCCCGAACAGGTGAAGACCTTCGTTTCCAAGCTTCGGATCTATTCCATTTCGGATCAGGACGATACCGGCGCTTGGGCGCGACGGACCTTCCCCGACCTGTTCTGGATCGCCAGCGTCCATGGCTGGGGCCAATACGGCCTCGCCGCATGGATCGGCATTGCTGGTGACCTTTTCCGCCGTGACGACAAGTGGCCGGATGCGGACATGGTCACCAATGAGTGGCTGGAGGCCAATATTAGGCGCGGGCCGCTGGGCGCATTATATCCCCCGCATGAGTTCATCATGGAAGGAGACACACCGTCCTTTTTGGGCTTGATTCCTAATGGCCTGAATAATCCCGAGCGTCCCGAATGGGGTGGCTGGGGAGGGCGCTATCTGCCGATCTACGAAGGTGCCGGCCACCGGGCCGACGCATCTGACAGGTTTGTGGACGCAAATGGCAAGGTCTGGGTCAGCAATCAGGCGACGGTGTTTCGTTGGCGCGGGGCTTTTCAGAACGATTTTGCCGGACGGATGGCCTGGACTCTTTCGCCCGACGTGCGCCGCGCCAATCACCATCCCGAGCTGGTGTTGAACGGGGTCGCCGGAAAGGCGCCCGTCACCTTGTCGGCGAAGGTCGGCGCAACCGTGCGCCTCTCCGCCGCCGGCACGCATGATCGGGATGGCGACAAGCTGACCTATCGCTGGTGGCAATATGCAGAGCCAAGCCAGGCGCCCGGCGTCATGGTGCCGCCCCTTGAGATTACCGGCGCGGACAGCACGGAGGTGAGTTTCACTCTGCCGATGTACCGGATGACGAACACGAACGTCCCTGTGCCCAAGGACACCGCCTATCACATTATTTTGGAGGTCACGGATTCGGGATCGCCGCCCCTGACCAGCTACCGGCGGGCCGTGGTGACTTTGGAACCATGACGGGGCTGTGCCGCAATGGTCGATCGGGCGTGCATTCGATCGGCCGTTGATGTTTTCTGGAAGGGCCTGTGGCAAATGGCGTGCTGGAGAGCAATGTAGCGGACTTTCACAGACAAGCGATCACGAAAGTAGACGTTCCCGATCATCGAGCGAAGCGGATGGCTGCGTGGACCAGTGCAGCTTACGCTAAACAACCAGCCAGAACTGGAATCTCGGGGAACGTTAGACTGTCTCGTCAAACTTGCCTATGAGCCTTCACACGCCTCGTGGGGGCAGAAGCGAAACTGAAGGATCGTAAGTGCCCTCACTCACGCGTGTGAGATACCGTGTCGCGCGCCCGACATAGCCGGGATCGGTCTTCCATCTCGCCAGCATGTCCATGGGCCGATAGACCGGCTCGATATAAGTAAGAGCATTAAGAGTCTGCAGTGCGACCATTTCCGGAGGATTTGCGGCGAGCAACTCGGCAAAAATCTGCTTGGCCTGCTCCCCTTCACTCAGATGCGTGAGGGCTTCCGCCATGACCACGCGGACCTGCGCCGACGTTTCGCGCTTGCTTGCGCTGAGTAACGTCTCTCGCGCCGGCGCGGCCTGTGCTTTGCGGATCAGCAGACCCGTTGCTGCCCAGTAGCGCATCACTTCGTTATCGTGTGTCAGGGCCCGAGTAAGATCCGGCAGTGCTGATGGGCCTCCGGTCGCCGCCTGCGCGGCCAGAGCCATAATGTCCGCCAGCGGATAGGCATGGGGCTGGCGACTGGCTTCGTAGCCCTCTAGTGGCGAGCCTTCGGGTATGAAGCCGTTATCGTTTATATCCAGCATGTGCTGGTCGAGCGCTGTCCGCAAAGCGCTCAGGCGGCGGCTCTGCTTCGGATCGGCGGCAAGGTTTTGAAGCTGATCAGGATCAGCTTCCAGGTCGTACAGTTCCTCATAGGGCCGAGGCTCGAAGAAGCGCGACTGCACGGCGTTAAGCTCGCCGGCGGCATAGCGGCGATACCAGTCCTGATAGCTGCGCAACATCATCGGGAAGGCGTTGACCTGCCCCATGGGGCGGTGCGGCATGTAGTTGCGAATATAGCGGTAATGCCCGTCCGCGACGGTGCGGACGAAGTCGTAACGCTCATCCATGCGATTGCGCATGCCAAAGGCATAGGCTTTCGGACGCGCGATCTTCCGGCCAAGGAAGGCCGTGCCCGGCATGGTCGCAGGCTGGGGAATGCCCGCGATGGACAGCAGCGTGGGTACGAAATCGATGAAGCTGACCGGCGCCGCGATCTCGCCGCCCATCGCGGCCGGCGCATAGTCCGCCCATTTGTCGGGCACATGGACCACCAGCGCGCAACGCAGCCCTTCCTCATGGCAATGCCGTTTGGAGCGGGGCATGCAGCCGCCATTGTCCGAAAAGTAGAAGATGATGGTATCGTCGGCCAGCCCGGCATCTTCCAACTCGGCCAGCTTTTCGCCGACCTGTGCGTCCATCCGCTCCATGAGGTTATAATAGCTGGCGAAATCCTGCCGCACGGCGGGGCTGTCGGGGAGATAGGGCGGGACGCGGACCTGTTCGGGCTTCACCTTGCCTTCGGTGATGCCGAACAGTTGCGATTCATGCGTGGTGTTAAAGTTGAAAACAGCCATGAAAGGCGTGTTCGCAGGCCGGTTGCGGTAATGCGCCTTGGCGCTCGATTCATCCCAGATCGACGCTGGATTGACGGCGGCATTGTAATCGGTTTTCTCATTGTTCGTGCAGTAATAGCCCGCCGTGCGCAGGAGTTGCGGATAAGTCTTGAGGAAATCAGGCAGGCTTGCGTCGGCGCGCATGTGGTTCGCCGGCGCATTCGATTCCGGATAGATGCCGGTCAGAAGGCAGAAACGTGCCGGGGCGCAGACCGGCGCGTTTGCGTAGATCTTCCGGTAGAGCAGCCCTCGGTGCGCCAGCGCGTCGATATGTGGCGTATGGGCAATCGAGTCGCCATAAGCGCCGATGAAGGGATTATTGTCTTCGCTCACCAGCCACAGAATATTGGGCCTGCCTCTCGGGCCGGGCCGGCTTGTCTGTGCAGTTGTCGTGCAGCCGGTCGCGACGCTGGCCGCAGTCAGGCCCCCGAGCATATCCCTGCGACTGATCGCCATCTTCGCGTATCCTTATCTTAATTGAGGGCGGCCTTTGCCTTCCCGGACCGAAGCAATCCCCACAGCACCAGCGCGCCGATCAGGTCGAAGGCGGCGAGCATGACGAACAGCGGATTGTAGCCCACGATCTCCGCGAGCCCGCCGACGATCAGCGTGAAGATGGCGCCGCCGATCCATCCGATCGATCCAGCCATGCCGGTCGCTGTGCCGACTGCCCGCTTGTCGAACAGATCGGCCGAGAGGGTGAGCAGGGCGCCGGAAAGCATCTGGTGTGCGAAACCGCCGACGCAGAACAGCGCGATCGCCATGGCCGGGGATGTCGCCAGCCCGATGCAGGCCGGGCCGATCATCAGGGCTGCGCCCAGTGTGACGGTCAACTTGCGCGAGGTGAGCAGGTCAACGCCGAACCAGCGGATAAGCGCGGGAGCTGTGAGGCCGCCCAGCATGGAGCCCGCGTCCGCTGCCAGAAATGGCAGCCAGGCCCACAGAGCGAGATCTTTCAGATTAAAGTCCCACACCGTGACCAGATAGAGCGGGATGAAGAAATTGAAGGTCTGCCACGCCGGCTCCGCGAAGAAGCGAGGGATGGCGATGGACCAGAAGCCCTTGGTGCGGATCACCTCGCGCCAGTGCGCCGGGCGCGCGATGACCCCGGCATCGTCACCGGCGGTCTGGATATGGGCGAGTTCCGCTTGCGTCAGTCGCTTGCTCTGCTCGGGGCTGCGATAAACGAAATACCACAACAGGGCGAAGAGCAGGCTCAGGCCGCCGGTGATGAGGAAGGCCGACTGCCAGCCGAAATACAGGATGCAGAACGCGACGAGCGCGGGGGCGATCATGTTGCCGATGGATGCGCCCATGTTGAACACGCCGGTCGCCACGGTGCGCTCGCGCGGCGGAAACCACTCTGAGACGACCTTGAGGCCGCCGGGAATGGCGGCGGCTTCAAAGCTGCCCAGCAGCCCGCGCCAGAAGGCGAGGCTGAACCAGCCGGTGGCAAAGGCGTGGCACATATTGGCAAAGCCCCAGCCGACCACGAAGATGGCGAAGCCCAGGCGGGTGCCGAGCCAGTCCAGGATGGCGCCGCTGAACGTCTGCATCACCGTGTAGGTGGCCTGGAAGGAGAAGACGACCCAGCTATATTGCTGGGTGCTCATGCCAAACACTTCCATAAGCGTCGGCGCCGCGACGGAGAGGGACGAGCGCGCGAGATAATTGAGAATCGTGCCGATCGTGACGAGGCTGATGATCCACCATCTCAGGCCCATGAGGGGCATGCGCCGCTTGTCATTCACCGTCATTCTCTCCCGAAGCCCTGTTTGATTGGCAAAGTCAGTCTGCCATCGTTTCCAGATGACTGGACAGTGCGGCCAGTTCATCGCTCGTGGGTTTCCACGAGGAGGCGATCAATCCGCTCTCTGCGAAAAGCGCGGCGGCGATCCCGTCCCGGCCGGCCTGCTTCCAGGCCAGCGCCAGCGCCTCCGCACGGGGGTCGCTGACATGCGGATTGTTGCCCCGCACGTGGGCGATCCACGCGGCGAGGGCTTTCAGGATCGCAGGCGAGGCTTTCCCCTGGGCCTGCCGGTCGGCAAGCGTCGCCAGCCAGCGCTGGGGGATCTTCTGCGATCCATCCATTGCGATCTGGGCGAGCCGGTGGGGAAGGGCGGGGTTGGCGAAGCGGGTTTCCAGCGAGGCCGCATAAGCCTGCAGGTCTTGCCCGGCGGCCGGCTGGAAACTGTCGGCGGCTTCGTCCCGCATCAGGCTGCGAACCAGCGCGCCGATGTCTGGGTCGGCCATGGCCTGGCTGACCAGCTCATGCCCCTTGGCAAGGCCGAGATAGGCGAGCGCGGAGTGGGCGCCGTTGAGCATCCGCAACTTGGCCGTTTCATAAGGGCGCACGTCCGCCACGATCTCGGCACCAGCAGCTTCCCATGGGGGGCGGGGGCCGGCGAACCGATCCTCGATCACCCATTGGCGGAAGGGTTCGGTGAACACTGCAGCCTCGTCCCGCAGACCGATCATGCTTTCCAGCCGGTTGATGTCATCGGGCTGCGTCGCCGGGACGATCCGATCGACCATCGAACAGGGGAAGGTGGTGTTATCCGCGCACCATTGCGCCAGTTGCGGGTCGGTGCCGGTCAGCACCTTCAGGAGCATGGCGCGCAAGCGGGTGCCATTGTCCGCGAGATTGTCGCAGCTCAGGATCGTGAGGCCGGGCAGGCCCTGGTCTCGGCGCTGCTTCAGGCCTTGTGCGAGATAGCCGTAGATGGTGCGCGGCGCCTGGCTTGCGGGGTCATCCTGCAGCAGCGGATCGAGCGCGTCGTCCTGCCTGCCGGAAAGGTGATAGCCTTTCTCGGTCACGGTCAGCGTCACGATATGGGTCTTGGGATCGGCGATGGCGACCATCACACGGGCCGGGTCTTCCGGGGCGACGATGATATCGCTCAGGCAGCGCACCAGCCGCGTCGCAGGCGCGCCTTCGCCCTTGGTAGTCACGGTGAACAGGCAATCCTGCGGCGCAAGCTGATCGCGCACCGTGGCGCTGCGCATCGACACGCCGAGGATGCGCCAGACCTCGCCCGACGCCGCAATGGCATCTTCGGTAAACACCGCCTGATGCGCCCGCGTGAAGGCGCCCAGGCCAAGATGGACGATCTGCTTGCTGCCGGCGGCGCGATCGTAAGGCACCTGAATAGCGCGCGCATCGAGCGACGCGAGGGTCTGCTCGGAGAGCCTCATAGTTTGTACGCTGCCTTGGCGAAATTATAGGCGAGATCCTGCGCGAGTTCGGCAGCTTCCCAGTCCTCCAGCCGATGCTCGGCGACCAGCCGCGCGAGAAAGGCGCAATCGACCCGGCGGGCGACATCGTGGCGCGCGGGAATGGACATGAAGGCACGCGTGTCGTCGTTGAAGCCGACTGTGTTGTAGAAGCCCGCTGTCTCCGTGACATTCTCCCGGAAGCGCCACATGCCTTCCGGGCTATCGTGGAACCACCAGGCCGGGCCGAGCTTGAGTGCCGGATAGTGGCCGGCAAGCGGAGCCAATTCCCGGCTGTAGGTCGTTTCATCCAGCGTGAAAACGATGAGGGACAGGCGCGGATCGCGGCCATATTTGGCGAGCAGTGGCCGCAGCGCATGGACATATTCGGTGCGCACCGGGATGTCCGCGCCCTTATCCCGCCCGAAATGCTCAAACAGCCAGGGATTGTGATTGCGGAAACAGCCAGGGTGGATTTGCATGACCAATCCATCCTCGATGCTCATGCCGGCCATGACCGTCAGCATGTGCGCGCGGAACAGTTCGGCATCCGCGGCGCTCACGTCCGGGGCAATGACGCGCGCGAAAAGAGCGCGGGCCTGCGCGTCGTCAAGGTCCGCCGTCGCAGCGGTTGGGTGGCCGTGATCGGTTGAGGTTGCGCCCATCCGGGCGAAAAACGCCCGGCGGTTGCGGTGCGCGGCGAGATAGCCCTCATAGGTGAAGCAATCTTCGCCGGCCAACTCGCCAAAGCGCACCAGATTGTCGCGAAAACCCTCGAATTCGGGATCGATCACTGGGTCCGGGCGATAGGCGGTAATCACCCGGCCGGACCAGCCGCTGGCGGCAATCGTGCGGTGATGGTCGAGACTGTCGAGGGGGGACTCGGTGGTGGCGATCACTTCGATATTGAAGCGCTCGAACAGCGCGCGAGGGCGGAACGCCTCCTGCGCCAGCTGCTCTGCGATGGCATCGTAATATGCGTCGGCGCGGTCCGCATCCAGCTGCTCGGTGAGGCCGAACACTTCGGCGAACACCCAATCCAGCCAGAGCCGGGAAGGGGTGCCACGGAAAAGATGATAATGGGCTGCGAAGATGCGCCATGCCTCTCGCGGCGCCGTCTCCGCCGCTTCGCCGCGCCGCCGCACGCCCAGCTTCTCCATGGGAATGCCCTGGCTGTAGAGCATCCGCAGGAGATAATGGTCGGGGATCAGCAGCAGGTCTGCGGCATTGGTGAATGCCTGATTGTCCGCGAACCAGCGCGGGTCAGTATGGCCATGGGGGCTCACGATCGGCAGTCGCGCAACCTGCGCATAAAGGTCGCGAGCGGTTGCGCGCGTGGTGGAGTCCGCAGGAAACAGCCGATCAGGATGCAGTTTCAGTGGACTCATGACCTTCTCCCTGACGACCGGAAATGACCCCTTGCCATACAATGCCTGACCAATCTAGTATTGATTGTCAGGCGAAAATGCTTGGACACTCATCGGGAGCTTTGCCTGCAATGAAGATAACTGCCGCTCGGGTCATCGTCACCTGTCCCGGACGCAATTTCGTGACGCTCAAGATCGAGACCGATCAGGGCGTTTATGGAATCGGCGATGCCACGCTCAACGGGCGGGAGCTTTCGGTCGTGTCCTATTTGCAGGACCATGTGGCGCCCTGCCTCATCGGCATGGACCCGAGGCGGATCGAGGATATCTGGCAATATCTCTATCGCGGAGCCTATTGGCGGCGCGGGCCGGTGACCATGCGGGCCATCGCGGCGGTCGATGTCGCGCTGTGGGATATCAAGGCCAAGATGGCCAATATGCCCCTGTACCAGCTTCTGGGTGGCCGCAGCCGCGATGGCGTGATGGTCTACGGCCATGCCAATGGCTCGGATATCGAAGAAACCGTCGATGCCGTGGGCGAATATATCGACATGGGCTATCAGGCGATCCGCGCGCAGACCGGCATTCCCAATGTGAAGGACGCCTATGGCGTCGGGCGCGGCAAGCTCTATTATGAGCCGGCCGATGCCGCGCTGCCCTCTGTCACCGGCTGGGATACGCGCAAGGCGCTCAACCATGTGCCCAAGCTGTTCGACAAGCTGCGCCAGAACTACGGGTTCGACCATCATCTGCTGCATGATGGCCACCACCGCTACACGCCGCAGGAAGCCGCCAATCTCGGCAAGATGCTCGAGCCCTATCAGCTGTTCTGGCTGGAAGACGTCACGCCTGCGGAGAATCAGGAAGCCTTCAGGCTGGTCCGCCAGCACACGGTCACCCCGCTGGCCGTCGGCGAGATCTTCAACACCATCTGGGATGCCAAGGATCTCATCCAGAACCAGCTCATCGACTATATCCGAACGACCATTGTGGGCGCTGGCGGCGTCTCGCATCTGCGGCGCATCGCCGATCTGGCCTCGCTCTATCAGGTCCGCACGGGCTGCCACGGCGCGACCGATCTCTCGCCGGTGACGATGGGTACGGCCCTGCATTTCGATACCTGGGTGCCGAATTTCGGCATTCAGGAATATATGCGCCACACCGAGGAGACGGACGCCGTCTTCCCCCATGATTACCATTTCGAGCGCGGCTTTCTCTACTGCGGCGAAACGCCGGGTCATGGCGTCGACATCGATGAAACTCTGGCCGCCAAATATCCCTACAAGCCGGCGTATCTGCCGGTCGCGCGGCTGTCCGACGGCAGCATGTGGAACTGGTGATGCGCTTTCTCGCGATCGGCGAGGGCATGGTCGAGTTCCGACGGGAGGATGCGTGCTGGCGGCAGGCCCATGGCGGCGACGTGGTCAACACGGCCATTCATCTGGCGCGCTTCGGTATCGCGACCGGCCTTGCGACGGCCATCGGGCGCGATGGGTTCAGTGATGATCTCGCCGGCGCGTGGCAGCGTGAGGGGCTTGATCTCTCCTGCGTGGCGCGCAGTCCGGTGCACGAATGCGGCATCTACTTCATCGCCACTGACGAGAATGGCGAGCGCTCGTTCACTTACCGTCGCAGCGACAGCGCCGCACGACGCCTGGTTTCACTGATCGCGCCCGATCCCCTCGCCGCTGCAGTCCGTAACGCCGAGCTGATAGTTTATTTTTCGCTGGTGACGCTGGCCATCCTCCCGGAGGAAGACCGCGCTACGTTGCTCGATATTTTGCGGAGCCGCCGCGCAGCCGGTGGCCGCATCGCGTTTGACAGCAACTACCGTCCGGCGCTTTGGGAGACGGTGGCGGCGGCCCGGCATTGGCATGATGCGGCGCTGCGGACAGCGTCCATTGGTCTGCCGACGCTCGATGATGAGCAGGCTCTGCTCGGGACGACTTCTTGCGAGGAAGCAATAACCTATTGGCGCGAGCGCGGCGTCGATGAGGTCGCTGTAAAAATGGGGGCGGCCGGCGCGATGGCGGGCGATTGCCTCGTTCCGACCCGCAAGATCGTGGCGCGCCCTTTGGATACCTCCGGCGCGGGCGATGCATTCAATGGCGGCTATTTGGCTCATCGGCTGGTGGGGCGAAGTCCGGAGGCGTCGGCGGAGGCCGGCAATGCTCTGGCCGCTTGGGTTGTGCAGCGGCGCGGGGCTATTCCGCCGGCCGAAGCCGGGATCTACAGTCGGCCATCGGGCGACGACACAGGGATGGCCGTTTGACCGGGTGACCCCGCCAATAAGAACAGCATGATTGGAGAAGGCCGTGCGCATGACTGGCAAGATTTCGTTCTCGGTATCCGCAATGGCGCTCTGCGCCGTGTTTAGCGGCTGTGCGACAACGGACCGGTCCGCCGCCGCGTCTACTCCATCTGCTTCACCGACGATGACACAGCCGGATGTCGCGGCGCGCAGCAAGCCGGTCATCACTGTGGCCGGACTGCGGTTCAAAGACCTCAATGCCTCCGGCACGCTCGAACCCTATGAAGACTGGCGTTTGACGGCGCTTGAACGTGCACGCGATCTCGTGACGCGCATGACGCTGGCCGAGAAGGCGGGGACGATGCTGATCGCGACGCAAAATCCCGATTGTGACGGCTCGATCACTGAGGATGGCAAGGCGCTCATCGAAAAGGAGGAGATGAGCCGCTTCATCCTGCGCGCCACGGTCTCCACGGAGCCGGCAGATTGTTCGGTCAAGTTGACCGGCTTCCGTCTGAGGGGCGGTTACAGGCAGACGCCGCTGCAGATGGCGCGCTTCACCAATGCGGTGCAGGAAGCGCGCGAGGCGAGCCGGCTTGGCATCCCCGCCCTTTTCAAGGACAATGCCCGCAACCATGTCGAGGTCAGCCCGACCTTCGGCATCGGCCAGGGCGCCGGTGCCTTTACCGAATTTCCGAAAGAGGCGGGGCTCGCTGCCGCTGCGCTTGGCGCTGCAGGGCTGCTCAGCGCAACGGACGGTGCGCCACCCGCTGGCCTGCGGGGCGATATGTCCGTCATCGCCGGATTTACGCGCGTCATGGGGCAGGAGTGGCGGGCCATCGGCCTGCGCGGCATGTATGGCTATATGGCGGATCTGGGCACGGAGCCGCGCTGGTCACGCTTCCATGAGACGTTCAGCGAGGATGCCGATCTGGTCGGCGATATCGTGACGGCGCTCGTCAAAGGGCTGCAGGGCGAAAAAGGGCAGGGCGGCCTTGCGCTCTCACCAGCCACCGCAGTCAGCATGACGCTCAAGCACTTCCCCGGCGGTGGGCCGCAGCAGCTCGGGCTGGATGCGCATTACACATTCGGCAAGGACCAGTTCTATACCGATCCGAGCGGACGGTATGGGTTCGATTATCATCTGCGGCCCTTCCAGCGAGCCATCGACGCGGGCGTGGGTTCGATCATGCCTTATTATGGTGTGCCGGTGGACGCGCGCCATAGTGGGCGGCCGGTCGAAAGTCTGGGCATGGCGTTCTCGCGGCAGATCGTCACGGGTATTCTGCGGGATGAGCTGGGCTTTCGCGGCTATGTGAACTCGGACAGCGGCATCATCGAAGAACGCGGATGGGGTCTGGAAGACAGTCGCATCAATCCGGCGACTGGCAAGGGGTACACCGTCGCGGATCGCACAGCGCTCGCCGTTCGTGCTGGCACGGATATTCTCTCCGAGTTCCGCAGCAAGAGCACGATCGTCGATCTGGTTGCCCAGGGCGCGCTCAGTGAAGCAGGCGATATCGATCCGGCGGTCGAGCGGCTGCTGACCGAACAATTCGCGCTGGGCCTGTTTGAAAATCCCTATGTCGACGCCGAGGCAGCGCCGGAGATGATCGGCACGGCCGAGCATCGCGCGCTGGGGCTGGACATTCAGCGGCGGTCGCTCGTGCTGCTGCACAATCAGAAGGTGGATGGCACGGGCGTGTTGCCGCTCCGCCCGGGCAGTCGCATCTACACCATGGGCTTTGCCGGTGCTGACTTCGCCGCGCGGGGTTTCGCAGCGACTGACGGCAATTATGATGCGAAAAAGGGGCAGGTCCGTCCCGTCGTCCCGGCGGGCACGGACTATGCCGTCATCAACGTCCGCGTGAGCACGGATGGGGCGCGGCGCTATTCCAGCAAGTCAACCGAAGCCGGCGGGCGCGCGGTCGATCCGGCTATCAGCATCGCCAACCGCGTGACGGGCAAGCGGCAGGCAAGCTGGGGTGAGCAGGACCCCTGCACGGCGCCCGGTGTCAGCAAGGACGTCACCTGCGTGGACGACAACCTGATTTTCGGCGGCGCGTTTCCGTGGGAGGCGGGGATGCTGTCTTTCTCCGCCATGGCGAAGGCGCAGAGCTGGTCGATCTATCCATCGCTGGCGGACATTCAGGCGGTCATGCGCGAAATCGGCGATCCGCGCCGCGTGATCCTCAATATCTATTTCCGCCAGCCTTACGTGCTGGATGAAGCCAGCGGCCTGCGCAATGCCGGGGCGATCATCGCCAGCTTCGGGGCGAGCGATGCGGCCCAGATCGATGTGCTGACCGGCAAGCAGGCCCCGGCCGGGCGCCTGCCATTTGCCTTGCCCGCCTCGCTCAATGCTGTCGACCGGCAGCATTCCGATGCGCCCGGCTATGCCGAGACGCCGGGCGGCACGCTCTATCCGTTCGGCTTTGGCCTGACCTACTGAGTGCGCGTGCCGGGGCTGCCCGGCACGTTGCTCAGGCAATCGCCCTTTCATAGCGGGCGCGCTTCGATGCCGATGCCTTGCGCGCTTCCTCGATCGCCTTTTCCTCGGTCGCGAAGAGCAGACTGTCCAGAACCGCGGTCAGATGTGCGCGCATGGCGGCGCGGGCCTTGGCGGGGTCGCGCGTCCGCAGCGCATCGAGAATGACCTGATGCTCGTCGATGACCGGTTTGACATTGGCCGATCGCGCCTTGGCATAGAGCAGGGCGGTCTCAGGGGATTTGGCGCGCAACGACCAGAGATTGTCGATGAGGTTCACGATCGCCGAGTTGCGCGTCGCCCGCGCGATGGTCAGGTGGAACTGGTGGTCGGCGTCTTCCGTGCCGGCGTTGCGTTCATTCTCCGTCGCGATCTCGTCGATCAGCTGCGCCAGCGTGGCGAGCTCCTCGTCGGTGATCTGCGCCGCCGCAAGCGCGGCCGCCTCGCCTTCCAGCAGCAAGCGCGCTTCGGTTAGTTCGAAGGCGCTGACATTGAATGCCGCAGGATCGCCCGCGCTGGGCAGGCCTTTGAGATAGGCGCCGGAGCCGACGCGGACTTCGACGATGCCCTGAACCTCCAGCGCGATGATCGCCTCGCGGATCGTCGGGCGGCTGACATTATACTGGATCGCGAGTTCCCGCTCCGTGGGTAGCCGGTCGCCAGGCTTGTAGCGCCCGCTTCCGAACACCTCCAGCAACTGGTGCGCGATTGCCTGATAAAGTCGGTCTCTGCCGCTGATCGGTTCGGATGCCATGACCACCTGTTCTATGTCGACCCTCTGCCAGAGGAAAGCGGCGATGCTATAGCGGATTGAGCGGATTGGCCAGACACCTTTGCGCGGTTTCTTTGCAACAGTCGAATGTGAAAGTGGCGGCTGAAATTAGCCGTTTTCGGTCAGCACGCTGATTTTTCCCGCCACAGCCATTTATATTCTGCCTACAATGTGGCATGACCAATTATCCGCAGTGACTTGGCCAAGTCCGGTTCGGTTCCGAGTTTTGGTAAGAGGATCTCCCTAAATGCGTTCTTTCCTACGTTTTTCCGTTGCGTCTGCTGCATTGGCGGCGGCCTGTGCGGTCGCAACGCCTGGCTTCGCCCAGAGCGCGCCCGAAGCCGGTGCCGGGGCTGAGCCGGAAGCGATCATCGTGACCGCGCAAAAGCGGGAGCAGGACATTCTTGAAGTTCCGGCGGCGGTCAGCGTGATCAACTCGGCGGTGCTGAACACGGCGCAGGTCACCCAATTCTCCGACATTACCCGCGTGTCGCCGTCGCTGACGGTGAACGAGCAGGGCAATTCGGCGTCGTCGTCCGTTTCGATTCGCGGCATCGGCACCTTCTCCTTTTCGACCAGCACTGAGCCCGCCGTCTCGATCGTCGTGGACGGTGTGGCACTGCTTCAGCAGGGCCAGGCGTTCGGTGGCGGGTTGAATGACATCGCGCAGGTCGAGGTTCTGCGTGGGCCGCAGGATTCCCTGTTCGGCAAGAACGCGTCTGCCGGCGTGGTCAACATCACGACCAAGAATCCGACGCGTGACCTGAGCGGTTATGTCGAAGGTGTCCTGACCAATGACGACGAGACGCGGGTATCCGCCATGCTCTCCGGTCCCATCGGCCAGAATGCCGGCTTCCGGCTGAACGGCTTCTATTCCGATCGTGAAGGCTACATCAACAACCTGACCAACGGTCATCGCCTCAATGGCGCGGAAAGCTACGGTTTTGGCGGCAAGTTCACTTACGGTGCCGGCAACCTCGATCTCACGTTGTCCGGCAATTACAGCAACACCAAGTCGAACGGCAACGCGCCGACCTATTATTATGTGACCCCTGGCGCGACCCAGAATGGCGCGGCGATTGACCTGCGCGGCATCCGGCCGGGCGTCGGCAACGACAATGTCCGCTTCGATGGCGATCCGCGCGCTGACAGCTTCCAGTATCTGCTGTCGGCCAAAGCCGATCTTGACCTGGGCTTTGCGACGCTGACATCGGTTTCCGCCTATCAGCGCTGGAAGCTGGAATCCGGCCAGGATCTCGACTTCTCTGCCGCGCCGACCCTCTATCAGGGCGGCCCCTATGATGCGACGATGTTCAGCCAGGAGCTGCGCTTGACCTCGCGGGGCGCCAGCCCGTTCGAGTATATGGTCGGCCTGTTCTATGCCGATGGCAATACCGATCGCCGCTTCATCCGTTCGGCGCCGTCATTCTTGTCGTTCCTCCGTCAGGATTGGGATTCGACCGCATCGACGGAAAGCTATGCCGCCTTCGGTCAGCTCGGCTATAATTTCACACCGACAACCAAGCTTACGCTCGGCGGCCGCGTGAATCGCGAGACCGTCGGCGTGTTCTATCGCGATAATCGGCCGGCAACGCCTGTCGTCTACGAAGATCAGCGGAGCGATACGGCGGTCACCGGCAAGGCCTCGCTGCAGCAGTTCGTGAGCGACGAAGTGATGGTCTATGCCGCCATCGCCAAGGGCTATAAGGGGCAGGCCTACGACATCTCGTCGGGCTTCAACCAGTCGCGGATCGACAATCTCGTCAAGCCCGAGCATTCCGTATCTTACGAAGTCGGTATGAAGGGTCGCTTCTGGGGCAACCGTGGATCGTTCGCGATCACCGGCTTCTGGACCGACTATGACGACTTCCAGGCGCAGAGCGCGGAATTCATCGCCGGTGCGCCGCAATTCATTCTCAAGAATGTCGGCAAGCTGCGCACCAAGGGTATCGAGTTCGAGGGCTCCATCCGGGCGAGTCCGAACCTCAATCTCTATGGTTCGGCCGCTTACGTCGACGCGAAGATCCGCGAATTCCCGGGCGCGAGCTGCTATCCTGGTCAGACGGTTGCGCAGGGCTGCGTCGCCATTCCGGGCACGACCACGTTCGTGCAGGATCTGGCCGGCGTCGGTCTCGCCAATTCGCCGGACTTCAAGTTCAACGTCGGTGGCGTGTACGAGGCGCCCATTCAGGGCACCGAGATCAACGCCTATATGAGCGCAAACTATGCTTGGCAGGATGATGTCAACTTCTCGCTGGATCGCAACCCGCTCACCAAGTTCGATGCCTATGGCATCGCCAATGCCAGCATTGGCCTGCGCAGCACGGGCGCTGTGAACTGGGATCTGTCGTTCTTCGTCAACAACCTGTTTAACAAGGCGTATCTGACGTCCATCACCGATTATACGGGCAATGGATATTCGGCCCCGACGCTGATCCAGCAGGTTCCGCGCAACTATCAGCGCTATGTCGGCGTCCGCCTCCGGGTCGGTTTTGGAGCCAGCAACTAAAACCGTTCCAATCAACGGAACGAAGCAGAACTGAAAGAGAGGACAGTACCATGATGATTGCCCGTTTGAGAGGGTTCATTCAGCAATGGCGTGGTCCTGGCCTCTTTTTCCTCGGCGCGTTATCGGCGGCACCCCCGGCATTGGCTGGGGAGGCCGTTGGCACATCCGAGCCGCGGGTGACGACGCAGGCGGGGGCGATTGAGGGACGGATGCTGCTCTCCGGCGTTCGCGCGTTTCTGGGCGTGCCTTATGCCGCACCGCCGGTACGGGATTTGCGCTGGCGGGCGCCCCAGCCGGTGGCGGCCTGGAAGGGCATCTATCATGCCGACCGGTTCGGCCCGCAATGCATGCAGCAGCAGCGCGGCATCCTGACCAACCAGTATTCCGGCGCGGAAGTCACCAGCGAAGACTGCCTTTATCTCAACATCTGGGCCAAGCCGGGACTCAACAAGGCGCCCGTGATCGTCTTCCTGCATGGGGGCGGCTTCTTCATCGGCGCGGGCAGCATGGCGCTGTACGGTGGCGAGACTGTCGCCACGCGGGACATTGTCTTCGTCAATCTCAATTATCGCGTCGGCCCGCTTGGCTTTTTCGCGCATCCCGAACTGACCTCTGAATCGGGGCATAAAGCATCGGGCAATTATGGATTCCTGGACCAGATCGCCGCGCTGCGCTGGGTGCGGGAGAACATCGCGCAATTTGGCGGCGATCCTTCCAATGTGACCATTGCTGGTCAGTCGGCCGGGTCGATGTCGGTTCTCGCTTTGCAGGCCAGCCCGCTTGCCAAGGGTCTTTTCCAGCGCGCCGTGGGCATGAGCGGTGCGCTCATCGGCTCGGCGGGGCCGGGTGCCATGCGTCCCCTGGCGCAGGCCGAGCAAGATGGCGTGCGGCTGCAGGTCATCTGGAAGGGCAGCAACCTCGCTGATCTTCGCGCCATGCCCGCCGACCGGCTGGTCGTGCCGCGCGTGCCCGGATCTCCGCCGGTCGGCCCGATCGAAGATGGCTATGTGCTGCCTTATCCCATCGACGAGGCTTTCAACCGCTCCGCCCAGAGCGATGTCCCGCTCATGCTCGGCTTCACGCGCGATGAATCGCTCGGTGGCCTCGGCCCTGTGCAGACGCTGGCTGACTACAAGGCGCGGGCTGCAGCCGCATTTGGCGATCGTGCCGACGCCTTCCTGAAGCTCTACCCGGCGGCGACCGATGCTGAAGCGAAAGCGCAGGCGCGGGTTGCGGATCGGGACGGGACGATGGCGGCGGCGATGGATGCCTGGGCGCGGGCGCAGGTCGCGAAAGGCAAAGCGCCGGTTTACAGCTATATGTTCGCCCGCCCGCATTCCTACCCGACCGGGGTGCACATCCCCGACCTCGATCCCGCGACGGCCGGCGCTTACCACACCTCGGAAGTGCCGTTCTGGCTCTCCACGATCGAGAGCTTCAATCGCTTCCGCCCCATGCGGGACTGGTCCCAGGCCGACCGCGCGTTCAGCAGCGCGATGACGGATTCGCTCGTCGCCTTTGCCCGCTCGGGGGAGCCGGACACGCAGCAACTGAAATGGGTGACGTTCGACCCGGCCCGTCCGCGCCTGCTCGAACTGGGGGCCGACGCACATATCGCTGCCTGGCCGGAGGAGCGCAGGCTGGCGTTCTTCCGTGCCGCGCCCGCCCAGCGTCCCGCAGGTGGCGCGGCGCGCGACTGACCGGCGAACGCCTGCCTGAAGACGCGCACTAGGACATGAAGAAGGCGAGATAGATATGCGGATGATGACATCGATGGCACTGGTTCTGGCGCTCGCTGCAACGAGCCATGCCTCCCCATCGCTTGCCCGCGACGCGGTGTCGTCCAGCGATCAGGCCAGCGAGCACGTGCGCACCAGAATGGCGCTGGCCGACGGCTGGCAGTTCAATCTGGTCGGCGAGGCCGGTCCCGCCGCGCATGACCCGAAGCCGGAGAACTGGAAGCCGGTCTCGGTGCCGCACAGCTGGAATCGCGTCGGCTATTATCTCTCCGACCCGGAAACACATGTGAATTCGGCGGAGACAGTCAACAAGATCCAGGGCGTCGGCTGGTATCAGCTGACCTTCACGCCCGCCGCGGCGAATGCGGGCAAGCGCGCCTTTCTGGAATTCGATGCAGCCAGCCGGACGGCCGAGGTGTGGCTGAATGGCGTGCGCTTGGGTGAGCATCGCAATCCGTTCGGTCGCTTCCGCCTGGATGCCAGCAGCGTGATCCGCTTCGGCGAGCCCAATTCGCTCTACGTGAAAGTTGACAACACCCAGCCGCGTCTGGGGAACAGCACTGAGGACGTGCTGCCGATGACCGGCGATTTCTTTGTGCGGGGCGGGCTGTATCGGCCCGTCAGTCTCGTCATGACCAATCCGGTCCATATCGACATGCTCGATCATGGCGGGCCGGGCATCTACGCGGCGACCCGCAGCGTTCAGAGCGGCCAGGCGACTATCGATCTGCTCGCGCGGCTCAGAAACGACAGCGCCTCCGCGCAGCCGGTGACGATCGACGCGCAATTGCTCGATCATCGCGGCAAGGCGGTCGCGACATGGCGCGAGACGGCGCAGCTGGCCGCTGGCGCGGTCAGGGAGATGCGCGGCGCGCTGGTCGTCGCCAATCCACATCTGTGGAACGGCACGGCCGATCCCTATCTCCACACGCTGCGCTTCGAGATGCGGTCTGCCACCGGCGAACTGCTCGATGCACTGGACCAGCCCTTCGGCATCCGCACGCTGAGGCTCGACCCGAAGGAGGGCTTTTTCCTCAACGGCAAGCGTACGCCGCTCGTCGGCGTGGGGCTGCATCAGGACAATGAGGCTGCCGACTGGGCCATGACGCCCAAGGACGTGGCAGAGACGGTGGACATCATGCGGGATATGG
This sequence comes from Sphingobium sp. B2D3C, assembly GCF_025961835.1. NCBI lineage: Bacteria > Pseudomonadati > Pseudomonadota > Alphaproteobacteria > Sphingomonadales > Sphingobiaceae > Sphingobium > Sphingobium sp. B2D3C. The sequence goes on along the minus strand of NZ_JAOQOK010000001.1, from coordinate 2,557,145 downwards.
GCGCCAACTCCCTGCGCCTCGCCCATTATCAGCACGGCCAGCCGATCCACGACCTCGCAGACCGCTATGGCCTCATCCTGTGGGACGAGATCGCGCTGGTGACGGCTTGGACCAATGCGCGCGACCAGACCGAAGCGCCGGCGGGCATTCGCGAGAATGCGCGGATGCAATTGCAGGATCTCATCAAGCAGAATTACAATCACGCCTCGGTCGCGGTGTGGGGCATCGCCAATGAAGTGGATTTCGGCCCGGGCCGGCCGGACTTTCTGGGCCGCCCACCGGAGGTGCTGGCCAATCCGCGCCCGCTGCTTGACGAGCTGAACGCGCTGGCCAAATCGGTCGATCCGCTACGGCCGGTCGTGCTGGCGCAATGCTGTGAAGGGCGAGGCATGCCCGACGTGCCGCCCGTTGCGGAGTCGGTCGATGCCGTCGGCGCCAACCGTTATTATGGCTGGTATTATGGCGAGCCGGATCAGCTTGGCGCGCATCTCGATGAACTGCGCGCCAAGCGACCCGATCAGCCGATTTCGATCAGCGAGATCGGGGCTGGCGGCGCGGCCAACATGGCATCGGACAATCCGCTGGGCGGCCCGATTGAATCTGCTGGGCGGACCCAGCCGGAAGCCTTCTTCTCCTGGTATCATGAGCAGAGCTGGAAGGTGCTCAAGGATCGGCGCGATCTTTGGGGCATCTGGCTGTGGAACGGCTTCGATTTCGGCTCGACGGTGCGGCGCGAGGGCGATGCGCAGGACATCAATACCAAGGGCATCGTCACCTATGATCGCAAAATCAGAAAGGACATTTTCTACTTCTATCGCGCGAACTGGTCCGACAAGCCGACCGTCCACATCAACGGCCGTCGCTATGTGGACCGCGCCTATCCCGTCACCGGCATTCGCGTTTACAGCAATGCCCCGGAGACCCTGCTCACGGTGAATGGCCGCACGCTGGGCGGTCTGAAGGATTGCCCCGACAGTGTATGCGTATGGCCGGCCGTGCGCCTGAAGCAGGGCGGCAATGTCATCGAAGCCCGTGGCGTGTTCCCGTCCGGCCCGGTCATGGATCGGATCGACTGGACCGTCGCGCCGGCGCAGGCCCGCAGCTTCCGCATCGACAGCGGCGCGCTCGTCGCCGCGCGCGCGGACGTGAAGTTCGGCTCGGATGAATTCTTCGTCGGCGGTACGGCAGGCACGACCGATCAGCCCGGCGGACGCGGCCGCCAGGCCGTCCTCGCCGAGATTAGCGGAACGGATCGCCGCGATGTGGTCGCGAGTTTTCGGCAGGGGAAGGCGTTCCAATACCGAATCCCCGCCGCCGATGGCCGTTACCGCGTCACGCTGAGCTTTGTGGAGCCAGACAAGGGCGTCGGCGAGCGGCGGTTCAGCGTCACCGCCAATGGCAGGCCGGTCCTGCAAGCCTATGACATTCGCGCCCGGGCTGGCGCCGTCCGCGCGGCCGTGCGTGAGACGTTCGACGTCGATGTGACGGGCCAGATGCTGACGCTGCAGTTCAAGGCTTCCGTTGGCGAGGCGGTGGTTTCCGCCATTGAGGTCGAACCGGTTGGTAACTGAGCCGGATTCTGGCGTTGCCCGTCGCGCTGTAGTGGCGGGCGCGGTGTCTGCGTTCGCAGCAGGATGCACGCCTTCGCTGGTTCGGCCCGCGGCAGAAGCGAGGCCGCTCGGACTGGCGAGCATCACCGTCGCGCAGGCGCTCCAGCGCGACTATGCGGGTACCCTCAAGGCCGCCAAAGCGATGGGGTACACCCATTTCGGTTTCCCGCTCGCCGCGCTCTCCCCCCGCCAGCCGCCGGCGCCCGATCCGGTCGAGGTCGCCGCGATGGTGCGGGATGCCGGTCTGTCGGTCGGCGTCGTGCGGCTGGGTTACGGCGTGGCGCCGGCAATGCAGATGGCCACAGCGCGCAAGATCGGCGCAACGATTGTCGCGCAATCGGCCGCGCCGGTGTTCTTCGAGGGCGCGGTCCCCGGCAAGACGACGCGCGCGGCGTTCGAGGCGTGGCTGCCGCGACTAAACGATCTTGCGCGCGCGGCACATGAAGAAGGCCTGCGTCTGGTTTTCCACAATCACGGCTGGGACCATGTTCCGCTCGAGGGAAAGACCCCGCTCGCGTTGATCGCGGAGCGGTTTGCGCCCGGCGAGGTGGATTTCGAGATCGATCTGGCATGGGCCGCCTTGGGCGGCGCCGAGCCTCTGAGGCTCGTCCGCGCGCTGGGGCCGCGCGTCCTCACCATGCATTTCAAGGATGTCGATCCATCGCGCGGGCCATCGGAGCATGACCGGCTGGTCCCGCCGGGCGATGGCATATTGAACTATGCGCGGCTGATACCGCTGCTCGATAGGATGACCAACGCGATCGGCTATGTCGAAGTCGATGCGCCGGAGGACGAGATTGCAGCCGCCGGCCGGGGCGCGGTGTTCGTGCAGCGCGTGCGGCGAGGCTCGGTCTCGGACCGCTGATAGCCGACACATTCAGGGGAGGGGTCTGTGATGAAAGTTCTGGTTCGCGCGGCTTTGTTTGGCGCCACCGCCTTTGCGGCATGGGGGCCGGCCGCCGCTCAGGATAGCGCGTGGAAGGCGGGGGCGGCGAAAGTCGAGACTACACCCGATGCGTCCACGCTCAGCCCCGGCGACATCATTCGTGATCCCCTCTACGTCCGCGCCCTTGTCATCGCCAATGACAAGAACTGCGCAGTCCTTGTCGGCGCCGATCTGATCGGCATATCCGACGCGGTCGCGGAGCAGGCGATCGCCCAAGCGGCAAAGATCACGGGGTGCCCGCAAGAGAATTTCGTCGTGTCGGCCACTCATACGCATAGCGCATCCGGCTCGTCGCGCTTGCGCGCGGGTGCGGGGCGGGACGCGGCCTTGGCCATCGTCAAGGCGGTGACAATGGCCAAGGCCGCGTTGCGGCCTGCCACAATCGGCTTTGGCACGACGCAGGTGGACCTCAACATCAATCGCGACCTGTTGCGGGACAACCGCTGGGCACAGGGGGCCAATCCTGACGGACCATCCGACAAGACATTGGCAATTCTTGAAGCGCTGGGGGAGGATGGCCTACCGATCGGCGTCTATCTCAACTACGCCATGCACCCGATCAATTTCTACATGTCGGGCGTGGTGAGCGCGGACGTGCCGGGCGAAGCCTCGCGCTATATCGAGCGGCGCTATGGCGACGCCACGGTGGCAATTTTCGCGCAAGGCGCTTCCGGTGACCAGAACCCCAGATTCACGCGGGCGCAGAACAGATTGAGTCGCGTGCGCACGGGCGTGCCCGGCGCGTCGGACATGCGCGTTCTGGCAGAGGGCCAGCCGAGCGCTGGGGTGTCGATGGCGGACCGTATGGCCGCGTTGGGCAGCCCTGTGCCAGCGCAAAGGCAGGCGGACTATCTTGCTGCGGTCGAGGACGTCAGCCAGATCGTCGCGGCAGGGGGAGCGCTTCTCGGGGAGAGCGCCATCGATCTCATGCATTTCGGCACGTTGGCGCGCAGCCGGCAGGGGGTGATTGCGGGCGCGGTCAGGCAGTTGCAATGTCCGGGGCGAGACCGGCTGGACCGGGACAATCCCGTCCGGGAAGGCGCCGCTCCGCCTTATGCCGACGGGGAACCGGTGACGATCCGCGCGGGCATGCTGAAGATCGGCCCGGTCTATATCAGCGCGATCAATGGCGAGGTCTACAGCGAGATCGGCACGCGTCTCAAGCGTTCCACCCCTAGCTTGCAATTGATGATGACCTCGCTGGCCAACGGATCGGCCAATTCCGGCTATATTTATTCCGACGCTGCGCGCTCGCATTTGACCTTTCAGGTCATTGGGTCTCGCCTGCAGCCGGGCTGCGCCGAAGACGCCATCGTGAGATCCGCACTCGAGATGATCGACGAATTGAAATGACGGGGCGGGCGAGTCGGTCGTCCCTTTGAACTCGCTTTATTGGTCAGGCAAATGTCGGTGAGTATCCCGACGCCCGTCCCATTCCGCCGATCCTGCAATAAAATACAAGTAAAATCCGAGCGTTGTGAAGGTGGGGGTCTCATTCTTCTTGGCCGCGCAGTCATCGTCCCTCTGTCCGCGTGCTGACCAAATTGTCATTGCAATTGCTATATTGTCGTGCAAACTGGTAAAACCAATAAGGGCAAACAGGGAGAGGGAATGTGCGCCTGAAAGCATGGATGCTTGCCGGTGGCAGCGCGATAATCATCGCCACGCCCATGGCGGCAATAGCTCAGTCTCAAACATCATCTACGGCTGCGCCGCAGTCTTCGGCATCGTCGCAAGAAGAAGGTGGCGTCGAGCAGATCATCGTCAGCGCTTCGCGCATCGATCGTGCAGGGTTTATTGCGCCCAGTCCGACCGTCGTCATCGGCGCAGAGCTGTTGCAGGACAGGGCGGCGGTTAACGTGGCCGACGTCATCAACGAGGTTCCGTCCTTCCGGCGCAGTCAGGCCCCGGAAAGCGGCGGCATCGGCAATTCCGGCGCGAACAATGCCGATTTGCGCGGCCTGGGCGCGGTGCGCACGCTTGTCCTCCTGGACCGGATGCGCTTGCCGGCCGTCAATGTGCCCGGTTCGGCAGTGGCCGGAGCGACCGACCTCAATCTCATTCCCTCGGCCCTGATCCAGCGCATCGACGTGGTGACGGGCGGCGCGTCTGCGGCTTATGGCTCGGATGCCGTTGCTGGCGTGCTCAACCTGCAGCTCAATACCCGGCTGGATGGCATCAAGGGTTCGGTGCAATGGGGGCAGACCAAATATGGCGACGCCGATGACATGTTCGCGTCGCTCGCGTTCGGGACGCACTTTGCCGGCGGTCGCGGCCGTTTCGTTATCGGTGGCGAATATGGCAGCAATGACGGCACAGACCTTTTCAACGACAAGCGGCCGTGGGGAAGGCGGAACGTCAGCAGCATCACACTCCCGACAAATCGTGCAGCCGGTCTGCCGGCCAACCTGATTACCGACGATGTGATTTTCGGCATGTTGACAACGGGTGGCCTGATCAGCCCGACCGCTGCCACCAATCCAGCGGCGCTGCGCAATCTGCAGTTCGTTGTCGGACCGAATGGGACCGTGACGACCGCACCTTTCAATGCCGGGCTTTATCAGGGCCAGATTGGCACCAACATGGTCGGCGGAACCAACGTGTCGCCCTATCAGGTGCTCCGCGCCAACACGCAGCGCTACAATCTTGCCGCGCATGCCGAATATGATCTCTCTGACAGCCTGACGCTATGGGCGCGCGGACTCTACTCCAACACCGAGGCGCAGAATATCAGCGCCCAGATCCGAGCAGCGACGGGCGGGACGACCGGTTTCCTCTCGATCAGCCGCAACAATCCCTATCTGCAGCAGGCGCTGACGCCAGCCCAGCTCGCGCTCATCCCCGCCAACGGGTCGCTGACGGTCGGCTATCTCGGCAATGATTTCGGCCCGCCGATCCTGCGCAACGCCAGTAAGACCTACAGCCTGTCCAGCGGCTTGCGCGGCGAGCTGGGTGGTTCCTGGCGGTGGGATGCGGCCGTTCAATATGGCCGTAACAGAAGCTCGCTGGACCAGGCCAATACGCCCATCACCGCGAATTTCCTGAGCGCGGTCAATGCCGTAACCTTGAACGGGCAGATCGTCTGCGCAAATGCCGCGGCCCGCGCGGCCGGCTGTCAGCCGATCAACATTCTCGGGCGTGCCAGCTATTCGCCGGCAGCCTACAATTACGCGTTCGGCACGACCCACGCAGTGGCGGAAACAACCTTGTTCGAGGCGAATGCCAACCTCAATGGGGATCTGTTTTCGCTGTGGGCGGGGCCGGTTTCGGCAGGCATCGGCGCTTCCTACCGGCGTGAAACCTTCGTCACCGACGCGGACGATCTGAGTCAGGCCGGTGCCTTCATGGCGCGCGCACCCCGCGATTTTCCGAAGGCGAGCCAGTCGGTCAAGGAGGCCTATCTCGAGACGATCATTCCGCTGTTGAGTGCGGACTGGGTCACGGGCTCGCTTGAATTCAACGGTGCCATCCGCCTGACGGACTATAGCGTCTCCGGCGAGGTGACGACGTGGAAAGCGGGTCTGGTCTGGAAACCGATCCCCGACATTCTGTTCCGGGGCACGCTCTCGCGGGATATTCGCGCACCCAGCCTGACGGAACTGTTCACAGCGGCCGTGGCGACTGTGCCCCGCCCGATCTATGCCGATCCCCGCGCCGGGTTCGCCGGGCAGCCCTCTTATGCGTATGACGTCGTCACGGGCGGCAATGCCGGCCTGACCCCGGAAATCGCCAAGACGTTTAGTGTAGGCGCTGTGTTCAACCCGCAATTCCTATCGCGGCTGAACATCTCGGCGGATTATTTCCAGATCAAGATCCAGGACGCCATCGGCGCAACCGGAGCGGGCACGTCGCTGACCAACTGTCTGGGCACGGGCACGGCGGATCTGAGCAGCCCCTATTGCTCGCTGATCACCTTCGCCAATAACGATCCTGCGAACGGCGCTGTGCTCTCGGTGTTGGCACAGAACGCCAACTTTGCCGAATTCAAGACCCGCGGCATCGACATGGCGTTGTCCTACATGCAGCCGGTCGATGAGATATTCGCCGGTGCGCAAGGACGCATCACGCTCAGCGCACAAGCCACCCGCACGCTGGAATATCGCTCGACCTTCGACGTTTCGCTGGCCTACCCTAATGGTGTGAACCGTGCGGGGCAGACCGGTGCGATCTTCGGCGGGACAGCTGGCGTGCCGAAGTGGGTGGTGAACACTTCTCTCGCCTATCGCGGCACGCGGTTGGAAACGAGCGTCAACTTCCGCTGGATCAGCCGGAGCAAGTTCAACAACGCCTTCATCGGGCCGGACGAGCCGGGCTACAGCCCGACGCTGATCAACAGCATCAACAACAACATCGTCCCAGCGCGCGGCTATGTAAACCTGAGCGTGGCCTACAATGTGGGTTCGCAAGACCGGAAGGTGCAGATCTATGGCACGGTCAACAACCTGTTGAACCAGGAGCCGCCGCTCCCCGCCGTCAATAACAACGCCTGGTACGATCTGCTGGGCCAGAGCTTCAGGGTCGGGGTCCGCTTCGATCTCTAGAGGTTCTAAAAACTGAATGCAGTGGGAGGGGCAGATGCGCGCATTGGCAGGGATGAAACGGCTCGGCACGAGCCTGACAATTCTGGGTCTGGAGCTCTCATCTGCCTCCCTCCTTCACGCTCAGTTGCCCGGGCTGGCGGCACTGCATGTCGCGACGGCACAGGGGCAAATTCAGGGCGTCGCCACCGAAACCGGGGCAGCCTATCTGGGCGTGCCCTATGCGGCGCCGCCGGTCGGAGAGCTGCGGTGGCGATCACCGGCCCCGCCGCGCGCCTGGGCCGGCGTGAAGCAGGCCGACCATTATGGTCCACCCTGTGCTCAGGCGCCGCTGCGCGGGCAAACCGCGGTATCCAGCATCAGCAGCGAAGATTGCCTGACCCTCAACATTTGGGTGCCACATGTGTCGGCGGATCCAAAGCTGCCGGTCATGGTCTGGGTCCATGGCGGCGGTTTTCAGAACGGCATGGGCAGTAGCCCGACCTATGATGGTGTTGCCCTCTCCCGGCACGGGGTCATCGTGGTCACGCTCAACTATCGGCTCGGCGCGTTCGGCTTCTTCGCGCATCCACAGCTGACAGCAGAATCGCTCCATAAATCCTCCGGCAATTTCGGATTGGAAGACCAGATCGCCGCGCTGCGATGGGTTGCGGCGAACATCGCGCAATTCGGCGGTGATCCGGCCAATGTCACTCTGTTTGGTCAGTCGGCCGGCGGCGCCAGCGTTCTTGATCTGGTGACCTCCGATGTGACGGACGGGCTGTTCGCGCGCGCCATCATCCAGAGCGGCGCGGCGCGTAGCAGCATTGCGCCCCTCAATATGGCCGATGCGGAGCGGGAGGGCGAGAGCTTCGCCAACGGCCTCCCGCTATCGGCCTTGCGTGGCCTGGATACGGCGGCGGTCATCGAGATGGCGCAGGCGGCTGGCCAATCCGGCGCGCGCTTCTCGCCAGTGCAGGATGGCTACATCATCACCCGCGCCGCCACGGACGCCATCTCTGACCAGCGGCGCAAGCCCATCCCGCTGCTGATCGGCAGCAACGCGCGGGAAGGGCTGGCGGTTCTGCCGCCGGACAAGCTCGATGCTGCGATGGCCAGCGCGTTCGGTGCGAATGCGGCTGCGGCCCGCGCGGCTTATGGCTTGTCCGCCGCGATGCCGCCGGCGCCCGATCGCCTGATGGGAACGGTGGCGGAGCAATTCTCGACCGACAGCAGCTTTCGCTGCGGCGCCGTGCAGATCGCAGCAGCATCGGCAAGAGCGGGAGGGCCGGTCTGGCACTATCAGTTCGAGCAGTTCGTGCCCGGTCGTGAGGCGCGGGGCGCTGCGCATTCGTTCGAGGTGCCCTATGTGTTCGGCAATCTGCTGACCACGGGGTTTTCGGCTGCCGATTACAAGGCGGCCGACCGCCGTCTCTCTGATCTGATGGTCGAATATTGGACCAATTTCGCCAAGACCGGAAATCCAAATGGCGCAAAGCTGCCCGTTTGGCCGGCCTACCAGAAGGATCGCCGCGCCTATGCGCGGTTCTCCTCGGATCACCCCGGCGCGGTGGAACTCGGGACGGATCTGCGCGGCGAGATCTGCCGGCTTTTCCCCTGATCGATATCAACGAGGAGCAAGGATGTTATGAAGCGACCATTTGAGCCTGCCGTAAGAGCGCTGTCCCTGGCCGGTCTGGCCGCGCTGCTTTTCTCGGGAGCCGCGCCTGCGCTGGCCCAGAGCCAGGCCGGCGCGCAGCAGACAGCAGCAAAGCCGGCACCCAAGATGCGCTCGCGTTTGATGACGACGCTGACCGGGTGGGAAGTGGAAGACTATCTCAAGCGCAACGATGTCATTTTCGTGCCAGTTGGCCCGGTCGAGCAGAATGGCGGCAATCCAACGGATGTCGAATATGTCATTCCGCTCGCTTATGCGCAGGAACTGGCCGAGAAAGCCGACGGGCTCGTGATGCCCTACCTCGCTTATTTCTATCCGGGCGGGACGACGACCAGCCGGGGCACGGTGTATGTCTCGACATCCGACAGTCTGCCGTACCTCAAAGCGTTGACCCGCTCGCTCATTCGTCAGGGGTTCCGCCGCATCATTTTCCTTACCTCGCACGGCCCGTCCCAGCAGACCATGCTGCCGCTGGTCCGCGAAATTTTCGATGAAGAGCATGTTCCGGTGCTGTGGATGGGGACGGACATGGTCCGCAAGTCGGAGCCGGGTCAGCCGCGCCCCGGCTTCGGTGACGGTCCGCCCAATGGCCGCAACCTGGTGAGCTATGGCGCTTATCAGTTGGTCGGCCGTCTCAACGATATGCCGGTCGGCCTCAGCCAACCTGAGCATGAGATCGAGCGCGATCCCAGTGCCGTGTCGCGGTATGTCCCTCCGTTCAGCGGCACGCCTGCCGGCAGTTTCTATCCCGATGCGGTGCTGCACGGGGGCTTCGTCAAGCCGGTTACCGAACAGGAGCGCGCGCAGTGGGGGCGGGAGGGGGCCGACCTTATTCGCTCTCAAGTCGCCGCCTTTGACGTCAACGGCCTGCTCACCGAATTGCGCAAGCGCGACGAGTTCACCAAGAAGCTCGAGAAGAAATATGGCGATCTTCTGCCCGGCAGGAGGCGCTAAAGGCGGACGGCATCGCCCCGTCTGAGAACGGCGGGGCGATCCACAATCAAATGCGCGCTGTCCAACAATTGGCAGGGATTGCGCTGGCCAGTGCGCTGCCGACATGAGATGGGTCCGGCCATGCGGTTCAAGGGCCTTGATCTCAACCTGCTCTACGCGCTCAGCGTATTGCTCGATGAACGCAGCGTCTCGCGTGCCGCGGCGCGGGTCAATATCAGCCAGCCGGCCATGAGCGCGGCATTGACCCGTCTGCGCGAATATTTTGCGGATGACCTGCTGGTCCAGGTCGGCCGCCGCATGGTCCCGACCGCTTATGCCGAGAGCCTCCAGCCGCTGGTCTCCCAGTTGATCGAGCAGGCGGACCAGATCCTGTCGACCTCCAGCACGTTCGATCCGGCCATTTCTAACCGTCGGTTCCGCATCAGCGTGTCGGATTATATGATGACAGTGCTGATCGGCCCGCTGATGCGCAGCCTCGGGACGATCGCGCCGGGTATCCGCATTGATGTCTATCCGACGGGGCCCGATGCGACGAGCTTTCTTGAGAAGGGCGAGGTCGATCTGGTCATCTGCCCCGAGCAATATCTCTCCCCCGCGCACCCCAGTGAGATGCTGCTGGAGGACGAGCATGTCGTCATCGGCTGGGCGGACAATCCAGCGCTGGCAGGGCCGCTGGATCGCGAGACGCTCTTCTCGCTGGGTCATGTCGCCGTCCGCTTCGGCCAGTCGCGCGAGAGCACTTTTGCGGAGCAGCAGGTTTTTCCGCATCAGGACAAGCAGCGCACGGAACTCACGACGAACAGCTTTTCCAGCGTGCCCAGCCTGATCGTGGGGACGATGCGCGTGTCCTTCCTGCAGAAGCGGCTCGCGGATGCCTTTATCGATCAATTGCCGATCGTCGTGCGCCCGGACCCCCTTGGCCTGCCGCCGCTTCGGGAAATGGTCCAATATCATGCCGCCCGTGCGAATGACGCCGGGATCCTTTGGCTGGTGCGGCAGATGCACCATATCCTCCACACCGAATGACCTATCCATAATCTGGATGGAACTGTATCTGAACAATTCATTTTTCAGATTTTCTGCGCAGCGATAGAACAGGCCCAAGGCCCGCTTCGGGGCTGCCGTGCGCGCGGAGAGGGAGGTCGAAAGCTGCCGCACATGCTGTGCCTGCATCCGCGCTTCGCCCCTCTCATCAACATAATCATCGGACATAGACCATGCAGAGCCTGAACATTCTCGTCATCGGCGGCGGCATTGGTGGCCTGACCTCGGCCATCGCGCTGCGCAAGCAGGGGTTCTCCGTAACGGTGATCGAGCGTGATCCCAGCTGGAGCGTCTATGGGGTCGGCATCATCCAGCAGGGCAATGTCCTCCGCGCGGCGCACATGCTGGGCATATTGGACGACTATGCCGCGGCCGGCGTCGGTTTCGATGCCGTCGAGGTGTTCGCGCCCAATGGCGTTCAGGTGGCGCGGGTGCCATCGCCGCGCCTGCTGCCGGATTATCCCGCCAATCTGGGCGTCGGCCGCAGGCAGCTCCAGAAGGTGCTGGGCGATGCGGCACAAAGCGCCGGCGCCGAGATTCGCCTGGGCGTGACGGCGCAAGCGATCAGCGACGGGGATGACGCCGTCGAGGTGGCGTTCTCAGACGGCAGCGCAGGCCGTTTCGATCTGGTGATCGGCGCGGATGGCGTCTTTTCCAAGACGCGTGAGATGATCCTGCCGGACGCAGAAAAGCCGCAGTTCACAGGGCAGGCCGTGTGGCGCTATAATCTCCCGCGCCCGGCCGATCTCGATGCGCTGCAGGTCTATAACGGGCCGATTGGCGCCGGTCTCGTGCCGATCAGCCCGGACCTCATGTATCTGTATGTCACCACGCCGGAGCCGGGCAATCCCTGGTATCCGCGCGAGGGCCTGGCTGCAGCGATGCGCGCCAAGCTCGCCGGCTGCGCCCCGGCCTTGCAGGCGCTGGCCGAGCAGATCGTCGATGACGAGGAGGTCGTCTATCGTCCGCTGGAAGGCATGCTGGTCGAAGGCCCGTGGAGCAGGGGGCGGGTGGTGCTGATCGGCGACGCCGTCCACGCCACCACGCCGCATTTGGGGCAGGGCGCCGGCATGGCGATTGAGGACAGTATCGTGCTGGCCGAGGAACTGGCCCGTCACGCCTCCGTCGAAGAAGCGTTCGCGGCTTATCATGATCGCCGCTTCGAGCGCTGCGCCTACATCGTGCGCGCCAGCCTCGCCATTTGCATGGGCCAGATCGGAAAAGGCCCGCCTGTCGACAACGCCAAGGCCACCGCCGAAATGTTCGAGCGCACCGCCGAGCCGATTTGAAAGGAACTGAAGATGAGCCGCGTCACTGAAATTCGCTATGTCGGCTATGCCGTCACCGATTTTGCCACCGAGTCCAGCTTCTATGAGGGCCAATGGGGCCTTGAGCGCGTGCCCAGCGACGATGGCATGGCGTGGTTCAAGACGCAGGGGCATGACGAGCATCATGTCGTCCGCCTGCGGCCGAGCGAAGAGAACCGTGTCGATGTGATCGCCCTGGCTGCCGACAGCCGCGCCGATGTCGATGCGCTGTGCGAAAGGGTGCGGGCCTCGGCGGCCAAGCTGGTGAGCGAGCCGCAGGATTTGACCACGCCCGGCGGCGGCTATGGCTTCCGCTTCTTCACGCCCGATGGCCTGCTGATAGAGGTCTCGTCCGATGTCGCGCGTGGCGAGGCGCGCGAGATCACGCGCTGGGAAGGCCTACCGGTCAAGATCAGCCACATCGTGCTGCATTCGCCGGATCATCAGGCCGCCGTGCGCTTCTTCTGCGATGTCCTGGGCTTCAAGGTTTCCGACTGGCTTGGCGACTTCATGTGCTTCCTGCGCTGCAACAGCGCGCATCACCGCATCGCGCTGCTGCCTGGGCCGCCCTGCCTCAATCACGTTGCTTATGACATGACCGATGTCGACGGCATGATGGCGGGCATCAGCCGCCTCAAGCAGAACAAGACCGATATTCGCTGGGGGCCGGGGCGCCATACGGCCGGCGACAATACCTTCTCCTACTTTGTCACGCCCTCGGGCTTCGCGGTTGAATATACGGCTGAACTGGAAGACGTGGACTTCGAAACGCATGAGCCCAAGGTCCATGTGCCCGCGCCGCGCGTGATGGATCAGTGGGGGATCGGCGTCGGCGGTCCGCAGACCATGCCCCATCCGGAGGCCAATCCCGGCCTGTTCGTGGCAGTGGAGGCCTGATCGGTGGCGTTGTTCGAATATTTCCCCAACTACATCTGGAACCTCTCGGTCGCCATCGCGCTGGAGAGCGGCGGGCGCATCGGCGAAATCGTGGATATGTGCCAGCCGATCAAGGATGCCGCCGCCAGCGGCGCTGACGCCGGTACGCCGCAGTTCATGGCGCAATGGGTACGCGTGGCGGATACGCTGGTCAGCCTCGCCGATGAGGATATCGCCAAGGGCCGGGCCATCTCGGCATCCGAGAAGCTGGAGCGGGCTGCGCTCTACCTGCTCGTCGCGGAGCGGATGCAGGGCCATGGCTCCCCGGGGCGCGAGGAAACCTACGCCCGGGCGCTGTCGATCTTCGCCCAATCGACCGATCTCGGCAAGATCAACCGCGAACGGGTGGAGATCCCGCTCGGCGATGGCAGCATGATGTCGGCGCTCTACACGCGGGCGCCCGGCGAGGGGCCGCGGCCGGTGGTCGTCTACTGCAATGGCCTCGATAGCTGCAAGGAACTGCTCTACTGGTCGCGCCTGCCCGAGGCGCTGGCCCGACGCGGTGTCTCCACGCTCTGCGTCGATCAGCCCGGCACCGGCGAGGCGCTGCGGCTGCACAATCTGCCGGTCGATCCGCACAGCGAAAACTGGGCATCAAAAGCCGTCGACTGGCTGGAGACCCAGCCGGATGCCGACCCCAAGCGCATCGGCATGACGGGCATCTCGCTCGGCGGCCACTTCGCGCCGCGCGCCGTCGCCTTCGAGCCGCGCTTCGCCAGCGGTGCCTGCTGGGGCGCCAACCACAATTGGCGGGAAGTGCAGGACAAGCGCATCCGCCGCGAAGGCGAGAACCCCGTACCGCACTACTGGGCGCATGTGTTCTGGGCATTCGGTGCGACAGACATGGAGGATTTCCTCGCTAAATCCGAGGAGATGAACCTCAATGGCCGCATGGATGGCGTGCGCGTGCCCTTCCTGGTCACCCACGGCGCACATGACCGCCAAATCAGCGTGGAATATGCCCATGACTGCTACGCGCAACTGGTCAACAGCCCCCGGCGCGAACTCAAGATCTTCACCGAGCGCGAAGGCGGGGTGGAGCATGTCGGCGCCGACAATATGTCTTACGGGCGCGATTATATTGCTGACTGGTTCGCCGAGACGCTGGGTGGCCACACAGGTTGAACGGAAAGGAACTTCGTCGGGTGCTGACGTCGCTTCCCGCCGCCCGTCGTTTTCGCAAGTCGCCATGCCTCTTATTAGAATGTCTTGTTTCCGCATCCAGCAGGTTGGGAGCGTGATAAGGGGACTAAGTTCTGCGAGGTACGGCGGGTCGGTCTATTGTCGGTGCAAATCGTTTAAGGTTTTAGAGCGGACCGGCGCAGGCTCGCCTCCTTTCGGCACGGCCGAGAGTCAGGAAGACATCGAACGCATTTTATCCAGGGTTTCCATTGCGGATGCATCCCACAATATGAGGACTATCGAGCGCGCGCTGAATGTTTTGCGTGACGCAACGGCCGCGACGGGCAAGGTAGAGACCCGTGGGGGTCGCGCTCGCGCTGTGGGTGCTGCGCGAGCGCTGCCCGGACGGATGGCTGGTCGCGTTCTGGGAAGTGGCAGGATCGGACCATGAGACTGGGCGCAATGAGGGATTGCACGCCGCCTATAATGGCATTGTGAGACTGCTGCGCACCAGCGGAGGACTGTCCGAAGACGCTGCGAGGATGAAATGAGGCCGCTGCATTCCTATAACGGTCCCTCAACCTCCAATTGCGCAGGATCGAGTACGCATGGCCAATGGCTGGGCGCTCGAGGGCGCTGTTCAGAACCAAATCGAGGACAGCGTGAAAGACGCGCTGGCAACAGCGCGTGCTCGTATGCCGGCAGGTTCGGGTCGCGCCGATTGTGAGGGAAGGTGGAGAGCCAATCCCGCAGGCACGCCGCGAAGCTCTGCCCGGTGCCCGGACATGCGTGGCCTGCCAGTCTGGCCGCGACAAGCACCGGGCTTTTTCCTTGCATCAACCGGCGCGGCAGTAAGGATAGCCAACTGCGCTGATGGTGATCGGTCAAAATCTCACGCCATCGAGGCACTGCTGGCCGCAGTCGCCAATTTAGCAAACATTTAGCGTACAAATGCTGGAGTTCAGAAGCGGCCGTTCATTAATAACCCAAATGTCGTTTCGCCGAATTGTAGCGTCCCCAATACCGGATGGTCGGCTATTGATGGGCATTGCCGGCATGAAATCCTCAAATTTCAGATATGTACCAAATCGGGGCAGTCTCAATCCCGCGATAGCGGAGCCAAATCAGCCCCCCACGCATTGTGGTTAACGCGCATGCCATACAATGGTGGGCTGAGGGGGAGGAATGGTCACAATATCGAAGACCGAGGTGGCTGCAGACCACATATTTGCAGAACCGGACGGTGGGCGCCCGATCGATCAGGACGGACAATCTGACCGGGTTGCAGACGATCTGGACTGGATACTAAGCAAGTTCGCCGGTCGCGTCTTTGCGGACGAGGCGGTTCTTTCCCTTCATCGCGACGACAACAGCCCAGAGCTGCTTGCGCGAGTGAGCCCCAATCGCGCCCTGCTCTCCGATCCGCACTTGGCGGTGGCGATCGCCTGCCAAGATACCGACGCGCTTCATTACACCGGCCAAGGTGCGCGTGTTGCTTGGCACGAACTGACGCAGGTCGAGGAAGCGAAGCGTGCGATGACCTTGGCCGTGGCAGAACATGGCGGGCTGCGCCTGATCCTCACGGCGCTTTACCGCCATGCCAACATGGTCCAGCGGCTCGCCGCCGAACAGATGGCCAAGAAGCTGCAGCCCGTGCTTGCGGGCTATTTTCGTCTCTGGCTGCATGCGCGAAGCCAGCAGCGCGCCTTGATCGCCTATAAGTCGGCGCTCGACCTGAGCGACGTGGCGATTATCATTCTTGACGGCCATGGCGCGGTGATCGGCGAGAATGCCGTCGCCACGCTGATGTTCCAGAAGCGGGATGTGGTGCACAAGTCGCGCTATTCGCTTGTTGCCGTCAATCGCGGCGAGACCACCAAGCTGCACGCGGCCATGGACCATGCGTCGCACGATGGCGAAGCGGTGCTGATCAGCCTGAGCCGGAAGAATTATCGCCGGCCTCTCATGGCCCTTTTATCGCCGACATTCACGCGCCCGGAAATTTCCGCGGATCCTTCTTTCGTCCTGTGCATTTATGATTCGGACACGGACGTAACCCTGGCGCTCCAGCGCTGTTGCGACGCCTATCGCCTCACCAAGACCGAGGGTCAGCTGGTCCACCATCTGGTTTGCGGCCTCGCACTGAATGATGCTGCCGCCCGGATGAAAATCGCGGAGGCCACCGCGCGAAGTTATTTGAAACAAATCTTCGGAAAAACGGCCACCCATCGGCAATCTGATCTTATCAGGGTGATGTTATCGAGCATTGCTCGAACATCATTGGGTCATTTTTCCGCCCTCTGATTCAGAAGCCCGATTCCCTCTTATTATTCTGAGACTTTCGTTCGTCTTCACAATTATCACACTCACCCCCAAATGAGGGTTACTCATACAGCGCTATGAGGGGGGAAGAGATAGTTCGGTGGGGGTGAAGGTTAATTCGCCGTTAACCTATTCAGGGTGGGTCTCCGCGGAGGCGGAGTCGATGCGTCGATCGGGGAAAGCCCCGAGGGCGGCGTGGGAACCCTGAAAGGACGACAATCGATGAAAACTCTACTGATCACGGCCTCGGCCGCCGCGCTTATCGCGGCATCGCCCGCGCTGGCGCAGGACGGCAACACCGTCAGCGATAGCGGCAACAACAGCTGGATGGCCGAATCCACCACCACCACCAGCGACAGCGGCAACAGCGCCTGGACCGCAAACACGTCCACGAACGTGGCCACCAACACGGATAACAGCGTTGCCGACAGTGGTAACGATATGTCGAACAACTCGGTCAACACCGCCGACAGCGGCAACACGATGACGTCCGACAGCGGCAATTCTGCCTGGACGGCCAACACCACCACGAACACGGACAACAGTGTGGCGGACAGTGGCAACAGCGCCACCACAACCACCACCAGCGACAGTGGTAATTCGGCATGGACCTCCAATGCCACCACCAACACCGACAACAGCGTCGATGTGGCAGACAGCGGCAACGACATGTCGAATAACTCGGTGAACACCGCTGACAGTGGCAACACCACAACCACGACGAGCGACAGCGGCAACTCGGCCTGGACGTCCAACGCCACGACCAACACCGACAATAGCGTCGATATTGCCGACAGTGGCAATGACATGTCCGACAACAGCCTCACTGTCTCCGACAGCGGCAATGATATGTCGAACAACTCGGTGAACACCGCCGACAGCGGTAACACCAGCACGAGCGACAGCGGCAACAGCGCCTGGACGTCGAACACCACCACGAACACGTCCACGGACAACAGCGTCGCCGATAGCGGCAACGACATGTCCAATAATTCGGTGAACACGGCCGACAGCGGCAATGACTCGTCCACGCACGACATGTCGGACAACAGCTCCGCTTCGGGCGCGCAGGTTGCGGCCAACAATGGCGGCACGGCAACCGACAGCCGCGACATGTCCTCTCAGGATGACAGCTCGACCAACACCGTGGCCAGCAACAACAGCTGGGAAGACAATTCGGACAATTCCGATCACAGCTGGGCCTTCAGCGGCGGTGATACCGCAGCCGGTTCCGCCAAGTCGGATTCCGTCTTCGGTGACAGCGCCCTGGTCGCCAGCGCCAACCTCTCAAGCTATGTCACGGGCGTGAGCGTCAGCTTCGACGGTCGTGGCGGCGAGTCCCCGGTGGCTGATAACAGCATCCGCACGGGTGGCAGCGCATTCCAGAACTTTGCTGGCATGCAGGCGGTCAACCAGAACACCGGCGTTGGCGCATCGCAGAACGCGTCGGTGAGCGTGGCGGTCTCCGCGGGCGACATCACGCTTCGCTAAGCCTCTCCAACTGGCCGGCGATCTCCACCGCCGGCCAGTCTTTTTACATCATAAAGGGAGAGGATGCATGAACCGATTTCTATTCCGCCGGGCATGGCTTGTGACCTTGTCGGGCAGTTTTGCCTCGGCTGCCCTTGCGCAACCGCCATTTGAGGGCGCGGCGCCGCCCGTCGACGTCGCCACGCTCGAGCAGGTGACAGGCCGCGCGGATCTCAACCAGATCGCCCAGTCCGAGCATGTTACCGCCGTGTCG
Source organism: Sphingobium sp. B2D3C (assembly GCF_025961835.1). NCBI lineage: Bacteria > Pseudomonadati > Pseudomonadota > Alphaproteobacteria > Sphingomonadales > Sphingobiaceae > Sphingobium > Sphingobium sp. B2D3C. The sequence continues at coordinate 2,538,965 of NZ_JAOQOK010000001.1, read as the reverse complement.
GACAGCAGCGTGAGCGGCAATTCCGTGACCGGGGCGGTGGCCATCGATGGGAACGCATTCCAGAACCTTTCCGGCCTCTCGATCATCAATGCCAATTCCGGCAACAACGTCGCGATCAATGCTTCGATGAACGTCAACATCGCCCTGCTGCCCGCACAATAATGGCGCGCATGCTCCTTGCCGCACTCATGCTGCTCTCCGGCTGCAGTGCGCAGGTGAGCGGAGGGCCGACGTTCCAGCTCGGAGCGGCGGGTCTCGGCGATGTCACGCCGCCTGTCACGTCGTTCGAGGACCGGCGTTTTTTGACGGTCGTTCGGCAGCAATTTGATTTCAGTTGCGGTTCGGCTGCGCTCGCCACGTTGCTGACTTATCATTATCGCCGGAGCAGGGCGGAAGCCGACGTGTTCAACGGCATGTGGCGCGTGGGAGACCGCGCGCAGATTACCCGGCTCGGCTTTTCGTTGCTCGACATGAAGCGCTATCTTGCCAATGCCGGCCTCAGCGCGGACGGATACAAGGTCTCGCTCGACCAAGTCGCTGCGGCAGGCGTGCCCGGCATCGCGTTGATCGAGGCGAACGGCTATCGCCATTTCGTCGTGGTCAAAGGCATCAGCGCGGAGGAGCTGCTGATCGGAGATCCGGCGCTCGGTCTGCGCACCATGTCGCGACCCGCGTTCCAGCGCGCTTGGAACGGCATTTATTTCGTGATCGGCGAGGATACTGCGGTGGGGCGCAGCGCCTTTAATGGGGATCGGCAGTGGGCGGCCTTCTCCCGCGCACCGGTCGGCGCCGCATTCGTTCAGCCGCTCAGCCAGCAAGCACTGGCTTTGACTGCGCCCTTCATGAGGGACTTCTAGCCATGAACCGCCATCTCATCTCGGCCGTTGCAGCAGTTGTCCTCTGCAACCCCGTCTTCGCGCAACCGCCGGTCGAGGGACACGCGCCGGTGCCGGAGGATGTTCTTGCCGAAAGCCGCGGCAAATTCCTCCTCCCCAACGGTGTGGAAGTCGCCATGGCCGTACAGACCGATACGAGCGTCGACGGGCAATTGCTCCTGCGCAGTGTCTTCACCGTCGACCAGGGCGCGCCGCGCCTTGCCATATACGCGCCACAGTCGACAAGGCAGTCCGGTGCGCCAGGCACCAGCGGCCCCTCGCAACACGCGGGCAACCCGGGTGATGTCTGGGTCAGTTTCGACCGCGAGAGCGGTGTCTCGCTCGTCGAGCGGAGCTATCGTCCGAGCGTCGGCGCCGTCACCGTGAGTACGGGCGAGCAGGCGGAGATCGGCCTCAGCCCCGATGGATCGACACCACTCCCGCTAGGCCCGGGCGATCGCGCGCAAACCCAGAACGGCACGGTCGGGCTCGATCGGCTAGGCAGCGGTTTCAAGGTGACCTTGTCGCAGCAGGATCTGGAGGTCAGCCACGTGTTTGGGCTGGCCTTGGGCAGTGTGCTCCTCAACAGCGGTAACAACCGTGCGATCGAGACCAGCACGACGATCAACCTCGATCTGATGAACGCCACGCCCGCGACCGTCGGCTCGGCCATGCCGAGGATCGACAGCATGGCGCTTGACGCGACGCGGGATCTTATTCGTTGAAGGAAGGACACAAATGACCAGAATAGGTCGGCTCCTGGGGGGAGTGGCAATGCTTGGCGGCGCACTGGCTGCATCACCGGCATGGGCCCAGCCAACGGGCACCGCGCTGCCACAGTCGAGCAAAGCCAGCCCCGAACTGAAGCAGGCGCTCAGCCTCATCGCCCGGCAGCAGCAGCAGTTGGAAGCGCAGGAGGCGCGTATTCGCGCGCTGGAGCAGCGCCTTGCCATGGATGCGCAACCAAGTGGCGCAACGGCGGCGCCATCGGCAGCAAATCCGCCGCAAACTGTCCAGTCCGCCAGCAACGCTGCCCCGCCGCCGCGCGCGCCCAATGGTGCGCCCCAGACCCCGGCTGGCCCCGTGGGGGAAGCGCCACCGGATATCGATCGCCCGCCCGAGGTCGCGGTGCTGGGAGAGCAAGGCAGCGTCGTGACCCGGCGCGGTCAGCTCACCGCCGAGCTTCAGCTCGATTATGCGCGGGCCGACCGCAACCGTGCGCTTTTCCGCGGCATCGAAGTGGTGGAGTCCGTGCTCGTTGGCGTGTTCGACATCAACGAGAGCCGGCAGGACGTGCTCACGGCATCCGCCGGCCTGCGTTATGGGCTCCTCGGCAATGTCGAGATCGGCGCCCGTCTTCCGTTCGTCTATCGCAATGACAAGTCGGTGCTGGCCCCGATTCAGGGCACGACGGGCGATCCCGATGCGGCGACCATCGATAGCAGTACCAGCGGCCGGGGGATTGGCGACCTTGAGCTGTCGGCGCGCTATCAGCTGAGCTCTGCGCGTGGCGGCTGGCCGTTCCTGATCGGCAATTTGCAGGTTGTGGTGCCCACCGGCACCGACCCGTTCGACATCTCTCGGGATACGCTGGGCCGCGCGACCCGTGCGGCCACGGGGTCCGGCTTCTGGGGTGTGACGCCGAGCCTGACCGCAATTCTGCCCAGTGACCCCGCCGTCCTGTTCGGCTCCATTGGCTACACCCGCAATTTCGGTCACGGGGTCGATACGGTCATCCCGCCGGTGCGTATCACCTATGTGAAGCCGGGAGACGCGATATCCGTCAGCATGGGGATCGGCGTATCATTGAACCAACGCACCTCGTTCAACCTGGGTTATGCGCACAGCTGGTCCTTCGGCACGCGCACCACGCAGCGCCTGCTGATGCCCACGATGGACTGGGGCGACCCGCAGGTGCAGACGGCGCGCGATCTCCAGATCGGCCGCCTGCTGTTCGGCGTAAGCTACCGCGCGACGGACCGCACGACGCTGAACTGGTCGGTCGAGGTGGGGGCGACCGAAGACGCCACCGATCTGCGCACGGTGCTGCGCATCCCGTTCGTGTTGTCGAGGGGCAGGTGACGCCGCGGAAAGTAGTTGGCGAGACGATCGCATTTTCGGGAGCACGGCCAGGCACCGCAGCTATCCAGGGATAGATGAAGAAGGGCGGTTGCTCGGTCTGGTATCGAGATCCGACGCGCTGCGCTGGCAAGTTGAAAGCGCACCGGGAGACGTGGCTTTGTCTGATGTCGTTTCGGATGCGTCACAGCCCTTTACAACCGCGCAGGCACCGGTTGGTGTGGTGGCCGATCTCATGGTCGCGACGGGCGTCGGGCGTGTTCCGATCATCGACCCGATCACCAGCAAGGTGATCGGTATTCTATCGCGACACGATTTGTTGAAGGCGCGACGGATCGGAAATGAGGCGAAACGCACCCGTGGCCGTTAAAATGACTTAGCACTGATCGAACGTCCGCTGTCGGGATGCACAGTTCCGAAGCCAAAGTCTCGAATTGGGTCGGGTCTCTCAGGGCGGGCTGAAACGTCCCGAATGACTGCTATTGGCTGGAGCAGTCGTTCAAGTAGGCCGACCCCAACGACCGGCTTTGATCGACTGTCGCAGGAAGCGAACGCGGATCGTGGGACATTGCAGTCAGCAGTGGATCATCTATTTGGTGTCAAATGCATTCGATACCGCGCCTCTTAAACCTGAAGAGCGAGTATTGATTGCCTACCTTTGGGAAGTAACGAGTGCAATAATGCTTTGCCGCCTGGAAGGCCCGTGAGCTGGGATTAGAGCAGCGCTGCTGACAGACGACACCTAATTCATCGAACCGCTGAGCCGCTTTCCACAAATTCGTGAATTACTCGCCCAGGACCGTTGAAACGTTCACGATTTGATCTACATCTACTCTGGGGAAGCACAACCGGGGGTAGAGAGCTTGAGTATCGCGGACACAGGGGGCTTGAGCATTCCAAGGTCGTGGCCATATCAGCAGATGATGTGAAGTCGAGTTGCTAGTGGCCTCAGTCAGCGAAAGGGCTCACTCCCGCGAGATCTTCTCAACAGCAGTGTCAGACACATCAAGATCGCGTCTTGCGCGTCGACGCTCCATTGTGCCTGAAACCCGGTCGCCGAGCATCCTGCAGGCCACATAGAAGATTGGCGCAAAGATGAGGCCGAGCAGGGTCAGGCCGATCATCCCGTAGAAGACGGCTGTTCCCAGCGCTTGGCGCAATTCCGCACCGGCGCCTGTGGCAAAAGCGAGGGGGACCACGCCGGCGATGAATGCGAAGGAGGTCATGAGGATCGGACGCAGGCGGATGCGCGCGGCGATGATCGCGGCTTCCCGGCAGGACAGGCCCTCATCCTCGGCCTGGCGTGCAAATTCCACGATCAGAATTGCGTTTTTCGCCGCAAGGCCAATCAGCACCACCATGCCGATCTGCGTGAGAATATTATTGTCCTCGCCTCGCAGGTTCACGCCCAGAATGGCGGAGAGCAGGCAGAGCGGTATGATCATGATGATCGCGAGCGGCAGCGTCAGGCTCTCATAAAATGCCGCTAGCGCGATGAACACGAAGATGATCGCCAGCCCGAAGGCAAGTTCACCGCTGCCTCCCGCAACACGCTGCTGATAGGCCAAGTCCGTCCACTCGAAGCCAAAGCCCGCGGGGAGGCGCTGAGCGGCGATCCGTTCCATCGCTTCCATCGCCTCGCCGGAGGAATAGCCCGGCGCTGCCTCGCCCTGAATATCGGTCGATGGATAGAGATTGTAGCGCTGAACGCGATACGGCCCGGTCGAGGGCGTGAGCTTAGCGACCGCGTCGAGCGGGACCATCGTGCCGGACGCCGAGCGCGTTTTTATCTGCCCCAGCAGGTCCGCATTCTCCCGATAGGCCGGGTCCGCTTGCGCAATCACCTGGAAGCTATGGCCAAGCAGGGTAATGTTGTTGACGTAGGAGCCCGCCATGTAGGTCTGGAGCGCGGCATAAACATCCTGGCTTTCCACACCGAGCATCTCGGCCTTATCGCGGTCCACCTCCACCGCGATGCGCGGGCTGCGCATGTTGAAATTAGTGAAGCTCTGGGAAATGGCGGGCTCTTCAGCGGCCGCCGCGGCGAGATCGCGTGTCACAGCATCGAGCGCCGCGTAGCCGTGCCCGCCACGGTCCTCCACCATGAGGCGGAAGCCGCCCGCCGTGCCAAGGCCGCGCACCGGTGGCGGCATGATGAGACGAATGTCCGCCTCGGTCATGCTCGAGAAGCGCTTGCGCAGGTCGGCGACGATGACGTCCGCGGTCAGTCCCTTGGGCAACCGCTCGCTGAACGGCTCCATGATGGCATAAAGCTGTCCGGCGCTGGACTGGACGGACATGCCCATCGCATCCACGCCCGCATAGACGGAGGCTGCCTGAACGCCCGGTGTCTCCAGCATGACATCGATGGCCTGCCGCACGACGGCATCGGTGCGTGCAAGGCTGGCGCCGGTCGGCAGATTGATCGCGACGACGGCGAGGCTCTGATCCTGCTGAGGCACGAAACCGCGCGGCGTGTCATAGAGCCGCCAACCGGTGAGCAACAGCAAGCCGATATAGAGGATGAAGACGAGGCCCATCATACGCAGCAAGCGCCGTGTGAGCCTGCCATAGCTTTGACCGAAGCGGTCAAACATCATCGTAAAGCGCTCGCCGCTCCGGTGCAGGCAACGCACGATGGCGGTGCGCGGCGGGACACTGTCATGCTGGCGCAGTAGCAGCGCGCACAGGGCGGGCGAGAGGGTAAGCGACACGATGAGCGAGATGACGGTTGCGGCGGTCACCGTCAGTGCGAACTGCTTGTAGAATTGCCCCGTGACGCCGCCCATGAAGGCGGTCGGCACGAACACGGCCACCAGCACCAGCGCGATGCCGATGAGCGCGCGCCCCACCTCATTCATAGTCCGATACGCCGCCTCGCGCGGGGAAACGCCTGCGCGAATATGGCGCTCGGCATTTTCCACCACGACGATGGCATCATCCACCACGATCCCGATGGAAAGAACCAGCCCGAACAGCGAGAGGTTGTTGAGCGAGAAGCCCGCCGCCGCCATGACAGCGAAGGTGCCGACTAGCGAGATGGGTATGGCCAACAACGGGATGATGGCGGTGCGCCAGCTTTGCAGGAACAATATGACGACGATCACAACGAGAATGACCGCCTCGACCATCGTGTCGCGTAACTTGTTCACGGAATCGCTGATATATTGGCTGGGGTTGAATACGATCCGGTAGGAAATGCCGGGCGGGAAACTCTTGGCGAGTTCCTTCATCGTCTCGCGAACGGCGTTGGCCGTCTGGAGTGCATTGCCGCCCGATGCCTGCGAAACACTTAGGGGATAGGCTTCTCCCTGATCGAGATAGGCGTTGATCGAATAGGTCTGTGCGCCCAGCTCCACCCGCGCAATGTCGCCGATGCGGGTGACGCGCCCTTGCGCATCGCGTTTGACGATGATTTGCTCGAACTCTTTGGGCTGGTTGAGCTTGCTCTGAACATTCAGATTATATTGGGTAGGGCCGGGATTCTGGCTCATTTGCGCGCCGCCAACCGTTCCCGCCGCAAGCTGGATATTGTTGCCGCGCAGCGCCGCCAATATCTCTTGCACGGTCAGGTCGCGCGCGGCTGCCTTGTCCGGGTCGATCCAGATGCGCATGGCATAATCACGTGAAGCGAATGTTCCGACATCGCCCACGCCGGGCAGGCGGAGCAGCCGTTCGCGCACCTGCATGGTTGCGTAGTTGGCGAGATATTCGCGATCGATACTGGGTGAAGTCGACAGCATGTGGACGATCATCAGTGTGTCGTTCTGCGCCTTGCGCACCGTCACGCCGAGATTTTGCACTTCCTGCGGCAGCTGGGGCAGCGCGGTCTGCACGCGGTTCTGCACCTGCACCTGCGCCAAATCAGGATCGGTGCCGATCTGGAAGCTGATGTTGATCGTCACGCGGCCATCCGCAATCGCGGTCGAACTCACATACAGCGTGTTGTCCACGCCATTGATCTGTTGCTCCAGTGGGGCTGCAACGGTGTCCGCCATAACCTCGGCAGAGGCGCCGGGATAGACGGCGGTGACGCTGACCACCGGCGGCGAGATTTTTGGATATTGGTCGACCGGCAAGCGCCAATAGCTAATGATGCCGACGAGCAGAATAAACAGCGACAAGGCGCAAGCAAAGATGGGTCGCGCGATGAAGAAATGCGAGAAGCTCATCCGCGCGTTGGCGGCGCTCACTTGGTCGCTCCCGGTGCGGGCCGCTCAGGTTCGATCTTGCCTAGCTTGGCGACGACCTTCTGCCCCACTCGCGCGCGCTGCATGCCGGCGATGACGACCTGCTCGCCGGGCGCGAGGCCGCTGCGGATCACCCGCAGGCCGTCCGCTATATTGCCCAGCTCCACAATGCGCTGGGCAATCAGACCATCCTTGCCGACGACGAATACGGTCGGACGGGTCTGATCGACAATGATCGCCTTCTCTGGAACAAGCAGTGCAGGGCTAGGCGCGCCCAAAGTCCAGCGCATCCTTCCAAACATGCCGGGGGTGAGCAAGCCGGTGGGGTTCTGTACGAGCGCTTGTCCGCGGATGGTGCCGGAGCTTCGATCGAGCGCATTGTCCAGCATCTCGATCTGACCGGCCCAATTGAACTCGGTTTCATCCTCAAGGCGGATCCGCACGACAGCGCCACTCTCACGAGCCCGGCGGAATTGCAGGAAAGCACGCTCCGGCGCATCGAACACAAAGCGCATGGGGTTCTGTGTCATGATGGTGGTGAGCAAGGTCTGCTCGGCCGAGACCAGATTGCCTGCTGCAAGCCTGCGATAGGATGCCCGCCCGCTTGCTGGCGCCGTGATGCGCGTGAACGAGAGATCCAGCGATGCGGCCTGAGCGACGGCGCGGGCGTTGGCCAGCTCAGCGGCCGCCTGCTCCCAATCAGCAAGGCGGGTATCGACCAGGGACTGGCTGATGAAGCCATCGCCGATCAGGGCCGTCGCGCGCTTATAATCAGCCGAGGTTCTGGCGAGCGCCGCTTGCGCACGGGCGACGCCGGCGCGAGCTTGCGCCAGTCTTGCGGCGAAGGGCCGTTGATCGAGCGTGAAGAGCAATTGTCCGCGCGTGACGGACTGCCCGTCCTTGAAGTGAACCGATTGCAGCAAGCCAGAGACTCGCGGACGCACATCGATGGCGTCCACCGCTTCAAAACGTCCTGCATAATCGACCCAATCGGCCACATTGCGGCTGAAGGGTTTTGCGATAATAACTTGCGGTGTAGGCGGCGGCGGTGGCGCTTTTTCCGAGCAGGCAGCCAAAGCGTGAAGGGCAAAAGCGATTAGAAAAGTGCGCTGGTTGCGGGGGAACTGCGAGATAGCAATCCTGCGGCCATGCCATTCCTCAGGTCGCGCTACCGCGCTGTGGCTCCCCCTCATTCGTCCATCCCTCCGCGCAGACTGCAAAAATTCTGTGTTCCAGCGCTTATATCTGCTCGTCCTAGCAGCACCTCATAGTGGACGAAAGCAACTATTGGCCTGCGAATGAGCGCCCTGCAACGTCTCGATCTGAGGGCTTTTCTGACAGTTGTGCTGGCGAGCACATCCTCCATCAGATGTTTCACCTCACCGACGGGCACGCGCCTAGCGAAATAACGGTGCAAGGCGCGGTTGCGCAGCGCGACGCGCTCATCCTCCAAAACGGGCACGCACCTTTCCTGCACCTACGCTATCTCTGCCAGAGGTCAGATCTCACTGTCTCCTAAGAGCGGAAAGGCGGCCAACCCCTCATGTTGAGCGTGCATCAAAAGCATCGGTCAGAACTGTGTTGGTGTCTCGGCCCAATGGTAATAAGGCGCTGGACAGGGAACTGGCACGTCATTGACGTGATATGTTTGCGCGTCCCGCCGGTCGGAATGATGCGGCCCGAACGACTGCTATTGCTTGGAGCAGACGTCCGTTACGCCGGATCTGAACGACCAGGTTTGGTCGGTAGCCGTCATCAGGGTTCAGCCGAATGCACGTCCGCTATCACCTTTTCAGCTCCTGAAAGCGGACTGTCCAGATTGTCCAACAAAGCAGTCGCGAAACTCTGCTCCCAAAGCAGGTGCGCGATCCGGCTAAACGAACAGCTGCTTTCCTCATTGCTGAGGGCGCACATTCGACTGGACTTGTTCCTGACACCGAGCATTGGTGCTGGTCGAGCCGCGGCGCAATGCTGCGGAGATGCCCTGCCGGCTTGGTCGACAGGGCTCTGGGTGGTGGGAGCAGCGCAGTGCTGCTCCGCAAGAGGAGACCACCCATGACCAGGCTCAACGATCTGCAACTCGTCCTGCTGTCCGCTGCTGCCCAGCGGGATGATGGCAGCTTGCTGCCACCGCCCGATCACCTCGCCGATCAGGCAGGCCGGATCCGCAAGGTCATCCCGCCGCTGATCAAGCGCGGACTGGTCGAGGAAGCCGCGACCTCCGATCTGCCCAAGGTCTGGCGGGAAGAGGGTGATGATCGCTTCGCGCTTGTCATTACGCAAGCGGGCCGTGCCGCGATCGGCCTGGACAGCGAGCAGAATGCTCAGGCTGAGACTGTTGCTACCGCGGCCGTCGTCACGCCACCGAACCGCACACGGTCAAAATCAGAGCAGGTGCTGGATCTGCTCCGCCGCGCCGAGGGCGCATCGCTTGATGAGCTGGTCGGCATGACCGGCTGGCTGCCGCACAGCACCCGCGCGCCGCTCACCGGCCTGCGCAAGAAGGGCCATGGGATCACGCTGGACAAGAGCGGTGAGCGCGCCTGCTATCGTCTGGTCGAAAGCGCTGCGGCATGAGCCTGGAGGCACGCCTTGATGCTCTGGCGGCGCTGTCGTTGGGCGAGCTGCGTGATCAATGGCGATCGTCAATGGGTTCAGAGCCGCCGCGCGTCAGCGCCGATCTGCTGCGCCGACTGCTCGGCTATGCGCTGCAGGAGAAAACCATGGGAGGGCTGTCGCCCTCCCATGGCCAGGCCCTCCGTCGCCTTGCTGCCGGCAAGGAGAGCGTCACCCTCAAAAGCGGAATTGCATCTCGTGCGGCAGTGGAACGGGCGTAGCATCAGCGTTACCGTGGTTGAAGATGGCTATGTGTGGGAAGAGCGCAGCTATCGGTCGCTCTCGGCCATTGCCCGCGCGGTAACCGGAACGTCCTGGTCGGGTCCCCGCTTCTTCGGGCTGCATGATCATGGCTAGGCGGCCCAAGCTCACTGAAGGACCGCGCGGTGCTGTACGCTGCGCCGTCTATACCCGCAAGTCCAGCGAGGAAGGGCTGGAGCAGGCGTTCAATAGCCTCGATGCCCAGCGCGAGGCCTGTGAGGCGTACATCGTCAGCCAGCGCCATGAAGGCTGGTCTCTGGTCAAGACCGCCTATGACGATGGCGGCTACTCCGGTGGGTCGATGGATCGCCCCGCGCTGGTCCGCCTGCTTGCCGACGTGGAAGCCGGGAAGATCGACGTGATCATGGTCTAAAAGGTTGATCGCCTGACCAGAGCCCTCTCGGACTTTGCCCGCATCGTAGAGATCCTCGATGCCCGGGGCGCCAGCTTCGTTTCGGTCACGCAGGCGTTCAACACCACGAGTAGCATGGGACGGCTCACCCTCAATGTGCTGCTCTCCTTCGCCCAGTTCGAACGCGAGGTGACCGGTGAGCGTATCCGCGACAAGATCGCCGCCTCGAAGAAGAAGGGCATGTGGATGGGCGGTAATCCCCCGCTTGGCTATGATGTGAAGGACAGGGCGCTGGTCATCAACCAGGCCGAGGCGAGCCAGGTCCGCCACATCATGACCCGCTATCTTGCGCTGGGCTCCCTGCAGGCCCTGGTCGAAGAGTTGTTGCGCGATGGCTATCGCACCAGGCGGCTTCAAGGCCGGGGCGGCATTGCGTTCAGCCGCGGCGCGCTCTCCCATCTGCTGGGCAATGCCATCTATCGCGGCAAGGTCGTGCACAAGCGCGCGGTCTATGACGGCCAGCACGACGCCATCATCGATGAGGCACTTTGGGATGCGGTACAGCGCCAGCGGGAAGAGGGACGCAACAACCCAACATACAAGCGGTCTCCCAAGCGCAGCTTGCTCACCGGCTTGATCCACGATGGGGAGGGGCGCAAAATGTCGCCCAGCCACACGGCCAAGGCCGGCAAGCGCTATCGCTATTATGTAACCCATCCCAACGCGCTCATCGGCAGCAGCGAAAAACCATGGCGGGTCAGCGCGCCGGAGATCGAACGGATCGTCATCGAGCGCCTGAAGGGCTGGCTCATGGATCGTAGGACGATCATGGATCTCGTGGGTTCGGCCAATGCGGTCAATGCTATGGCTAAGGCAGCCCAAGCTGCAGTCGATGTAGGCAAAGCATCCAGGCGTGCGGCGATGCTGACGATGCTCCTCGCTCGAATCGACATGGCAGAGGAGAGCATCACTCTCACACTCCACCGGGACAAGCTGCGGTCCCTCCTGCGGGTCGATCAGCTGGTGCACGATCACCCGGTGCAACTGACCAGCCGGGCGATCCGCATTCGGCAGGGCAAGGATGTTCGCCTAATCATTGGCCACTCGCAGGATCGTTCGGCTGACACGGTCAACAAGCCGCTGGTCGCGCTGATCGCTGAGGCGCGTGCGCTGCATCAAGCGCTGCTGAGTTCCCCTGGGCACAGTCTGGCATCACTTGCCGACGCGCAGGGCAAGTGCTGCAAGCGTTCCGCGCAGCTGATGCGGATCGCGATACTTGCGCCGGACATCGTTGCCCAATGCATCGAGGGCAGTCAGCCAGTATCGCTTACGACCAAAAGACTGCTTAGCATCGATCTGCCGATTAGCTGGAGTGAGCAGCGGGCTTTGCTCGGCTGCAGCTGACTTCCGTCACCCATCTAGGGAAAGCGTCGGCCGGATGTCCTCCGGCCGTTTTTGTTCGATGCCGCGCGGCGCCGACCGGTCATGAGGTCTGGAAAGTGACAACTGAGATAAAGGGGCATAAATGGCCAACGGTGGCCGCGTGCTTGGTCTGCAGACCTCAGTTCGCGAAGTGCCAGCGCCAAAATGGCGCAGTTCTGCGCCAGTTTTATCACGGTCAAAGCGCGGCTCACAAATCTCGGAGAATTACGGACTGTCTGGTGCGGGCGGTCGGACTCGAACCGACAAATCCTTGCGGATGGCGGATTTTGAGTCCGCTGCGTCTACCAATTCCACCACGCCCGCACGGCGCGAACCCCTTGATGCAGCGCGCTGCGGGGATGGCTGGCGCGCCTATATCTCACCTTTTTAGGAAACGCCAGATGCTCGGTGGCGTTCATGTACCGCGCGTGAGAATAGATCGTCTTACGCCCGTGCCCTCGTCAGCCGGCCCGTTCGATCAGGCTTCGGCGTGGCCGTAATCGGAGCGGTGCCGGCGGGCATCGCCGGCGGTGGCGCGGTTCTTGAGCGCCTGCTCGACCCTGTTGAGCAGTTCGGCCGGGCGATAGGGCTTGCCGATCACATCCTGCGAGATGGTCTGCGGGCCATCGGAGACGAGCTGCTCATTATAGCCAGTGGTCATGAGGATCGCGATGCCGGGCACCAGCTTCACCGCTTCCTCCGCCAGCAAAATGCCATTCAGGCTGCCGGGCATGACGAGATCGGTGAAGAGAAGATCGACCGGGTCGGCCTCCATCAGCTTCTGCAGCGCCTTGAGACCCTCATCGCCCGAGATGGCGGTCGAGACACGATAGCCGGCGCTTTCAAGGATCTCGCGGGACAGGGCCATGACTTCAGGGCTGTCTTCCACCACCAGAATATGGGCCTTGCCGGAGGAACCATCCGCGGGCGCGGCCGCGGTGATGGGGGCGGGGTTGCCGGCGCGGTCATCCTCGTCATTCTGCACGGAAACCGGGAAGAGCAGGCGGATCGTGCTGCCGACGCCCTGTTCGCTCTCAATCTCCAGCCGGCCCCGCGATTGCTGCAGGAAGCCGCTGGCCATGGCGAGGCCGAGGCCCGTGCCCTGACCGGTGGGTTTGGTGGTGAAGAAGGGCTCCGTCGCGCGCTGGGCGACATGGGCGGGCATGCCTTCCCCCTCATCCGTCACCTCAAGGCTGATATAGTCACCGGGCGGAAGCTGGCGGGCGGCAGCATCGCCGTTGAGATGCAGCTTGCCGGTCGTGATGGTCACCAGCCCGCCGGCGCCGCGCATCGCGTCCTTAGCGTTCATCACGATGTTGAGCACCGCCATCTCGAACTGGTCAGGATCGACGTGGATGCGCGGCAGGCCCCGCCGTAGGCTGAGGTGCAACTCGATATCGCTGCCGAGCGCGCTCTCCAGCACATGCACGAAGCTCTGCACGCAATCGCTCACGTCCACTGATCGGGGCGTGAGGCGCGTCTTGCGGGCGAAAGCGAGCAGCTGGCCGGTCAGCTTTGCCCCGCGCGCGGCGGCGTGCTGGGCATTCTCGATATGCCGCCCGGCCCGCTCATCCTCGATGCGGTTCGAGGCCAGTTCCAGGCTGCCGCCGATCACCTGCAGCAGATTGTTGAAGTCATGGGCAAGGCCAGCGGTCAGCTGCCCGATCGCTTCCATCTTCTGCGCCTGGCGCAGCACTTGCTCGGTTTCGCGCCGCTTGGTGACGTCCAGCTGGCTGGCGAAAAAGTAGAGCAGCTTGCCGGAGACGTCATAGACCGGGCCGATGAACACTGCGTTCCAGAATGGCGTGCCGTCGCGCCGGTAGTTGAGGATTTCGAGCGCGATGGACTCGTGCCGCGCCACGGCATCGCGCAGTTCGGCGATCCGCTCGCGGTCCGTCTCGGCGCCTTGCAGGAACCGGCAGTTGCGCCCGATGATTTCGCTCTCTTCGTAAAGCGTGAGGTCCAGAAACGCCTTGTTGGCAAAGACGATGGGATTGTCCGGCAGATTGGGATCGGTGAGGATCATCGGCATCCGCGTCATTTCGATCGCGGCGAAAAACACGTTGCCCCGTTCGCTCAGACCCGGCGCTGTGATGGTGCGCTCACGCCAGTGATCCTTGCCGCGCACGGTCACCCGGCCTTCGGCTGCTTCAGTGCCCTGATTGTCATCCGAAGCGGCGGTATCCCCGTTTTCAGCCGCGAAGTCGTTGTGATCGCCCGATTCTATCGCCAAGGTCGCATTCCCTGTGGTTGCCCGCTCCAGCCGTCCGCGACTTTGAAGCCAGCATAACAAACGCTTCAGGACCGAGTGGTTCCCGAAAACCGCCCAGACTGCCCTTGCGTACAGGGGGTGGCTAGTCGTCCGATTGCCGGGGTGCAAGACAATGTGGGGACAGCCGGACTGCACGAACATGGACGCTGGGCGCGATCGCGCTATATCGCCTGCATGGCTCATACACAGGCAAAACTCATCGTCCGTCCCGCGCTCGCTAAGGATGCGCGCGCAATCGCCCGGCTCTCCACCAAGGTCTATGGCAAGGCCGAGGCCATGACCGCCGCGCAAATTCGCGGCCAGATCAACAACTTCCCCGAAGGGCAATTCGTCGCCGATTATGAGGGCACGATCGTCGGCCACTGCGCCACGCTCATCGTCTCGCAGGAGATTGCTTTCCCGCCGCACAGCTGGGGCGAAATCACCGGCGATGGCTTCGGCACGCGCCATGACCCGGAAGGGGACGTTTTGTACGGCATGGAAGTCTGCGTCGATCCCGATTTCCGGCGTCTGCGCATCGGCCAGCGCTTTTACCGCAAACGGCAGGAGCTATGCCAATATTTCGAGCTGAAGGGCATCGCCTTTGGCGGTCGCTTGCCGGGCTATGCACGCCGCCGGCGGGATTATCCCGATCCGCAGGCCTATCTCGATGCCGCGATCGAGCGCAAGCTGCGGGATCCGGTGATCAACTTCCAGCTGGGGCAGGGCTTTCAGGCCAAGGGCATCCTACCGGATTATCTGCCGGGCGACCGGGACAGCGCCGGCAATGCCGTACTCATGTTCTGGCCCAATCCGCTGGCGCCCGAGGAGGGGACAGGGCGCGCCCACCATGGCACCCTCAAGCTGCCGTCATCGGTGCGGGTTGCCACGGTGCAGTTCCAGATGCGCGGCATTACACGGATCGAGCAGTTCGAGGAGCAGGTGGAGTATTTCGTCGACGTCGCGGCGGATTACCGCGCTGACTTCGTGGTGTTTCCCGAGCTCTACACGTTGGAATTGCTTTCCATCTCGCGCGCCAAGCTGGCGCCGAGCGAGGCCATCGGGAAGATCGCAGAATATACCGAGCGCTACTGCGCGTTCATGGAAAAGCTGGCGGTCAGCTACAACATCAACATCATCGGCGGCTCGCACCCGACGCGGGTGGAGAATGGCGATATCCGCAACATCAGCTACGTCTTCCTGCGGGATGGCGCGATGTACACGCAGGAGAAGCTGCACCCCACGCCATCGGAACGGCGCTGGTGGAACATCAAGGGCGGGTTCGGCGCCGATGCCATCCCCACCGATTGCGGGCCGATCGGCGTGATGATCTGCTATGATTCCGAGTTCCCGGAACTGGCGCGGCACCTCGTCAATCAGGGCGCGCTGCTGCTGTTCGTGCCCTTCTGCACCGATGAGCGGCGCGGCTATCTGCGCGTGCGCTATTGCTGCCAGGCGCGGGCGGTGGAAAACCAGTGCTATGTCATCACGTCCGGCGTTGTCGGCAATCTGCCAAATGTCGAGAATATGGATATTCACTATGCCGAGAGCGCGATCCTCACGCCCTCGGACTTCCCCTTCGCGCGCGATGGCGTGGCCGCCGACACCGCGCCCAATACCGAGACGATCGCCATTGCCGACCTCTCCCTCGACGATCTGCTGACCAGCCGGCAGAGCGGCGCGGTGCAAAACCTGCGCGACCGCCGCTTCGACCTCTACGGCGTGCAATGGAAGGAGCCGCGCACCAAGCGGGCGCGCTGAGGCAAGCCGGGGACGGGGACGGCTCTAGCCTGCCTTCACCAGATCGGCGCCTTTCTCGCCGATCATGATCACGGTCGCATTGGTGTTGGCGCCGGGCACGGTCGGCATGACCGACGCGTCGATGACGCGCAGGCCGGTGACGCCCTTCACGCGCAGCGCGGGGTCGACCACGGCATCGGGCCCGGTGCCCATGGTGCAGGAGCCGACGGCGTGCTGGCCGATCTCGACCACCTGGCGCACCCAGTCTTCCATCTCGTCATCGCTCTGCACCTGCTCACCCGGCATCAGTTCGGTGCCGGTCAGCGCGGCTTGCGGGGCGGTGCGGTAGATGCGGCGGGCCTCGCGGATGCCGCGGATCATGGTCTGCATGTCCCAGCGGTCGTCCATCAGATTGAGGGTGATGGCGGGGCGGTCGTTCGGGTCGGTGGAGCGGAGCGTCATCCAGCCGCGGCTGCGCTGGTTGAGCACCACTACGCCGCAGGCCAGCTTGTGCGCCGGTGCGGGACGGAAGGGCGGCATCCACAGCCGCGCGCCGAAGGTCACCGGATTGCACATCAGCTGAATGTCCGGCTGCGCCAGCGCCGGATCGGTGCGCAGGATGACATTGCAGCTGTTGAGCTGCGTCGCGAACTTGCCGGTGCCCAGCATCAGCCACTGGACGAAATGGCGCGCCGCCCGGTCGAGCCGCAGTTCCTTGACGAAGGTGACCGGCCTGGTCGCCGCGAACTCCATCATGCAGCAGGGATGTTCGGAGATGTTGCGGCCGACGCCGGGCACATCGGCCTTCACCGCAATGCCCATCTCGGCAAGCTGTGCGGCTGGCCCCACGCCGGAGAGCAGGAGCAGCTGCGGGCTGTTATAGACGCCGCCGCTCAGGATGACCTCGCGGCGCGCGCGCACCTGGCGGGTCTGGCCGTCCACCGAATATTCGATGCCGACCGCGCGATTGCCGTCGAACAGGATGCGGTGGGCGAGTGCCTTCAGCCGCACGTCCAGATTCTTGCGGCCCAGGGCAGGGCGGATATAGGCCGCCGCCGCGCTCGCCCGTCGCCCGCGCTTGTCGATGGTGACCTCGCCGCGCGCCGGGCCTTCCGCATCCGCGCCATTGATGTCGTCGGTCGCCGGATACCCGGCCGCCAGCGTGGCCTGCCGCAATGGCTCGTGGAGGAGATGCCCGGTCTGGATCGGCGCGACATGCAGCGGGCCGCCCACGCCATGATAGGCGCTTTCGCCCCGCCAGCTATCCTCCATACGCCGGAAATAGGGCAGCACATCGTCATAGCTCCAGCCGCGCGCGCCCATTTGCGCCCAGGTGTCGAAATCATTGGGGTGGCCGCGCATGTAGAACATGCCGTTGATCGAGGAGGAGCCGCCGAGCACCTTGCCGCGCGGAATCCAGATCCGCCGGCCATTGAGATGCGGCTCCGGCTCGCCCATGTCGCCCCAGCTCAATTTGGGGTCGGCGATGGTCTTGAGGAAGGCGAGCGGCATGGCGATGTCCAGCCGCTTGTCGCTGCCGCCCGCCTCCAGCAGCAGAACCGACGTGCCCGGGTCTTCGCTCAGCCGCGATGCGACCACGCATCCCGCCGATCCCGCGCCCACCACAATATAGTCGAATTCATCCATCTCCATCTCGCCCGGTCCGCCTGCCTGAATTGCTTCAATCCTGCCTGTCGTACAGCAGCCCCTTGAGCGGGGGCGGCAGCGGTCGACCTTCCCGCGCGCCCGTCTGCCCCGCAAAGGCCGCGAGGATCGGGCCGGACCAGTCGCGGATCGTGCGCTGCGCCATGCGCCACACGCCATCCTCCTGCCGGAAGATGTCCTCATAATAGCCCATCACGTGCAGGGCGTGCGGGCCATCGCCCTGCCGCAGCGCCACGGCGCCATAGGAGATCGCCCGCGCGCCGCCCTCGCAGGGCGTGACGATGATGTTGGTGACATGATGCTGCCGCCCCGCCGAGGCCGGCTGGTCGCGGATGAAGGTCGCGAAATGGCGGATGGCGTCCGCGCCCTGCCAGCGCAGCGGCGTCTCGAACGCATCCCAGATCAGCAGCCCGTCACGGGTGAAGCAGCCCACGAAAGCGTCGACATTGCCGGTATCGAGCGCCCAGGCATAATGCGCGATGGCATCGCGGATGCCGAACTGATCGTCGGCGGAAAGGCGGGTGGTCATGCTTCAGGTCACCGCATAATAATCGAAGAAGGTCGAATTGCCCCGCCGCTCGGCAATGCCGACGAAGACGGTGCGGTTGAGCCAGCCGTGCCGCCCTTCCGGCGCCTCGAAGCGCGGTGTGATGCGGCAATAATTGTCCTGGGGGTCGACCTGCTCGCCGGCCTCGATCCGTGCCGTCATCTCCGGATTGGCATAGGCGATGCCGCGATTGTGGATGTAGATCATGGCGCCGTCATCGGCTTCCAGCATGTAATGCGCCTCGAATTCGACAAGGCCGCTGGACCAGAGCCGGGGCCAGTCCCCGCCCGAATAGGGCACGACATGGCCGGAAAGACGCGGGCCGCTCACCACCCCGCCGGCGAGCGCGACGAAGCCGCGCGTGTAGCTTTGCAAGGCCGGCTGGAACCGCGTGCGCGGCCCTTCGCCGAAATCGAGGCGAACGTGGAAAGCCAGGTCGAGCGCCGGAACGTGCACATCATCCTCCCCCGCGAGCGTTCGTGCCGCTCGTCAGATTGATTTTGTCTGCACACGCTTGTGCCGGAACCCGCCTGCGAATGCCAAGGCAAAAAAGCGGGAGCCGCGCGTTCGGTTATCGCCGCAGTTTCAGGAACCAGCCGATGTTGAAGCGCCAGCCGTCCCCTGCGTTGGGAAAGGGTGCCTCGATAACGCGCGCGGCCTCCAGCGAGAGCGAAGCGCGGGTGGTATAGTTGAGGCGCAGTCCACCGCCGGCCGAGGCCATGGAATAGCTGGCTGCCGGCAGGCCGGTGCGGGCGTTGAGGCGCACGCGGGCACCATCGACAAAGCCGTAGACTTCCGACCCCTGCAGGCGCGTGGGCAGTTTGGGACGCAGGGCCAGTTCGAACAGGCCGGCCATGCCCTTGTCGCCGCTGAGCAGCGCCGTCTCGAACGCGCGGCCGATCTCCGGCCCGCCCACCGAGAAGCGCTCGTTGCCGCCCAGCCGGTCGCCGCTATACTGGCCGCTCAGCCGCAGCCGTCCGACAAGGCGCTTGCCGATCATCCGATCATAATTGGCGCGCCCTGCGATCTTGGTGAAGTCGATATCGGTAAAGCCCGGCACCCCGCGCGCGCCGAGCATATCGAGGCCTCGGCTGCCGGTGATGGCAAGGCTCAAGGCGCTCTTGTCCGCCACGATCGAGTAGCCGGCGGCCGCGCGCACGGCCCGGATGCGGTCGGAGGAAATTACCGATCCGAGATAGGCCGCATCGCTGTTCAGCCCGTCAATGCCGGCGCTGACGGTGAGATTGCGTTTATATCCGCGAATGACGGGGTAGGAGAGGCTGAGCCCGAGCGTCTGCGCCTCGCCGACGATCGCGGGCGCCTGCAGTCGCGTATCCAGCCAGGAGGTCGAGAGGCCGAGAGTGAGGCCGTCCGTGCCGAGCGGCGTCTGGTGGCTGAACCCGGCATAGCGATAGCGCTTGAGATCGGCGGCGCTGAGCAGGGTCAGGTCGCTGCGGTCGCCATCGCGCAGCAGGCTGTAGAATTTGGCCGATGCGCGCCACTGGCCGCTGCCCAGCCCGCTTTGCGTGCGGTTATCGAAGCCGAAGGAGAAATCGCTATACTCCCGCTCCGGCGTAATCGCGAGGCGAACGCCACCGGCCTGCGCGCCGCGCAACATATTGGCGTCGATCTTCGCCCCGGGAATGTCGCGCATCAGCGAGAGGCTGCGCTCCAGCGTGCGGCGGCTGAGCGGGTGCTCGCGCGCCAGCGGGGCTGCATAGGCCTGGATGAGCGGCGAGGCGCCCTTGGGATAAGCGATATCCTCGATGAACCCTTCGGCCAGCAGTACGCGGACATGGCCCTCGGCCAGATCCTGCTGCGGAATGGCGACCGTATAGAGCGCGATGCCGGTCTTGGCATAGGCATCGGAAATCCTCTTGGCGAGGGCGCCCAGAGTCTCGCGCGTGGCCGGCTGGCCGACGAAGGCCCGGGCAGCTTCGGCGACCGGCGCCGGCGCGTCGACGCCGGAGAAGGTCACGCTGCGGATCGGCGCGGCGGTGGCCTGCGCCTCGACGGCCACCTGGCCTGTCGGATCATCCGCAGGCTGCCGCTCCTGTGCGGGCAGCACCGGGGCGGGGCCGGGCTGGCTTTGATCGATGAGGGGCGGTGTCAGGCCGCTGCCCGTGGGTTGGGCGATGGCGATCAGCGCAATGGCTGCAGGCAGGAGCGCGACCATATGGACCTTTCGGAATGGGAGCGGTGGGTGCGCGGCGGGTCTTGAGACCGCCCGCCGCGCACCGGAGGGAAGGTTGCGCCGAGGTTCGGCGACTTGAGGCCGTTTGGCTGTTTAGCGGCCCAGCCCCAGAGAAGTGCCGACCGTGTTGAGCGTGCCGGTTACCGGCGCCAGCAAGCCGCCATTGGTCGTCGTGCCGGCCCCCGCGCCTGCACCGGCTTCGACGCTGCCGCCAACGCCTAGCGCACCGCCGACCGAGCCGACCGTGGCACCGACCGTGCCGAGCACGCCGCCATTTACGTCGCCGCCCGTGGCTGTTCCACCGCCAAGCACGCCGCCGCCTGACACGTCACCGCCCACGCCCACGGCGCCGCCGACAGACCCAACGGTCGAACTCACGGCGCCGAGCACGCCGCCCACGGCCCCCGTGCCCCCGCCGGGCAGGGACGCGCCGTTCGGCAGCACATTGGCGTTGACCAGCGCCGGATCGCCGCTCCCCAGCAGCTGATTGCCGCCGAGCGCGACATTCAGCAGATTGTCGGAAATGCCGCCGGTGGGCGCCGTAATGTTGGTCACGCGCACATCGGCGATGCCGTTCACGGTGGCCAGCGCGGTATTGCCTGCGTTCAGCACGCCGGCGGATGCGAGCGTGCCCGTCGGCTGGGTGTCACCGAGCACGCCAACGCCGATCGCGCCTGCGGTGCCATCAAGACCGTTGGTTACGGTGCGACCGCCAACGTCGATGGACACGATATCGCCGACCACGCCCTGCGCGCCCTGCAGCAGCAACGTGCGGCCTTCGCCGGCATCGACCAGCACCGTGCCGGTATCCTGCAGCACCCGCGTGATCGTGCCGGTCACGGGCTGCGTGACTGGCAAGGCAGCGGCGATGGGGGTGGTCACGCCTTGCTGGCCATCCGCGACGCCGAGCACGGCATTGCCGGCCGTCGCCAGAACCGGGGAGACCTGCGTAACGACGCCCCCAGCCAGACCGCCACCGGTGCCGCCGCCGCCATCGGCCGATCCGCCGCCCCCGGTATTTCCGCCGCCGGTGTTCCCACCGCCGGTATTTCCGCCGCCGCCCGTGTCAGTGCCGCCGCCGCCATTGTTGCTGCCGCCATCGCTGCTGCCGCCCGACCCGGGCGCTGGCGAGCCGACATTGGCGTAGCGGGAATAACCGCTGGTCTCGCAGGCGCTCAGCAGCATGGCGAGCGCGGAGCAGGCGGCTATGGCGGGCATGGCCCGGCATAGTCGTGACGTTCTGTTGGATCGGAATGTCGTCGTGGAAAGAACCTGAGCCATTGCGTCATCTCCTGTCAGGCTTGCAGCCGGGCTGGAGACGGAGCTATCCGATGGCAGGCCCACGTAGCGCGGAGCGGTGTGGAGCGATCATAGCCAGAGCGAGGCGTAGACACGCACACACAGCTCCGACCTCGGCTCCTTCGGCAACCCCGCTACCTTGAACCCAAGGCCGGAAGCTTTGCGTCACGGCGTCACCACCGCTTTGCCATTATCGGGATCGGAGTGATCCTGCGCTTGAAATGTCAAGCTCCGGAAAAGGTTCATGGAAAAGAGTCTGAACTTAACTTTTATCATGCTTGGGAGAACGTGCCGATCGAGCGGGACCGTCCTGGCTCCCTTCGTCGCACCGGACTCGACAAGCCCGTCGAGGAATTCTATACCGCCCGATATGGAACAGACCGCCATCAGGGGTCGGCCCCGCGAATTTTGCTGCGAGCAGGCGCTTGCGGCCGCGTTGCGTGTGTTCTGGACAAAGGGTTATGAGGGCGCGTCGCTCAGCGAACTGACGGACGCGATGGGGATCACCCGCCCGAGTCTCTATGCCGCGTTCGGCAACAAGGAGGCCCTGTTCCGCCAGGCGCTCGATCTCTACGAGCGGGAAAAGCTGGCCTATATCGGTCCGGCGCTGGATATGCCCACCGCGCGCGGCGTGGCGCAGCATCTGCTCGATGGCGCACTCTCCACGATTGCCGGCAATGGCCAGCCCACCGGCTGCCTCAGCGTGATCAGCGTCACCGCCTGTGGCGCGGAAGCGCAATCGATCCGTGAGGAAGTGCTCAAGCGCGGCGAGACCGTGAAGCGGGCATTGGTGGCCCGGATGCAGCGCGCCATCGACGAGGGCGAGTTTGTCGGGCCCGCCGATGCGGAAGCGATCACGAAATATCTCATCGCCGTTTTGCAGGGCATGGCGGTTTTGGCCGGCTCCGGCACCACGCGCGAGGAGCTGGAGCGCGTTGCCGAGACCACCATGGGGATGTGGCCCAGCCGCTGAAGCGCCCTCGGACCCAAGACCGATTTTGCGCGCTGCAAAATAAAATATCGGTCGGTACAAAAAACCGGGTTGACGCCTGAATATCCGATTAATATACCAGTCAGTACAGAAGGCATGGGGGTGCGTGCGGCTTGGCCGGGCGCGTTCTGCTTGCCCGACTTGATTTGACAGCAATTTCATAGGTTCTGGTTTCGGGACGGACGCGCCGGTCGCGCACCGTCTTTCCCGGATCGGTCCCTGGCATCCGCGATGCGCGCGCCCGGCAGCACTGGCTGTCCGGGGCTGCCCCGTCGTGCCTGCCGGGGAAGCAGGAGGAGACACGGTGATGGCATATCTGGATCTGAGAGATGGCGGGGCACGGGCGATGGTCCCGGGTGTCACTGCATCGGAGGCTGCAAGCCTTCAGGTGCAGGATGGCCACCTCCTTCCGGTCGAGTGGACGATTGTCCGCCTTGCGCGGGAAGACGGGTTGTCTTCGCTGCGCGAGGAGAGCCGCCTGGGCCGCCTGCTGCGCCTCGTCTTCGGCTTCCGCCGGGCCATGCCGCTGGCGAGCGCGCGCCTCGAAGCGCTGCGGCGCATCGCGGTGCTGAGCTGGCACCATGGCTACAACATCGCCCCATCCGAGCTCGGTCGCTTTTACGAGGCCGGCTATACGACCCATCAATATGAGACGCTGCTCCGCCACATCGGGGCCTTGCGTCTGTCGATCAAGCGGAGGAACCGCGCATGAACATGCTCAAGAAACTCAGCCCGGCGGAAGCCACGCCCATCGAAGGTGGCACGACGCGGCGGCGCTCGCTGACCCGTGCCGCCTGGGTGGCGCTGCCGGTGCTCGCCATTGCCGGCGGTTACGCGCTGATGCGCCCGTCGCCCCCGGCGCAGGCCGCGATGGCGGCGCCCACCGTCACCGTCTCGGCGCCGCTCGCGCGCGAGATTATGCTGTGGGACGATTATGTCGGCCGGTTCGAGCCGAGCCGCGCGGTCGAGGTGCGTCCGCGCATTTCCGGCCAGATCACGGCCGTGCATTTCACGGACGGTCAGATGGTCCGCGCCGGCCAGCCGCTCTTCACCATTGATCCGCGCCCCTTCCAGGCCGCGCTGGCCGAGGCGCGCGCTGGTGTCGCGACGGCCCAGAGCGATCTGGCGCTGGCCCGCAGCGATCTTGAGCGCGCCGAACGGCTGGTGGCGGTAGAAGCCGTTTCCAAGAGCGAAGTCGACCGTCTTCGCGCCCGCGTCTCGGCGGCATCGGCTGCGCTGGCCGGTGCGCAGGCCCGTGCCCGCAGTCGCGCGCTGGACCTTGAGTTCACCACCGTGCGCGCGCCCATTGGCGGCCGCATCTCGGATCGGCGGATCGACCCCGGCAACCTCGCCTCATCGGGAGAGGGCGCATCCGGCACGTTGCTCACCACCATCAACGCGCTCGATCCGATCTACTTCACCTTCGAGGGGTCCGAAGCGCTGTTCCTCAAGACCAAGCGTGATGCCGATGCCGACGCCACGCCGGTCGAGATCAAGCTGCAGGACGAAAATGCCTATCGCTGGAAGGGCAAGCTCGACTTTACCGATAACGGCCTTGATCCGCGCTCGGGCACCATTCGCGCCCGCGCCGTGCTGCCAAATCCCGATCTGTTCCTGACGCCGGGCATGTTCGGCAACATGCGCCTCTCCACCGGCGCGCCGACCCGCGCGCTGCTGGTGCCGGACACCGCCGTGCAGACCGATCAGGCGCGCAAGACGCTGCTCGTCGTCGGCAAGGATGGCACCGTCGCCGCCAAGCCGATCGAGCTTGGGCCGGTCGTGGATGGCCTGCGCGTCGTGCGGGCCGGGCTCGATCCGGCCGATCAGGTGGTGATCGTCGGCACCCAGCTCGCCATGCCCGGCGGCAAGGTGCAGGTCCGCAAAGGCCGCATTGTGCCCGAGACGCAGCCCGCGACGCCTGCCGCCGCGACCGCGCTGATGTCCGGCCAGGCCACGTTTACGCGCTAGATCATGATCGGCTTCGCCTGAAGCCGATCATGATCCGGTCCCTTTTGCTTTCCGCATGTCCGAGCCGTCAGGTGAAGCCGCCTGACCCGGACATGCTCTGAGCGCTGCCCCGAGGAGAGCTCCTCATGCGTCTGTCCCGTTTCTTCATCGACCGGCCGATCTTCGCGGCGGTCATCGCCGTCATCATCACGATCATCGGCGCGATCAGCTATTTCTTCCTGCCCGTCTCGCAATATCCCGAGGTGGTGCCGCCGACGGTGACCGTTTCGGCCATGTATCCCGGCGCCTCTGCCGAGACTGTGGCGGAAACCGTTGCCAGCCCGATCGAGCAGGAGATCAACGGCGTCGAGAACATGCTCTATCTCTCGTCGCAATCGACGGGGGACGGACGCGTGGTCGTCACCGTCACGTTCAAGCAGGGCACGGACCTCGATGAGGCGCAGGTTCTGGTGCAGAACCGTGTCGCCATTGCCGAGCCGCGCCTGCCGCAGGAGGTGCAGCGCCTCGGCATCGTTACCAAGAAGACCTCGCCGGACTTCCTGCTGGTGGTGAACCTCATTTCGCCCGACGGCTCGCTCAATCGCGAGTATATTTCCAATTACGCACAGACCCGCATCAAGGACCGGCTGGCCCGCATCGAGGGCGTGGGCGACGTGCAGCTGTTCGGCTCGCGCGATCTCTCCATGCGCGTGTGGATCGATCCGCGCCGTGCGGCGGCGCTGGGTCTGACGGCCGGCGACATCGTTTCCGCGCTGCGCCAGCAGAATGTGCAAGTTGCGGCCGGCACGCTCGGCCAGCCCCCCTCGGGCGGATCGGCCTTCCAGCTCAATGTCGAGACGCAGGGTCGCTTCACCGATCCGCAGCAGTTCGCCAATGTCGTCATCCGCACCGACGATCAGGGCCGGCAGGTCCGCGTCTCCGATGTCGCCCGTGTCGAACTGGGCGCCGAGGATTACGGCACGTCGGCCTATCTCGGCGACAAGGACAGCGTCATCATCCCCGTCTTCCAGATGCCGGGATCGAATGCGCTGGCCGCCGCCGAGGCGATCAAGGCCGAGATGAACGTCCTGGCCAAGGACTTTCCGCAGGGCCTCGAATATCGCATCGTCTACAACCCCACCGAGTTCATCCAGAAGTCCATCGACGAGGTCGTGAAAACGCTGGTCGAGGCGGTGATCCTCGTCGTGCTCGTTATCATCGTCTTCCTGCAGAAATGGCGGGCGGCGCTGATCCCGGTGCTGGCGATCCCGGTCTCGCTCATCGGCACCTTTGCGGTGCTGGCGGGCATGGGCTATTCCATCAATAACCTCTCGCTGTTCGGCCTCGTGCTCGCCATCGGCATCGTCGTCGATGACGCCATCGTGGTGGTCGAGAATGTCGAGCGCAATCTGGAAAACGGGATGACCCCGCTCCAGGCGGCGCGCACCTCCATGGACGAGGTGGGGGGGGCGCTCATTGCCATCGTGCTGGTGCTGTGCGCCGTGTTCGTGCCGACCTTGTTCATCGGCGGCATGTCCGGCGCCTTCTACCAGCAGTTCGCGATCACCATCTCGGCCGCGACGATCATCTCGCTGGTCCTCTCGCTCACTTTGTCGCCCGCCTTCGCGGCGCTGCTGCTGCGGCACCGCCATGCCCTGCCGGAGGGCGCGCCGCGCTGGCGCCAGCTCACCGAGCGGGCAGGCGATGCGTTCAATCGCGGGTTCGACCGGTTCAGTGCCCGCTATGCGACCCTCACCGCGCGGCTGGTCCGCCAGCCCAAGAGGATCATGGCGGCTTATGTCGGGCTGATCGCGGTGACCGTCGCGGCGCTGGTCTACACGCCGTCGGGCTTCATCCCGGCGCAGGACCAGGGCTATTTCTTCACGATCATCCAGTTGCCGCCCGGCTCCTCCACCGCGCGCACCGATGCGGCGATGAAGAAGGTCGCCGAGCGGATGCTGCCCATTCCGGGCATCACCAACGCGGTCATGCTCTCGGGCTTCGACGGCGCCTCGGAGACGCGCAACGCCAGCTCGTCGGCGGCCTATTGGGTGCTCGATGATTTCGACGAGCGCGCCGCCAAGGGTCAGACCATCGACAAGCTGATGGAGGAAGCCCGCAAGGCGACCGCCGACATCAGTGAGGCGCGCCTGATGATCGTCAAGCCACCGCTCATTCGCGGCATCGGCTCGGCGGGCGGCTTCCGCCTGATGGTGCAGGATCGAGAGGGCGCCGGCTACAAGGCGCTCGAGCAGGCAGCCTACAGCGTGATCGGCCCGGCCAATCAGACGCCCGGACTCTCGTTCGTCTACACCTTCTTCGACACCGCGACGCCGCGCATCTTCGCGGATATCGACCGCGAGAAGGCGCAGATGCTGGGCGTGCCGCCGGAGCGGGTGTTCGAGACGCTGCAGATCTATCTGGGCTCGGCCTTCGTCAATGACTTCAACCTGCTTGGCCGCACCTATCGGGTGACCGCGCAGGCGGACGAAGCCTTCCGGCGGACCACGGCGGATATCGCCAGCTTGCAGACGCGCTCGGACTATAACCAGATGGTGCCAATCGGCTCGATCGCCACCTTCCGGGATACGACCGGCCCGTATCGGGTGCAGCGCTACAATCTGGCGCCCGCTGTCGCCATCGATGGCGATACCGCGCCCGGCGCATCCTCGGGTCAGGCGCTGGATGCCATGGAGCAACTCGCCAATGCCAATCTGCCGCGTGGCTTCAGCCATGAGTGGACCGGCATCGCCTATCAGCAGAAGACGGCTGGCAATACTGCAGGCCTCGTCTTCGGCCTCGCCGTGCTGCTCGTCTTCCTAGTGCTGGCGGCGCAATATGAGAGCCTTGTCATGCCGCTCGCGATCATTCTGATCGTGCCGATGTCGGTGCTGGCGGCTCTGGTGGGCGTCAACCTGCGCGGCATGGACAATAACGTGCTCACGCAGATCGGCATGATCGTGCTTGTGGCGCTGGCTGCCAAGAATGCGATCCTCATCGTCGAGTTCGCCCGGCAGGGCGAGCAGAACGGCATGAGCACGCTGGATGCCGCCGTCCACGCTGCCGGGCAGCGCCTGCGGCCGATCCTGATGACCAGCTTTGCGTTCATTCTGGGTGCGGTGCCGCTGGTGCTGGCCACCGGAGCAGGCGCGGAACTGCGGCAGGCTCTGGGCACAGCGGTGTTCTTCGGAATGGCCGGCGTCACCATCTTCGGCCTCATCTTCACGCCCACTTTCTACGTCGTGAGCCGCGCGCTCGGCGACCGGATCGCACGCCTGCGCGGGCGGTCCGGTGGCGATGCCGTGCCGGCCCCCGCCGAGTGAGTGAGGAGGACCCTATCATGACTGCTCATCGCATCTTCGCACCTCTTGTTTCCGCGCTGGCGCTTTCAGCGTGCGCGGTGGGGCCGGACTACGTCGCCCCCACGCCCCCCTCGGCGTCCTCCGGCCCCTTTCTTTCCGCCGCGGCCCCGGCCTTTGCGCCGGCCCCGGTCCAGCCGGACTGGTGGCGGCTCTACAATGACCCCGTGCTGGACGGGCTGGTCACCGACGCGCTCGCCGCCAATACGGATGTGCGCATCGCGCTCGCTCGGCTGGAGAAGGCCCGCGCCGGACTGCGCGGTGCCCGGGCGGATCGGCTGCCGCGCACCGATCTTTCGGCCAGCGGCGATTATGGCCGCCTGCCCGCGAGCCAGCGCGCGCCGGGAGCGCCGCGTGAGGATTGGGCGCTCGATGCCGGACTGTCGGTCTCCTATGAGGTCGATCTGTTCGGGCGTGTGAGCCGGGGCGTGGAAGCCGCGCGCGGCGATGCCGATGCAGCCGCGGCCGATGCCGACGCCGTGCGCGTCGCCGTCGTCGCCGATACCACGCGGGCTTATGCCGATGCCGCCTCGGGCGCGGCGCAACTGGCCGTCAATCGCGAGATCGTGGGCCTGCTCGACCGGTTGCTGGACTTGACCGGCAAGCGGCGCGAGGCGGGTCTGGCGACCACGCTCGATGTCTCGCGGATCGCCGCCTTGCGCGACCAGCGCGCCGCCGACATTCCGCTCATCGAGGCGCAGCGTCAGGCCGCGCTCTTCCGTCTCGCTACGCTCACCGGCCGGACCCCGGACGCCTTGCCGGAGATTGCCGGCCAGCGCAGCATCGGGCTGGAAATCCGGCAGGCCATTCCGGTCGGCGATGGGGCCACCTTGCTTGCCCGCCGCCCGGATGTGCGCGCTGCCGAGCGCCGTCTCGCTGCCGAAACCGCGCGCATCGGCGTCGCCACGGCGGACCTTTATCCGCGCATCAGCCTGGGCGGTTCGGGCGGGTCGACCGGCAATGACATCGGTGCGATGTTCGGCGGTGGCCCACTGCGCTGGCTGCTGGGTGGCCTTATCAGCTGGTCCTTCCCCAATCAGGAGGCCGCCCGCGCGCGCATTGCCGGCGCACGGGCGGACAGCGATGCCGCGCTTGCCGCCTTCGACGGCGCGGTGCTCAACGCGCTGGAGGAGACCGAGACGGCGCTCTCGACCTACGGCCACGCGCTGGAGCGCCGCCAACGCCTGCAGGCGGCCCGCGATTCCGCCGGCGCCGCCGCGCGCATCACCCGTGCCCAGCAGCGCGAGGGCGCCATCGACTCCCTCCAGCTGCTCGACACCGAGCGCACCTTTGCAGAGGCAGAAGCCGCGCTCGCCGCGCAGGATGCCGAGGTCGCGCGCGCGCAGATCGATGTGTTCCGGGCGCTGGGTGGGAGCTGGGCGAGCTGAGCGAGGCTCAATGGTCCCCGGACTTGCGAAGAGTCGCGCGACCGACGCTGAAATGCTAATGACATCTTAACATCCGCACCATAGCCCATGCGGCTGAGAAGCTGTTGTGAGTCAGCAATGGACGAAAGTCAGGTTTCCAGTGAGCGGATCGAAGCAATCGAACGCGCATTGTCGCGGCCTGTTGGCCAGATCGCTCTGGAGCCGTCCCTCGAAACCGCCTATCTCGACCGCACTGACCTGAAAAGGCGCACAACCATTGCCAGCTGGCACATCGGGGCGCTGATTGCCAATCTGGCGTGCCTGCCTCTGGATTATATCGTCGGTCAGCTGCAGCTGGGGCTGGCATTGCGGTTGGGCATCACGACTCCGGTCTATCTGCTGGCCATGGTGATCATGATCCGGGGCCCGAAGCGGTTGCAGAACGCCGCCATCATCCTGCCCATGGTGATCTTTGTCGCGACCGTGACCTATCTCGGGCTTCAGGTGGGGCAACCGCATAGCGACCGCTATTTGATGGCCGCGGCACTGCTGCTGATCTTTAAAAATCTCGCAATCCCTACCTCGGTGCGGCAGGCGCTGGCGACCACGACGCTGTCGATCCTCTCCATGTTCGGTCTGGCCTTTCTACTGCGCGGGCCGAACATCGAATCCCTTACCCTCTGCGGATTCATTACCCTCGCGTCGTTCCTGCCGCTCGTTATGCGCTGTCAGGCAGAGCGCTCTGCGCGAAATGCGTTTCTCATCGAACTGAGGGACGAACTCAAATCCGCCCAGCTTGTTGCCTTGACCAAGGCGTTGGCGGAGCTTGCCGAGACTGACCCGCTGACCGGCATGCGCAACCGGCGGAGTCTTTCGGAGACGCTGAACGGCAAATGGGCGGCGGCAAGCGCGGACAACGCCTGGTTCGGTATCCTCATGATCGATATCGACCGCTTCAAGCTGTTTAATGATACCGCAGGGCATGATGCCGGCGACCGCTGCCTGGAGCGGGTGGCCTTGGCGTTGCAGAGCGAGGTTCACCGGCAGGGACATTATATCGCGCGCTTCGGCGGCGAAGAGTTCACCGCGATCACTTATGGCCTTGCGCCCGAACCGGCCCTCGCCTTTGCCGAGACGCTCCGGCGCGCGGTGCTCGATCTCGCCATTCCACATCCCGGCTGCGAGGATGTCGCGCCGGTCACGGTCAGCATTGGTGTGGCGGTGTTGCAGCCTTCGGCTCAGGACTCCGTGGAGGATGTCATCGGCGCGGCGGACGGCGCACTGTACAAGGCCAAGGCAAACGGACGGAACCGCGTTGTCGGCTCGGCGGGCATGTCCGGCTACATTGCGCGCACGCTCATGAAAGACGCTGGCTAGGGTCTGGCAGGAGAGGAGCGGGGCCGGCCACAGCGAGTGAACCAGCCCCATCTCTCAATCAGAAGTCGTAACGAACCCGCACGCCATATTCGCGCGGAGCGCCGTAGAACTCGTTATTGCCGAACTGGCCGGAGACATAGGTCTCGTCGGTCAGGTTGGTGCCATAGGCTTCGACCAGCAGATTACCCTTCTGCACGCCGAGCCGGGCACCGAGCAGACCCCGTGATGGCAGCCGGTCGCTAACGGGGGAGTAAAGGATATAGGTCCATTGCGGGCCGACATAGGCGTAGCTGACGCTTGGCGTGATCTTCACGTCGCCCACCCACAGGTCGTAGCGCGCACCCAGATTATAGGTCCATTTGGGCGAGTAGAGATTGGTGCCGCCGCCGGTGTTTCGCAGAAACGGCGTATAGTTGATACAGGTCGGAAGGTTGGTAGCCTGGTTCGCCGGGCATTGCTGGACCGGTGTGACCCCCGGGAAGGCGAGGGCAAGGGCGCGCGTATCGACGAACGTGGCATCGCCCAAAGAAGAGTCGACGAAAGCCACGCCGGCATCGAATGTAAAGCCAGAGACGCGCGCCTGAATTTGCGCCTCTACGCCTTTCACCGTTGCGCCGGTAAGATTGGTCACCCCCGTCTGACCCGTTGACGTATCCAGCGCGTCGAACTGGAAGTCGTTATAGTCATAATAGAAGGCGCCGAGCTGGGTGCGAACCGCGCCGCCCAGCATCGTCGCTTTCCAGCCGATTTCATAATCGATCACCGTTTCCGGATCGAACTCGGAGACCAGCGAGTTAGAACCGCCCGGCTTGTAACCACGCGCGACGAAGGCATAGAACAGGTTGTTCTCGTCCGGCGTCCAATTGAGCGAGACCTTGCCGGTCATCCGCCCGTCCTTATGATCGCCGCTCAGATCCGCCACCTGCAAGCCGTTTGGCGGGAAGGTGGGGATGCCCAGACCGATCGAGACGCTGCCGCCGCCGGTCACCGAGAAGTGCGAGTAGCGGGCGCCCACGTCCAGCGCGAGTTGCGGCGTGATCTTGTACGTCACCTGGCCGAAGACGCCGGTGGTGGTCTTGTCATTGTCGATCAGAATGTCCGTCGGGAAGCCGTCCGAGCGGTTCTCGATGATCACGTCGATCCGGTTGCGCTGATAATAGCCGCCGACGATCCAGGAAAGATCCTGATCGGTCGGCGAGATGATGTTGAACTCCTGCGTCCACACCCGCTCGCGCACGAACTGCTGCTGCGTCGCAACCGGGAAGGCGGCAGTGTAGCGCGCGGCATTGGTCGCATCGCTGTCGTAGAGGTTGAAGATGCGCTTGTTCTGGTAGCCGCTGAGCGAGCGCAAGGTGATGCCCGATCCCAGCTCGTAGCGCAGTTCCAGTGAGGCCTGGATTGCCTTCTCGTCATTCTGCGTCGGCGTATCATAGTCGATCAGGCGCGGGTCGCTGGTCCGATAGGCCGCATAGGCGGTGCCGGTAATGGGGCGGTA
The DNA here is from genome assembly GCF_025961835.1 of Sphingobium sp. B2D3C. Classification (NCBI taxonomy): domain Bacteria; kingdom Pseudomonadati; phylum Pseudomonadota; class Alphaproteobacteria; order Sphingomonadales; family Sphingobiaceae; genus Sphingobium; species Sphingobium sp. B2D3C. Next base: position 2,506,938 of record NZ_JAOQOK010000001.1, on the reverse strand, counting down.
GGCATAGCCGCCAGTTTCCTTGTCCGCGGCTTCCAGCTTGAACAGCGCCTGGAAGCTCTCGGTCGGCTTCCACAGCGCACCGAAGCGGCCGGATAGCTCATCGAGCCGACCGGCCGAGCTGCCGGCGGAGCCGATGTCGGTGTAGAAGGAATCGCGCGTGCGCCATTTGCCGGCGCCGCGAATGGCCAGCGTGCGCGAGAGCGGCAGGTTGAGCACCGCTTCCACGCTGCGGGCGTCATAATTGCCGATCGAGCCCTCGATGGCGCCTTCCACGCCCGCAAGATTGGGGTTGCGGGTGTTGATGAAGATCGCGCCGCCGGTCGAATTGGAGCCGACGAACGTGCCCTGCGGCCCGCGCAGCACTTCCACCGTGGCAATGTCGTAGAAGCTGGAGGTGGTGACGATGGGCGGCTGGAAGATGCCGTCCACATAGGTCGCCACGCCGTTTGCCACTGCGGGCGATCCGCTGGCGAGGCCGATGCCGCGAATGTTGACGTTCTGCGTCAGCCCGGCGTCGGTAACGGAGAGCGAGGGCACCACGGTCTGTAGCTCGTCCACCCGGGTGACGCCCTTCTCCACCAGGCCCTGGCCTGAGAGCGCGGTAGCGGCGACGGCAACCTTCTGGAGATTTTCCTCGCGCCGTTGCGCGGTGACGATGATCTCTTCCAGACCCTCGCCTTGCTGCGGGTTTTGCTGCGCCAGTGCTGGTGCCATCGCAACGATGCATGTCGTTGACGAAAGCAACGTCAGCAGTGCGCGGACGGCATAAACCTGTCGATTGGCTTTCATATCCTCCCTCTCCCTTGTCTGTTTCCCCGGCCTCCTTTGGCTATTGTGCCTTCAGGTGCGCGCGAGGCTTCTCATTTTCATTTTCAGTCCGCCGACTGCGCCTCTGCCTCATCCATTTTTGGCGGCTTCCATGAGCCTGGCAGAGGATCGCGACGTGCTGTGCCATTGGTCTATGAGGTTTCGTTTGTTTCGGCGACTCCTTTCATTTATATGAAAAAGAAAATAGTCTGCCTGTGGCGCGCGGTCCACAGTTACCGCTGAGCGAGAATGGGGAGAGGCGTGCAATGGAAATCATCATCGCGGCCACACCCCGACAGTTCCCGGACAGAGTCATTCTGCACGAAATTTGTAATCGATTGCTGATTCGCTGTCACGCGTTTACTGTGAGGGCGCCTTGTGGAGAGGAGCGGAAGACCGTCATGACCATGCATCGCCTTATGTTTGCGCCGCTTGCGGCCATCCTCGCGCTTCTTCCTCACCAGCTCCGGGCGGCCGAAGTCCCGCCGTCCGGCACGACCTCAACGCTACCCGCCGCGACCATCGCGGACGCCACCGCCCGATGCGCCGCGCTCGGGGCAAGGATGGCGGGTCATTGGCCGGATGCCTCCACCCGGCTGCTCAGCGCGACCTTCAATCCCGCCGGCCCCGCGCCGGTGCCGCCCGGCCCTCCCGGCATGACGCCCCCGTCAGTCGAGCTACCGCCTCATTGCGCCATCGTCGGCGCGATGCGTGCCCATACCGGCGTCGATGGTCAGGCCTATGCGATCAGGTTCCATCTGCGTCTGCCGGTGGCATGGAACGGGCGGTTCTTCTTTTCGGGCGGGGGCGGCACCAATGGCGAACTGGGCGACGCTATTGGTCGGCTGACCGCCGCAGCGCCGGCCCTGGTCCAGGGCTATGCCGTGCTTTCGCAGGATAGCGGGCACGATAATGCGACCAATAGCGATCCCGCCCGCGGCGGCGCGAGCGCTTTCGGTTTCGATCCGCAGGCGCGCGCCGATTATGGCGGCACCTCGCTGCCGGTCGTCACCCATGCGGCGAAGGCGGCGATCCGCCAGTTCTACGGCAGCAATCCCCGCCAGAGCTATTTCGTCGGCTGCTCCAAGGGCGGGCAGGAAGGCATGATGCTCGCCCAGCGCTACCCGGATCTGTTCGACGGGATTGTCGCCGCCGCGCCCGGCTTCTCGCTGCCCAAGGCCGCGATCGCCGAGGCGTGGAACACGCAGGCCTTCGCCTCCGTCGTGCAGGCATCGGGCAAGCCGGTCACGCTCGCCAATCTGCGCGCGAGTTTCAGCATGGGCGATCTTGCGCTGGTCGCGCAGGCCGTGCGCACCGCCTGCGACGCGCTTGACGGCACGACCGATGGCCTGATCGGCGCGGTCGGCCAGTGCACCTCTGCCAGAGTGCTGCCGCAGTTGCACGCCAGCCTGTGCAAGGGCGACAAGGCCGAGGGCTGCCTCTCCCAGCCACAGCTCGATGCGCTGGTGCGCATTCACGAGGGCGCGCGGGACAGCAAGGGCGCGCAAATCTATCCCGGCTTCCCGTGGGATGCCGGCTGGGCGGACATGGGCTGGCGCATCTGGATGCTGGGCACGCCCGATGGCAGCGTGCCGCCGATCAATGTCGCCATGGGCCTGCCTTCGCTTGCGGCCGTCTTCATGACGCCGCCCGCTCTGGCCGGCGCCACGCCTGACGAATTGCTGGCTTGGGCCATGCGCCTCGACATGGATCGCGCCCGCGCCGGCGTCGAGGCGGTGGTGCCGCCGTTCACGCGCTCGGCCTGGCAGGATATCGGCGCGCGCTCGAACGACCTCGATGCGTTTCGCGCGCGGGGCGGCAAGCTCATCGTGCCGCATGGCATGTCGGACCCGGTCTTCTCGGTGAACGACACGCTGGCTTGGTGGGGCGAGGTCGATGCCCGGTACAAGGGCGCCGCGCGCGAGTTCGTGCGCGTCTTCCCAGTGCCCGGCATGGGCCATTGCGCCGGCGGCCCGGCGACGGATCAATATGATGCGTTCGGTGCCCTCGTCGCGTGGGTGGAGCAGGGCAAGCGGCCCGATCAGTTGAGCGCAACCGCCGGGCCGATGTCCGGCCTCAACGGCATCCAGCGCCCTATCTGCGCGGCGCCCGCCATCGCCCGGCGGGCGGGCGACACATCGGATCAGTCTGCGGCGCAGATCAGCTGCACGCAGCCCTGAGCACCGACGGCCGCGCCATCTCCCCCGTCCGGGCGCGGCCGTCGTTGCAAGGATAGGCGCGACGTCCGTCTGCCAGACCGTCGCGGCGCGCACCTGCCATGTCGGATGAGGGGCAGCGCCTCCCATCCCGCGTCCGTCGGCATTTTGAGGAAATGGCCCGCGGTCGTGTGGACAATTTTCATTTGTGACGAAACTCCGCTTAGGAGCGGCAAGGATCGCTCGGTCTGCGTCGAAATGCGGTCCTTACCGTTTTCCCCGTTCGTGCTGAGTAGCGCCGCAGGCGAGTATCGAAGGCCCGTATCGAAGCATTGCAGCGCACGGCTGGTCCTTCGATACGCCGCTTCGACAAGCTCAGCAGCTACTCAGGACGAACGGAGGGAATGCCGGCAATGGCGTCGCGCCTGATCAGTCCGCATTCAACACCATGGTCGGACCACAGCCATTGCCGCTTTGGAGAGGTGACGAAGGATGGATGAGCGGCCAGTTTGGCGTGGGGAGCGGACATCCCGATTGTGGTCTTCTGGCTTGAACCGCAGATGAGAGCGGCGGTAGCATCACGATATGACCATCGCTTCGTTTAAGCATCATCTTCAAACAGCGATGCCTTTTGGCTGTCTGCCTAGCGTCCTTCTCTTTGTTGGGATGGGATTCGCTGTGTTTGTTGGCAACATCATGGGCGATTGTGAAGCTGGATCGGGTTGCCACGATAACGATGGCTTTCACATCCTGAACGGGGTCATGTGGACGCTAGTCATCGCGATGTCGATTGGAGTAGGGACCTGGCTGGCGTCGGCGGTTTTGAAAATGGCTTTGCGACCTTTGATTGGCTCGGTCGCGACCAATCTTCTTCTAGTAATTATGTCGCTGCTTGTCGTGTCGCTTTGCTTCAATCCGGCAATGGACTTCGTCCTCAAAACCACAACCCTCGCCGGTAATCTGTAAGGCGCCTTCAGGACATTCCAGCGCTACGAGAATGTCCGCAAAGTCGTCGTACCGGGAATGGCAGCTGACCAATCGAAATATCGGACAACGGCCACCCAGCGCAGCAACTGACCTTTCCCTCGCCGCCTAGGCTGATCGTTCAGCCCCGGCCACACTTGGGCTCGCAATCGCAAGGCCGCTGCCCAGCACGAGCGCGTCCTCGACAAAGCCGGTCGCGGTCTGTCCATAACGCCGCATCGCCGCGCAGCGCACGCGCCAGCCGATGTAGGATGAGGCCAGCGCCGTCCCGACCGCGACGGCCGCGCCCAGCCCACGGCGGCCGCGTGGCGCCAGGGCGGCGCCGGCATAGGCCGCTGTCACGCTGCGCACGGCGAGGCCGATCGGCACGATCCGGTCGGGCGCGCTCTTCATCTTGTCGCCGGCCATCTCCGCCGCCGCCAGCGACGCCGTGCCCGCCGCGATCAGCGGATTGCGCAACAGGCCCTGCAAAGGCAGCACCACCGGAATATCCCCCTTGCGCGTGCCCGTCGCCACTGCCGCCAAGGGCGTCATGCCACGCTGCCCGGCCACCAGGCCGATGAGGAAGGATCGGATCATGTCGCGTTCTCCGTAGATGGGTTCGTCTGGAGAACCGACGCGATGCGTGGATCGTTCCGGGGCGTGAGTATTCTTGGGCGGCGTTGCGCGAGGGGCGCCGTCGCCGTCCTATTTCTGCAGCGGCGGCACGCGCATTTCCAGCATGGCGCGGGTCTTGCGACTGATGCCCCACAGGATGCCCGGCCGGTTCTCGTCCCAATCGATCGCCTGGCCTTCCGCCTCCATGGGCACGGTGGCGATATGGTCCAGCGTGGCGCCACCCTTGGGTAATTGCGTCACGTAGAGCTCGGGATTGTCATGGCCGGAGAGCCACAGCCGTCCATCAGGGCCGAACCCGCCGCCAGAGATGCTCATCGGCGCGATCCGCTCGAGGATCGTGTCGGGCAGCGCCCAGCTTTGCGTGCGGCGCCAGTCCGTATCGAACTGGACGAGGGTGGTGTGGCGGTGGTCGCGCGGTGCCTCGCCGCCCTTGCCGTCATAATTGGCGAACAGCCCCCACCAGTGCCCGTCATGCCAGTCGACCCAGGTCAGCGAGCCTGTACCAAGACCGAGCGAGACTGTGCGCTTGTGGGCGAGGGTGACGGGATCGAAGATCTCGACCGAACTGGCCTGTGGCACGGCGGGGAAGTTGGAGGCCGCGCACACCAGCTCGGCCTTGATGAGCGCGCAGCTGTTGATGTGCGGGTAGCGCGCCGGCTCGCCGGTCCAGATCGCGCGCCGCGCGCCGGTCTTGCGATCGTAGCGGGCGATGGTCCAGTTGGCGACGGCATAGACATCGTTCGGGCCGACCGCCACGCCCTGCCGCGCTTCCTCGGCAGGGATGCGGCGCAGCGTTTCGGCCGGCTGGCCCTGGGGCGGGGCGGCAGCGGGTGTCCCCGCCGCCGCCGCCGCCGCGGCGGCACTGGCCGCCAGAGCGAGAAGCAGGCCCATCAAAAATTCGCCGCCACGCCGAACCAGAAGGTTCGGCCATATTCGGCGGATTCCTGCAGGTAGGTGCGCCCGGGCCCGACCAGCTCGCGCCGGCCCTGATTGTTGAGGTTCTGCCCCTCGGCATACAGCGTGATATTGGAGGTGACGCGATAGCTGATATTGGCATCCAGCGTGCCGCGGCTCTTCCAATATTGGTCGGCATTGGGGATGGTGTCGTTGATCGTCTCCAGGAAGCCGCCGATATAGTTGTAAGACAGGCGCCCCTCGAACTTGCCTTTCTGGTAGTAGACCGAGGCGTTCCACACCGTGTCCGGCTGGAGGTACAGCCCGGTGACGCGCGGCCCGGCGGTCGTGAGGAAGGTGAAACGCGTATCGAGGAAGGTCGCGTTGGCGCTCACGCCCAGCCCGTCGAACGGATCGGGCAGGAAGGTCAGCGCCTGCTGCAGGTTCAGCTCGAGGCCCTTGATGGTGGCCGTTTCGGCATTGCGCGGTTCGGAGACGAGTACGCTCTCCGGCCCCCGGCCGACATCGATCGTCTCCACATTGGAGAGGGTGAAGATCTCGTTCCTGATCTTCTTGTGGAACAGCGCTGCAGAGATGACGCCATCCTTGGGATAGAACTCGAAGGATAGATCGAAGCCCCTGCTCTCTCGCGGCTTGAGGCCCGGATTGCCACGAGACAGCGTTGGCTGGCTGCCATCGAAACTGAGCGTCTCGCTCGCCGCGATGGAGGAATAATCCGGCCGGCCGATGGTGTTGGTATAGGCGCCGCGCACCACAACGCGGTCGGTCACATCCCAGCGGATGTGCGCGCTGGGCAGCCAGTTGCCATAGCTGCCGTCCGTCGTGATCTGAGTGAGCGTGCTGCCGAGCGTGCGATAGGCATCCGAGGAGACTTCCGTGCGCTCATAGCGCAGGCCGCCGAGCAGCGTGACATTGCCCATCCGGGTGCTGCCCTGCACATAGCCGGCGTAGACATCCTCGTTGACCTTATAGTCGCCCGCCTTCGAGGCGACGGTGGTGGTGAAGCGGCTCTGATTGGCCTGGTAGAAGGCCGGAAACGCGGCCGCATCGATGCGGATCGGAATGTAGAACTTGTCGCGGATCGCTTCACTCGGCCCGGCGGTCACCACCTTGTCGAGCGTGTAGGTGAAGCCGCTGGCGGCCTTATAGTCGGTCCGCTCGACTTCGTTCTTGCGGCTGGTCAGGCGCAGCACTGCGCCGGTCTTGAGCTTGATGCCGCCATCGATGCTGTCATCGCCATAAGTGAAGTTCAGGCGGAACTGGCCGCTCTTCTCCAGCGACTTCTCCAGATTGCTACGCTGCTGCTGCAGGTAGAAGTTCTGCGGGTTCACCGCGGCGGCGGCGTTGGCCGGCATGAACACGGGGTAGAAGTCCGACGTGTCATAGCTGAAGGCATAGCGGGTCGCGTCGGCATCGCGGGTGCGGAACTCGATGCTCTCATTGGGCACGCGCATCCGCCCGAGCGAGAACACCGCGTCGCCGTCCAGCTTCCATTGCTCGCCGCCATCCCAGGCGAAGGCGGTGCGGCCGAGCGCGACGAGGCGCCGCGTAATCGGCTGGTTGAGCTGCACGATGATCCGCCCGCGCGCGAACTGGCCGCTCGTCTGCGTCTGGTTCGCGACATTGCCGATCGGCTCCATGCGATATTCGATGCGTTCCTCATCGTCCTCGGTGCGGGCGACGACGCCGGAGAGTTCCCAGCGGAACGTGTCGGACGGGCGCCATTCCAGCTTCACATTGCCGCCGGTGCGCTGCTTGGTGTTGTTGTACCAGAAGAGGCGGTGCTGGGTCGGCACCTGGATGCCGTTGCCGGTCGCCGCGCCGCTGTCCACCGGGGCGCCGGCGGCGGTATATTCGCGCACTGAGGGGCTGGCGACCTCGATCTGCGGAATGTCGTAATCGAGCTGCTCCTGGCTCGCGCCGATCACGATGCCCCATTCGTCGTCCGCGCCGAAGGTGGTGCCGGCGGCAAAGGCCAACCGGTAGGAGGGCTTGCTGTTTCGCACCTCGCCATGCTGCTCATAAATGCCATAAGAGGCGATGCCGTTGAAGAACGGCCGGCCGGCATCGAAGGCGCTGCGGGTGGTGATATTGATGATGCCGCCGACGGCATTGGCGTCATTCTCCGGCGTCACCGTCTTGATGACCTCGATCCGCCCCGCCATCACGGAGGGCACGATGTCCAGCGGCACCGTGCGCCCGCCCGAATCCACGCCCGCCACCAGCGCGCCGTCCACCGTCGTGCGGTTGTAGGTGGATTGCAGGCCACGCAGCACCGGGAAGCGCGGTTCGCCCTGATCCTCTTGGACGGAAAGGCCCGGAATGCGCCGCAGCGCCGCCGCCGTATTATGGTCCGGCAGCTTGCCGATATCGTCGGCGGAGATCGCATCCATCACCGCAAACGCCTCGCGCTTCTCCGCCGTCGCCTCATATTGCGCGCGGCGCTGGCCGGTGACGACGATGGTGTCACCGTCCGCACCGGCCTCGCTCTCGGCCTCCGGAACGGGCGCGGATTGTGCGAGGGCAGGCGTGGCAAGCAGAATGGCCGAGCACAGCAAAGCGGCCCGGAAAGTCGGGTAAAGCGGTTTCATTGTGGTGAGTCCCCAAAAGCAGGTTTTGTTCTGGGGGCGGCAGATAGGGAGGCGTTGCGTCAGGGAGGTGACGGAACGGCGTCACGCACATGAAGGGAGGATGACGGATTGGTGACGGGGTGAGTTCCCGTCAGGTCAGTGCGCAGGGACAGGCCGTCACTTATAAAATCCGTCGCGCAGATTTACCCAATGCTCCAGCCACATGCGCATGGCGCAGAGCATGCCGGTCCAGCCTTCGCAATTGCCGTAGGACGCTTTGAGGCCCGCCGCATTGTCGCGCCAGCCTTCCTCGCTGATCTGCACATGGGTTCGTCCGTCGTCCAGCGCGGCGAAGGTCATTGTCACGGTGGTGAGCGCGCGGCCCTGCGCGTCCGGCGTCACGGCGTCGTCCGCGCCGGCCCAGCGCAACACGATGCAGGCATTCTGCTCCACCTCGATCACCTCGACGGGGAAGGCGCCGGGAAAGTCATGAAAGTCCCAGGTCACCGTTGCACCGGGTTCCAGTCGCCCCTGTGCCCCGCCCGTGGTGAAGAATTGGGAGAGGTGGGCCGGGTTCACCACGGCCTCAAACACCTCATGCACCGGCTTGGCGATCCGCCCGCCGACCGTGAACTTCAGTTCCATGCTCTATCCTCTCGCAAAGGAAGCACCACCGACTCTTGATCGGGCGACTCATATGTTATAAAAACATAACATGTCAACGCAGACTGAAATCGCAAGGCCCGATACGGACAATGAGGATGCCGCCGACGCGCTGTTCAAGGCGCTCGGTCACCGCGCCCGCCGCCGGATGCTCGATGCGCTCAAGGGCGGCCCTCAGACCACCGGGATGCTGTGCGCGCTCCTGCCGGAGCTGGATCGCTGCACGGTCATGCAGCATCTGGGCGTGCTGGAAAGCGCCGGGCTGGTGATCGCCGAGAAGCGTGGGCGCGAGCGGTGGAATCACCTCGACGCACTGCCCATCCACGCGATCCACGAGCGCTGGATCGGCCCTTATGCGGCATATGCGGCGTCGATGCTTGCTCGGCTGCGCTGAATCGACGACGCTGTAAGGAATGCCCGCCAGCAGGTGACAAACCTCCGCGCTCCCCTTATGAAAGCCGCCATGCCTCGTCTGCGCTTCACAGCCGCGACCACGCCCACCACCCGGACTAGCACCGGGGTCGTCGGCACGCGCCTCATCGATTGAAGCGCGCAGGACCGAAGGCCCCATCCCAGCAGCGGATCGGGGCGGTCATGCGCATCCGGCCCGTTCCGCCTCTTCCCAAGTCTATCGCACTTGCCTAAGCGGCAAGCCGCACAGCAGGAACCAGACCGATGACGCAACAGGTGACAATCACGCTCCCCGATGGCTCGCAGCGCGAGGTTGCGCGCGGCACCACGCCGGCGGACATCGCCGCCGCGATCGGCCCCGGCCTCGCCAAGGCGGCGCTGGCCGCGCGGGTGGATGGCGAGCTGGTCGACATCACCCGCCCGCTGGACGCCGATGCGCAGCTGGCGCTGGTGACGGCCAGGGACGAGGCGGACGCGTTGGAGCTGGTCCGCCACGATTATGCGCATATCCTCGCCGAGGCGGTGCAGGCGCTGTTCCCGGGCACGCAGATCACCTTCGGCCCCTCCACGGACGATGGCTTCTATTATGACGTCGCGGCGCCGGCGGATCGCGGGCCGTTCACCGAGGAAGACCTGCCCGCCATCGAAGCGAAGATGCGCGAGATCATCGCTGCCGACAAGCCGCTGCGCCGCGAGGTCTGGACGCGCGAGCAGCTCATCGCGCGCTGGACGGGGCAGGGCGAGCGCTTCAAGGCCGAATGGGCGGCCGAACTGCCCGGCGACGACGATCTGACCGTCTACTGGTCCGGCAGCGATTGGCTGGACATGTGCCGCGGGCCGCATCTTGCCTCCACCGGCAAGGTCGATCCGCAGGCCTTCAAGCTGACGCGCGTCTCCGGCGCTTACTGGCGCGGCGACCAGAAGAACGCGATGCTCAGCCGCATCTACGGCACCGGCTGGCTCAACAAGAAGCAGCTCGATGCGCATCTGCTGCGGCTGGAGGAAGCGGCCAAGCGCGATCATCGCAAGATCGGGCAGGAGATGGACCTGTTCCACCTCCAGCAGGAAGCGCATGGCAGCGTATTCTGGCATCCGCAGGGCTTCGTCATCTGGCGCCAGCTTGAGGCCTATATGCGCCGCGCCATCGATGACGCGGGCTACCACGAAGTGAAGACCCCGCAGGTGATGGACGCGCGCCAGTGGGAGCAGTCTGGCCACTGGGGCAAGTATCGCGAGAATATGTTCGTCATCCCGGACGAGGTGCCGAATGTCGAGGACGAAGGCCCGCTCGTGTCGAATGATGCGCAGTGGATGGCGCTCAAGCCGATGAACTGCCCGGCGCATGTCCTCATCTTCCGCCAGGGCATTAAGAGCTATCGCGATCTGCCGTTGCGTATCTACGAGAATGGCTGCTGCCACCGCAACGAGCCGCATGGCGCGCTGCACGGCCTGATGCGCGTGCGCCAGTTCACGCAGGACGATGCGCACATTTTCTGCCGCGAGGACCAGATCGTCGATGAAGTCCGCGCCTTCTGCGCGCTGGCCGACCGCATCTACAAGGACTTCGGCTTTACCTATTCGATCAAGCTCGCGCTGCGCCCGGAAAAGCGCTTCGGCTCGGACGAGATGTGGGATCTGGCGGAGACGGAATTGCGCAACGCCGTCATCGCCGCTGGCCTTGCGACGGACGAGTATGGCTGGGAAGAGCTTCCCGGCGAAGGCGCTTTCTACGCGCCCAAGCTGGAATGGCACCTGACCGATGCCATCGGCCGCACATGGCAGGTCGGCACCATCCAGTCCGACCGGGTGCTGCCCGAGCGGTTGGATGCGAGCTATGTCGGCGAGGATGGCGCCCGCCACCGGCCGGTGATGCTCCACCGCGCGATCTTCGGCAGCTATGAGCGCTTCATTGGCATCCTCATCGAGCATTATGCCGGCAAATTCCCGCTGTGGCTGGCGCCGGTGCAGGCGGTGGTCGCGACCATCGTCTCGGATGCGGACGGCTATGCGACCGAGGTGGTCGAGAAGCTGCGCGCCGCAGGCATCCGCGCCGAGACCGATCTGCGCAACGAGAAGATCAACTACAAGGTGCGCGAGCACAGCCTCGGGCGCGTGCCCAACCTGCTGGTCGTCGGCCGTCGCGAGGCCGAAGAGGGTACCGTCGCCCTGCGCCGCCTCGGCAGCGACGAGCATCAGAAGGTGCTGAGCGTGGATGAAGTCATCGCGCAACTGGTAGCGGAAGCCACGCCGCCGGATTTGGCCTGAGCTTAGCCCCTCCCCTGAAGAGGAGGAGCTAGATGATGAGAAGCCGATGAGCATCCACATCCGCAAGGCGACTCCGGCCGATCTGCCGCGCGCGCTGGCGATCTGGCGGGCGGCGGTCGATGCGACGCATGGCTTTCTCACGCCGGAGGACCGGGTTGAGATCGACCGGATGGTTGAACACGAGCATCTTCCCTCGGTCGACCTGTGGGTCGCGACGGATGCGGCCGGCACCGTCCAGGCCTTTCTCGGCATGGGGAAGGACGAGATCGATTCGCTGTTCGTCGATCCCGCCGTGCATGGTCAGGGTTTTGGCAGCGCTCTTGTCGCGCACGCTCTCGCGCTGGTGCCCGGCGCAAAGGTGGATGCCAGCGAGCAGGCGCCTCAGGCCATCGCGTTTTACGAAGCGCGCGGCTTCGTGCGCACGGGGCGCTCAGAGACCGATCCGGCAGGGCGGCCCTATCCGCTCATTCATTTCCGCCATCCGGGCTGAGGGATGCCGCAAGGCCGGGCTCGTTCATCATCGGCCTCGCTGATGATGGCCCTTGCCGTGAGCGGCTTGCGATCCTAAATGCACGGTGCACGCAACTGTGGCCTTCGCGCCGCAGTTCGCCTCGTGTCGCGCTACGGCCTCTTTCCGTTCTCATGGAAAACCGGTAAGGTGCGCATCTCGCATATGTGAATTGGCAACAGGAGAAACTGCTATACGTCCCCCGATGATGCGCCGCCCGATGGCGCCACAGCCCGCGAACGGCCCCCGCTACAATGAATTCATCAGTGTGCCCAAGGTGCGCGTCATTGATGAAGAGGGCGAAAATCTGGGCGTGATGTTCACGCGCGAGGCGATCGAGCAGGCAGCGGACGTCGGGCTGGACCTGGTAGAGGTCTCTCCCAATGCAGATCCGCCGGTCTGCAAGTTCCTGGACATCGGCAAGTATAAGTACGAGGCCCAGAAAAAGGCGAATATCGCCCGCAAGACCCAGAAGACGCAAGAGATCAAGGAGATCAAGATGCGTCCGAACATCGACGATCATGACTATGATACGAAGATGAAGAAGGTCGTCGATTTCATCGGTGAGGGCGACAAGGTCAAGGTCACGCTGCGCTTCCGCGGCCGTGAAATGGCGCACCAGCAGCTCGGCATGCAGCTGCTCCAGCGCGTCGCCGAGAACACGGCCGAGATCGCCAAGGTCGAATCCTATCCGCGCCTCGAAGGCCGGCAGATGCTCATGGTGCTCGCACCCAAGGGCTGAGATTTTCGGTCAGGGGGCGGTGCCTGCGCCGCCCTCTGCCATTGCTATGGCTTTCCCCGTCAGTGCATCACGGCCTTTGTGCCCTGTTGACCCGCGCGCTGGCTGCGCTCACATGGGCGCGCCATGATCCAAGCCCCGTCACTCAAGCTCTTCAACAGTCTTACGCGCCAGCTCGAGCCGTTCGATCCCGTTCACCCCGGCGAGGCGCGGGTCTATAGCTGTGGGCCGACGGTCTATAATTATCCGCACATCGGCAACATGCGCGCTTATGTGTTCGCGGATACGCTCGGGCGGACGCTGAGTTTTAAGGGCTACAAGCTCACCCACGTCATCAACATCACCGATGTCGGCCACCTGACCGACGATGGCGATGCCGGCGAGGACAAGATGGAGAAGATGGCCGCGCAGCAGGCGCAATCCATCTGGGACATCGCGAAGCATTATACGCAGGCCTATTGGGCCGACGTGGATGCGCTCAACATCCGCCACCCGGCGCACTGGTCGATCGCCACCGATTTCGTGCCGCAGATGATCGAGTTCGCCAAGAGCATTGCGGACCAGCACTGCTATGAGCTGCCGACCGGCCTCTATTTCGATACCAGCACGGTGGCCGATTATGGCCGATTGGCAGGCCACGATGTCGAATTGTTAAATGAATTAAGCCGGTTGACGGAGCGCCTTCGGACGATTCCTTCCAATTTGCAGGAACCACTGCATATCAAGACTTATCTGAGTGCAGAGATCGAAGCTTTCATCGGTGTTGTGCAGCGGATGAAAAGGAATTCTCCCGCGAAGAAATTGCACTCGGAAGTTCTGGCGATTTTTGGCACCATGCCTTCACCAGCATCCGATGATTTTTTGAACGCCTTTGAGAAGGTGATCGGAGAATTCAAAGACTTCCAGCAGCGGGTAAAAAATGAAGGCCGCATCGATCCGGTCGAGGGCAAGCGCCACGCCGCCGATTTCGCGATCTGGCGTAGAACGCCGCCGGGCGAGACGCGGCAGATGGAATGGGACTCGCCCTGGGGCAAGGGCGCGCCGGGCTGGCATCTGGAATGCTCAGTGATGAGCCGCGCGCTGCTGGGGCTGCCGTTCGACATCCACACCGGTGGCATCGATCATCGCGAGATCCATCACCCCAATGAGATCGCCCAGAATCAGGCGATCCAGGGCTATGACGCCGCTCACGGCCATCTCGATTGCGCGGCCCATTCCGGCGCGCGGCTGTGGATGCACAATAATTTCCTCATCGACCGCACCGGAAAGATGAGCAAATCATCGGGCGAGTTCCTGCGGCTGCAATTGCTCATCGACCGGGGCTATCATCCGCTCGCCTACCGCATGATGTGCCTGCAGGCGCATTATCGCTCAGAGCTGGAGTTCAGCTGGGACAATCTCGGCGCGGCGCTGACCCGGCTCAAGCGCATGCTGATGAGCGCGGCACCCCTGCGCGATGTGGCGGCGGCTGGTGCGGTGGCGCATCCCAAGCTGACGGCCTTGCTGGAGCGCTTCGATGCGGCGATCAGCGATGATCTCAACACGCCGGTCGCGCTCACCGTGCTGGACGAGGCGCTGGCGATAAAGAAGGTGCCGGCCGAGGAGAAGCGCGCGCTGGTCGAGGCGATGGAGAGCGTGCTCGGCCTCGGGCTGTTCGCACTGGAGCGGGAAGCACTGCGCCTGCGCCCGAAGACCGCCGCCATCGATGAAGGCGCGATCGCGGCGCTGATGGACCGGCGCAAGGCTGCGCGGGCCGAAAAGGACTTCGCGGCCTCGGATGCGCTGCGCGACGAACTGCTCGCCGCCGGCGTCGAGGTCATGGACGGCGATCCGCTCGGCTGGGAATGGAGGCTCGATCATGGCGCATAAGCCGCTCATCGTTCTGCCGGAAGCGCAGCGGGAGAGGCTGGAAGCCATGCTGGGCGCCGAGATCGCCGGGCGCGTGACGTTGCGCGGCTTCTCCACGGTCGAAGAGGCAATGGCTCTGGCGCCGGAGGCGGAGATCGGCTGGTTCGACGAATTCGCCGGCAATGTCTACGCCAAGGGTCCGCGCGCGGCGGTGAACGCCAAGTGGATCCACACGGTCATCGTAGGCTTCGATGCGTTCCCGATCGAGGACATGCGCGCGCGCGGCCAGATCTTCACCAATGGCGCTGGCCTGATGCCGGACGTGATTGCCGATTATGCCGTCATGGGCGCGCTGGTGCTCGCCAAGCGACTAGATGAGGTCGTGCGCGCCCATGACCGGCAGAACTGGCTGGCGCGACCGCCAGGGAATTTCGAGTTGCTGGGCGCGCGGGCGCTGGTGATCGGCTATGGCGCCATCGGCCGGGAGATCGGCACCCGCCTGCGTGCCTTCGGCGTTCAGGTGACCGGCGTGCGCCGCTCGGCAGACAGCGCCAATGCGGTGATCGGTCCGGATGACTGGCGCCCGCGCCTCGCGGAGTTCGATTTCGTCATCATCGCCGCGCCCAACACCAGCGAGACGCGGGCGATGATCGGCGCTGAGGAACTGGCAGCCATGAAGCCGGGTGCGCGCCTCATCAACATCGCGCGCGGCGATCTGATCGATCAGCCGGCGCTCATCGCCGCGCTGGAATCCGGGCATCTGGGCAGCGCGTTTCTCGATGTCGCGACGCCCGAGCCCCTGCCGCCCGAACACCCGCTGTGGCGCGCGCCGAATGTGCTCGTCACCATGCATCTGGCGGGGCCGAGCCAGACCAGCGCCTTCCAGCGCGGCGCCGAGCGGTTCGCGCGGAACATCCGCCACTATCTGGCCGGCGAGCCCTTGGAGCATGTCGCCGACCTCAATCGGGATTATTAGGCGTTAGCGATGCTGAGGTCCGACGCCCGCCTGCTCAACCTCGCCATCGCGCTCTCCGCGCTGGCCGGTTTCGTGGATGCGCTCGGATTCCTCACTGCGGGCGGCTTTTTCGTCTCGTTCATGAGCGGTAATTCGACGCGGTTGGCGGTGGGGATCAGCGAGGGCTCCAGCGCCGCGCTGACCGCCGCGGGCCTCATTGCCGGGTTCGTTACGGGCGTCGTGCTGGGCGGACTGGTGGGGCATCGCGCGGGCGCGCATCGCCGTCCCGCCGTGCTCGGTCTGGTGACGGCGCTGCTGCTGGTGGCCGCGCTCGCCGCACCGATTTCGCCGACTTTTGCACTCGCCGCGATGGTCATGGCCATGGGCGCCGAAAATGCCGCGCTCGCCGATAATGGCGAGGTGAAGGTCGGGCTCACCTACATGACCGGCGCACTTGTCCGGCTGGGTCAGGCGCTCGCCAACCGCCTCACCGGCAAGGATGCAAGCCACTGGCGAGTCGATCTCGGCCTGTGGAGCGGGTTAATGACCGGCGCGATTGCAGGGGCTTTCGCTTATGCTAGGCTGGGCTCTTCAGCGCTGTGGATTGCGGCGGGTGTCGGAATGATCCTGTGCGTTGCATCAACGAGGACCATCGTGCCGAGCCGCTAAGTGGCAGCAGGCTGCGGAGGCGGCATAATCACGTTCCTCCACAGTCTGGTGCATCTGCGTTACAACTTTTCCGACCGCTCCTGCGCCTGGCTACCCTTCAGTCTCTTAGCGCTCTCGCCAGTATCGCCGCGCCCGTCGCGCGGGCTTGCCTCGTCTGTCATGCCTCCGGCGACAAGCCCGTCGAGCGAGCGTCCATCAAGCCCCAGTTCCTTCATCAGGCCGTCGAGAACCGGCGCCTGCGCTCGATAGGCGAGGGCCGCTGAGAGGGCGTCCTGCGCAAGGTTGCCCGATCCTCCTCCCGAGGGCGCTGCATTGGCGGCGCCACCCGCCTTTTGCGTGAGGCCATCCACCTGCACGATCTTGATGGAATCGATTGCCTCAAGTGGCTTGGCGCTTTCACGCACCAGGTCCGGCAGCACCTTGAGCAGCGCGAGTTTCGTCTGAAGGCTGATCTGGCTGCTTGAGAGGAGGTTGGCGGCCTCGTTGACAGCGCGTTGACCCGCTGCTTCGACTTCGAAGCGCACGCGGTCGGCCTCGGCTCTCAGCTTCGTCGCATCGGCCTCGCCCTCAGCTGCGCGTCGAATAGCCTCGGCGTGGTTCGTGGCCGCATCCTTCTCGGCTTCTGTCTGGACCTTCAGCTTGATCGCTTCGCGTTCCGCTGCTTTCGCCGCTTCGATCAGTTCGATGCGCTTGTCACGCTCGGCCACTTCAGTTTCGCGGCTGGTGATAACCTGTTCTTCGGCCGCTGCCGCTTTGGCGCGAGCGGCGTCAGCCTCGGCCTTTGCCTGGCTTTCTTCCCGGCTCTTGTTCTGAACGGCGATCTGCTGTTCCTGCCGGGCGATTTCTATGGCCTGGGCCTGTGCGATGCGGGCTTGTTCGATCGAGCGGTCAGCTTCGATCTGCTGCGAATCGATCAGCCGCTTGGCGTCGATCCGCGCGGCCTCCGCCTCCTGACTGCGCAGTGCCTGCTCCCGAGCGACTTCTGCCGCTTGCGCCGCACGCCGCATTTCGACCTCGCGTTCCTGCTCCAGCCGCGCGAACTCGTTATCGCGGCTGATCTGCAGACTGCGCTGATCGGCTTCGAGGTTCTTCGTCTCGATCTGGACCCGCGTGTCCATTTCGATATCGTTGCGCAGCTTCTTGCGCTGCTGGATCTGTTCGGTGAGCTTGGTCAGACCCTCCGCATCGAATGCGTTGTTGGCGTTGAAATGCTCGATGCTCGTTTGGTCCAGCCCCGTCAGTGAAACGGATTCCAGTTCCAGGCCATTCATCGCGAGATCCACGGATGAGACCTGTTGCACCTTCTGAACGAAGTCGGCGCGCTTTTCGTGCAGTTCGTTCATGCTCATTCCGGCCGCAACAGACCGAAGCGCGTCGACAAACTTTCCTTCGACGAGATCTTTCAGAGCTTCCGGCTGCATCGTGCGCAGGCCAAGCGTCTGCGCAGCCATGGCTATTGCGCCTGCATCGGGGCGGACGCGGACATAGAATTCGGCCTTCACGTCAATCCGCAACCGGTCGAGCGTGATCAGCGCATCCATGTTCTTGCGCTCCACCGCGAGGCGGACCGTATTCATATTGACCGGCATGGTTTCGTGCAGCACGGGCAGCACGAGCGCCCCGCCGTTCATGACCACCTTCTCTCCGCCAAATCCGGTTCGGACGAAGCCCACTTCCTTCGTGGCGCGCCGGTAAAGTCGCGCGATCGTAAAGCCGAAGATCAGGAGCAAGGCGAAGATCGCGCCTGCCCAGATTGCAATATCCATCAGGTCTAGTCCCTGCATTCCAGTCTCCCCTCGCCGTTAGATCGGCGCCAAACGTTTTTCCTCTAGGGCTACAGCGTAAAACCGCTCTCCTTCCCGGCGCACGAGGAGAACTTCGTCGCCTTCGCCCATTTCGGTGTCACTATGATGGGGCTCCACCATCACAAGGTGCATCTGACCATGATGATCAATGACCTGAGCGCGGGTTGGGCTTCCGCGGCTGGCGCGACCGGTGAGAATCTTCGCGCGGTGACCAAGGAGGGATTCGATCTCTACTGCCGTCGTCTCGTCGCCGGGCAGGATGCGCGCGAGCGGTCGCACGAGTGCTCCCGTCGCTGGTAGGGCTACAATCGAGGCAAGCAGGCCTGCCAGCCACGGAGCCAGTGCCTCGCCCAGGAAGGCGCCGGCCAGGCTTTGTATACTCACGCCGATCGCCGCGAAAAGCAGCAGGAGCACCGCCAGCCAGATCATGAATGGCACGCGGCCCACACCGACCAAGCTCAACAGTCCATCGGCTGGGCTTCCGCCCGATTCCGCGTCCAAGTCGGTTTCCGTGCTGCTGAACAGGTCACCGAGCCCAAACACCTGCAGGGCCGCGAGAAGAACCATCACGCCGAGCGATACCGCGAATGGCCAGTTATAGTCAGCCAGAAGGTTCATGATTCGCGCTGTCGATTTGACAGCCCCCGTTTCCGATTCCCGAGTCCATTTCGCCTGATAGCGACTATGAATCCAGCAAAACCGGACCTTCATCATACGATTTTTCTGAATGTTCCGGCGATTTGGACGTCATTTACTTCGAGAAACGGCCTGAATTCTCAAGATTTCGCCGCACGATTAGAGTGTCTCCGTTCACCATGTGTTTAATGTTTTTACGGGCCTCCGGATCATGTTACGCGGCAGGCGCTCCGTTTGTTCGCGGGAAGACTGGATTGATCTCCCCACTACGCGACGGGTTGATCTTACGTCACGACGCTGCTGCGCCCGCGCATCCTCGCGCCTTTATCCCCAACCTCCTTGCCTCAAAGCCCTCAAACGCGTAGGGGCTTGCCCCTTGTCCGCCACACCCCATGTTGTGGCGCGAACACGCTTGGAGTCTGGAATATCATGACGGCGAAATGGTCGCCCGCGAGCTGGCGGGATCATGAAGGGTTGCAAATGCCGATCTATCGCGATGCTGCGGCACTCGCGGCAGCCGAGGCGCAGCTTGGGACCTTTCCGCCGCTCGTCTTTGCAGGCGAGGCCCGCAACCTGACGGCCGATCTGGCCAAGGTCGCCAATGGCGAGGCGTTCCTGCTGCAGGGCGGGGACTGCGCCGAATCCTTCGCCGAGTTCCACCCGAACAATATTCGCGACACGTTCCGCGTGCTGCTGCAGATGGCGGTGGTGCTCACCTTCGCCAGCAAGCTGCCGGTTGTGAAGGTGGGTCGCATGGCCGGCCAGTTCGCCAAGCCGCGCTCGGCCGGGACCGAGACGATCGATGGCGTCGAGCTGCCGAGCTATCGCGGGGATAATGTGAACGATATCGCGTTCACGGCGGACGGCCGCGAGCCCGATCCGGCGCGCATGATCCGCTCCTACAATCAGTCGGCCGCCACGCTCAACCTGCTGCGCGCCTTCTCGACCGGCGGCTATGCCAGCCTCGACAAGGTGCATGGCTGGATGCTGGATTTCATGGGCCGCAGCCCCTGGGCCCAGAAGTTCAGCGAAATGGCCGATCGCATCGGCGAAGCTCTGGATTTCATGAAGGCCTGCGGTCTCTCGCCGGACACGGTGCCCCAGCTTGGCGGCACCAGCTTCTACACCAGCCACGAGGCGCTGCTGCTGCCTTATGAGCAGGCCCTGACCCGTCAGGATTCGCTCACCGGCCAGTGGTACGACACCAGCGCGCACATGCTGTGGATCGGCGACCGGACGCGCTTCGAAGGCTCGGCCCATGTCGAGTATCTGCGCGGCATCGGCAATCCCATCGGCATGAAGGTCGGGCCGAGCCTGCAGCCCGATGTGCTGCTGCGCCTGCTCGATGCGCTGAATCCGCGCCGCGAGGCAGGGCGGATCACGCTCATCACGCGCTATGGTCATGACAAGATCGAGGGCGCGCTGCCCCCGCTCGTGCGGGCGGTGATGCGTGAAGGGCATCCGGTGGTGTGGTCGTGCGACCCGATGCACGGCAATGTCATCAAGGCGGCCAATGGCTACAAGACGCGCCCGTTCGAGCGCATCCTCGCCGAGGTGCGCGGCTTCTTCGCCGTGCACCGCGCCGAGGGCAGCTTCGGCGGCGGCATCCATGCCGAGATGACCGGCCAGAACGTCACCGAATGCACCGGCGGCGCGATCGACATCACCGAGCAGAGCCTCGCGGATCGCTACCACACGCATTGCGACCCGCGCCTCAACGCGGCGCAGAGCCTGGAGCTGGCTTTCCTGCTGGCCGAAATGCTCAACGACGAGCTGGCAGAGCGACGCAAGCAGGCCGCTTAACAATCGGAAGGGCCGTGGCGCGCGTCACGGCCCGTTCCCGAGATTGAAAAAGAACCGCTATCGAGCGATTGCGCGGGCTTGCCCCTTGCGCGGACGGCATTCTCTGCCAAATAGGTTGGTATGCTTTCGCAACGCACGCGATATTCCATCCGCGCTCTCCAGCACCTGGCGCGGCATTATGGTGAGGGGCCGATCCAGCTCACCGATATTGCGGTCGCGCAGAATATTCCCGCCAAGTTTCTGACCGTGATCCTGTCCGAATTGAGCCGCGCGGGCCTGGTGGCGACGCGGCGGGGGCGGGAAGGTGGATACTGGCTGGCACTGCCGCCGATCGACATCCGCTATGGCGATATCTTCCGCCTGACCGACGGCGCGCTGGCCCTCGTGCCTTGCGCCAGTCGCTATGCGCACCAGCCCTGCAAGAACTGTCTGCCGGAAGATGAGTGCGAGCTGCGGCGCATCATGCTCAAGGTCCGTGACGAGACCGCCGCCATCCTCGACCGCCTGACGCTGGCCGACAAATTCGAGGATGCCGAAGTCGGCGCACCGGCCTGATCGCTTTCGACCTTCCAGTCTGTATTCCAAGGAGAGAGCATTGTCCCTGACCCTGCACGGCATCCCCAATTGCGACACGGTGAAGAAGGCCCGCAAGTGGCTGGACGATCAGGGCCTCGCGCATGATTTCCGCGATTATAAAAAGACGCCGCCGACGTCGGCAGAGCTGGCCGATTGGTCAAAGCAGGCAGGGTGGGAGGTGCTGCTCAACCGCGCTGGCACGACCTTTCGCAAACTGCCGGATGATGCCAGGACCGGGATCGATGAGGCCAAGGCCATCGCGCTGATGGTCGAGCATCCCTCGATGATCAAGCGCCCGGTGGTAACGGGAGCGAGCGCCTTGCTGGTCGGTTTCAAGCCCGATCAGTGGCAGGCGGTTCTTAAGGCCTAGGCAGCGGCGACGTAGCGATCGGGAACGACGCGGAGGCTTTGCGCATTTGTTCAGCAGGAATTTGCTGGAAGGAATGCATCATGAAACTCGTTCTGATCGGCCTCATCACGGCCAGTGCGTTGGCTGTCTCGGGTTGTTCGACCCTCAAGGGCGCCGGCATCGGCGCGGCGGCGGGCGCTGGTACGGCTGCCGTGACCGGCAATGACGTCGGCAAGGGTGCGGCTGTCGGTGGCGCAGCTGGCGCCGTGGTCGGGACGGTCGTCGACTAAAAACGCGGCCCTGGCCCGTCAGTCCTGATGATGGGACAGGGCGCCGATGACATCCTCGAGGCGGGCGGGGTCGCCCATGGCGATGACGTCGCCGGCGCTGGCTTCATGGAGCGGCTCGCCTAACCAGTCGCACATGTGCCCGCCGGCACCCTCGACCACCGGGACGAGCGCTGCGAAGTCGTGGAGCTTGAGGCCGGTCTCGCACACGATGTCGACATGGCCGCTCGCCAGCAGGCCGTAATTATAGCAGTCGCCGCCATAGATCGGGCCCTGACCCAGTCGGTCGCCGGCAACGGCTGCGGCGAGCGCGAGATAATGTTCGCCATCGTGCGCGTTGAACAGATGGGGGCTGGTGGTCGCCAGTTGCGCGCCTTCCAAAGCCCGACATCGCCGCGTGCGGGCGGGTTTGCCGTTGAACAATGTCGGCTGGCCCATGGCGCCGACCCAGCGCTCTCCACTGATCGGCTGATCGATGATGCCGAGGATCGGCCAGCCGTCCTGCATCAAGGCAATCAGCGTCCCGAAGATCGGGCGGCCCGCGATGAAGCTGCGCGTGCCATCGATGGGGTCGAGCACCCACTGGCGTGATGCCCCTTCGCGAACGGTGCCGAACTCCTCGCCGATGATGCCATCCGCCGGACGCTGCGCGTCCAGAAGGCCGCGCATCGCCAATTCCGCCGCGCGATCGGCTTCGGTTACCGGCGAGGCATCGGCCTTGGCCTCGATATCGTAAGGCGCGCGGAAAAAGGGGCGGATCGCGGCGCCCGCTGCGTCGGCAAGGGCATTGGCGAGGGTGATGTCATCGGGAAGAGCCATGGCATTTCGCTACGGAGAAAGCCGCCGAAGAGCCAGCGGTTTTCGCGCACGTTCCTCGCTAAAGAGACGGCGCTTCGATCCGTTTTTTGAGGGCATGAGCAAAGAGCCCCGACCATGCGCCTGCTGATGTGGGTCCTGACCCTCGGCTTTGCCTTTGGCGCGATGGGGCTGTGGCTGGACGGCGCTTTTCTGGGGGCTCGGCTGGTGGCTCTGGGGCTGGGCGCGCTGGCTGTCCTCGCCTGCCCATTCCTGTGGGCGCGGCCCGATGGGCTGGTGCCCGATGAGCTGGCGGTGCCCGGCAAGGCGCGGCTGATGCTGGCGCTGGCGCTGCTCTTCTGCGCGCCGCTGCTCCTGCCCTGGCAACTTTGGCTCTGATGCCTGTTGGCGCCGGCCGCGCCTCGGCCTATGCCTGCAGGAATGCCTGAGCTTCCCGAAGTCGAAACCACCGTTGCCGGCCTGCGTCAGGTGCTCGACGGGGCGCAACTCACGCTGGTCGAGCCGCGCCGGGCGGACCTGCGCTTTCCCTTCCCGGTCGATCTGCGCCAGCGGCTCACCGGGGCGCGAATCACCGGGCTGGGCCGACGCGCCAAATATGGCCTGATCGATACCGATCGCGGCGACACCATGATCTTCCACCTCGGCATGTCCGGGCGCTGGCGGATCGACCCGAGCGAAGTGGGCAAGCACGATCATCTGCTGCTGGAGACGGCCACCCACCGCCTTGCCCTCAATGACCCGCGCCGGTTCGGGTTCGTGCACCTCACACCAACCGATGCGCTGGACGCCTACCCGCCCTTCGCTGCCCTTGGCCCCGAGCCGCTGGGCGATGCGCTGACTGCCGACTATCTGGCGCAGGCGCTGGAGGGGCGGGCGGCACCGATCAAGGCGATGCTGCTGGACCAGCGGATCATCGCCGGGCTGGGCAACATCTACGTGTGCGAGGCGCTGAACATCGCCCGCATATCGCCGACGCGGGCGGCGGGGCGGATCTCGCGGGCGCGGCTCGCGCGGCTGGTCGAGGCCATTCGCGCGGTGCTGGTGGCCGCCATCGCCGCCGGCGGCTCCACGCTGCGCGATTATGCGCGGCCGGATGGCGAGCTCGGCTATTTCGCCAAGGACTGGCGCGTCTATGGGCGGGAAGGGCTGGCCTGCCCCTGCGGTGGCACGGTGAAGCGCCGGGTCGATTCAGGCCGCTCCACTTTTTACTGCCCCACTTGCCAGAGCTAGGCCGAGAGATGCGCCCACCCACCAAGACGCTGTCCATGTCCGCGCGCATCGCGGCGCTGCTGGTCGGCCTCATCGCCTTTGCCGGACTTTCGATCCGCTTTGCCGTCTCTCTGGAGACGACGGGCTCACCCCAGGCCGCCGCGTGGACGATGCTGCGCTTTTTTACGGTAATCGGCAATCTGCTCAGCTGCGTGGTGCTGTTTGGCGTGGCGCTGGGGGCGAAGGCACCGAGTCATCCCCGCCGGCTCGCGGGCGTGATGCTGGCCATGGGCTTGATCGGCATCGTCTATGCAGTGCTGCTGCGCGCGACGGAAAGCCTCAGCGGCCCCGCCGAGACCTCGAACCTCCTGCTCCATTACATCGCCCCGCCTGCGGTGGCGCTCTACTGGCTCGTGTTCGTGCCCAAGGGACGGCTGGTCTATGCCGATACGCTGCGCTGGGCGCTGCTGCCATTGGCTTATCTGGCCTATGCCATCGGGCGGGCGCAGTTCGATGGGCGCTATCCCTATCCCTTCCTCGATGTCTCCCGCCACGGCTGGGCGCAGGTTGGCGTGACCGTGGGCCTCATCGCTTTGGGCTTCATGCTTGTCGGAGCCGTGGTGGTGTGGATTGACCGCCGGTTGGGATGAATCTGCGCCAGAGATCAAGAAACGACTGATTGAGAGACACTTCCTGCGACGAAATCCCGCAGATACGCAAAAGTCCGCATGGACTTCCGCCTTTGCGTTCCTACATGGGTGTCTCCCCATGACGATCTTGCTCCTCACATATTGGCCCTCTTCACGCGCGCAGCCTTACGTCTGCCGAGGCCGGATTGTGAGCGCCCATGGCGAGCGCTGAGAGCAACCGCGACGCTGTTTCGCCCGAAGAGCGCATCACGCTTGAGGCTTATGAGATCGACGGGCTGTTCGGCGACGAGGAACTGACCCGCATCGTCGAGTTTGCCGGCCAGCTTTGCGACTGCCCCATCGCGCTGGTCAGTCTGGTCGAGGAGCATCGCCAGAGGTTCGTGGCGAAGACCGGGATCGACGCCACCGAGACGCCCAGGAGCATGTCTTTCTGCGCGCACGCGATGCTCGGCCATGATGTCATGGACGTAGGCGACGCGACGCAGGACGCTCGTTTTCAGGATAATCCGCTCGTCACTGGCGAACCGCATATTCGCTTTTATGCCGGGGCGCCGCTTGTATCCAAGAGTGGCGAGGCGCTGGGGTCGCTTTGTGTCATCTCACCAGAGCCGCGCACTGGGCTGACCGACATTCAACGTCAGGGTCTCACCGTCTTGGCGGAAGCCACGATGCGGCGGCTGGAGGCCCGACGGGTCATGCTCGCGCATCGGGCTTGGGAGAATGCCGCCGAAGCCGATCTGGCGGCAAGCGAGGAGCGCTTTCGGGTGCTGGCCGACGCCATGCCGCAAATGGTCTGGTCCACGCGGGCCGATGGCTATCATGATTATTATAATGCGCGTTGGTACGAATTTACCGGTGCGCAGCTCGGCCGGACCGACGGGACCGGCTGGAACGGCCAGTTCCATCCCGACGATCAGGCCAAGGCATGGGAGGTGTGGAGCCATTCGCTGGCCACCGGCGATCCCTATGAAATCGAATATCGCCTGCGCCGGTTCGATGGCGAATATCGCTGGACGCTCGGGCGCGCATTGCCGATCAGGGATGATGCCGGCAACATCGTGCGCTGGTTCGGCACCTGCACGGACATTCACGATCAGCGGATCATGCGCGAGCAGAAGGAGCTTCTCTCGCGCGAGCTGGTCCATCGCATCAAGAACATCTTCACCGTCATCGGCTCGCTGCTCTACCTCTCCAGCCGGGGCGTTCCGGAGCTGAAGGGCTTCAGCTCGAAAATGAGCGACCAGATTGCCGCGCTGGGGCGGGCCTATGATTATGTGCAGCCGCGCGAGGGCGCGCAGACGCTGACGTTGCAGGGGCTGCTCGGCGAATTGTTCGCGGCCTATAATCTGGAGGGCATTGAGCGCATCCGCATTCGCGGCGACGATGTGCTGCTCGCCGAAACCTACATGACCCCCATCGCCCTCGTGTTTCACGAACTGGCGACCAACGCCGTCAAATATGGTTCGCTCTCCTCGCCGGAAGGGTTTGTGGACCTGATGATCTCAGGATCTTCGGAACAGCTCAGGCTGGAGTGGCAGGAGAGCAAGGGCGACAGCGCGCCGCCCGGCGATCATCAGGGCTTCGGGTCCGATCTCATCCGGCTGAGCATCGAGCGCCAGTTGCGCGGCACCTTCGTGCGGGAATGGTTGCCGCGCGGCCTCAAGGTCACGACGACCATCCCCTATCGCCTGCAGGCGGCCTGACTCCCCTGTCAGTCAGCAGTCAGTGGCGCGCAGGCAGCCTGCAGCCATGCCAGCTCCTCGCCATCCAGCTGCGGCCCGATGATCTCCCGTGTGCGTGCGTGATAGGCGTCCACCCAGGCCCGTTCAGCCGGGGTCAGCCCGTCGACGGCGATGAGGGCGCGGTCGATCGGCGTATGGCTCAGCGTCTCGAAGGCATAGAAGGGCCGGTCGTTTTCGCCGGTGCCGCTCTCCACCACCAGCACCAGGTTCTCGATGCGGATGCCATATTCGCCGGTCTTGTAATAGCCCGGCTCGTTGGAGAGGATCATGCCGGGTTGCAGCGGTTCGTCCCCGCCGCCGAACGTCGCAATGCGCTGCGGGCCTTCGTGCACCGACAGGAAGCTGCCAACGCCGTGTCCGGTGCCATGGGCATAATCCAGCCCTTCGGCCCACAGGAATTGACGGGCGAGCACGTCGAGCTGGCTGCCGCGCGTGCCGGCAGGAAAGCGCGCGCAGGCGAGCGCGATATGGCCCTTGAGCACCAAGGTGAAGCGGTGGCACATCTCCTGCGTGGGCGTGCCGATGGCCATGGTGCGGGTGATATCGGTCGTCCCGTCCCGATATTGCCCGCCTGAATCGACCAGCAGCAGCGAGCCCGCCTCAACCGGCCGGTTCGTCGCCTCGCTCGCCTTGTAATGGACGATGGCGCCATTTGGGCCTGAGCCGGAAATCGTGTCGAAGCTGAGGTCCACGAGTGCGCCGGTTTCTTCACGGAACGCCTGCAACCGGTCCGACACGCTGATTTCGGTCTGCCCGCCCTTGGGGCCTTCGATGGACAGCCAGTGGAGGAACTTGGCCATGGCCGCGCCGTCCCGCGCCTGCGCAGACTTGTGGCCGGCAATCTCGGTCTGGTTCTTCACGGCCTTGGGCAGAACAGCGGGATCGCGCAGCGGCTTGATCAGGGCGCCGGCCTTGTCCAGCGCTTCGAAGATCGCGGAGACGGCGCGGTCGGGGTCGACAGCGACGGCCTTGCCGGCAAGCCCTGCCAGCGCATCGGTGAAAGCGGCGCGGTCCAGGATGTCGACCGAATTGCCGAGATGCGCGCGCACATCGGCATCGATCTTGGCGGGGTCGACGAAGAGCTGCGCCTTGCCGTCCGCATGGAGCAGGGCATAAGCCAGCGCGACCGGCGTGTGGGTCACGTCCGCGCCGCGAATGTTGAAGGTCCAGGCGATCGAATCGAGCGCGGTGAGGACGGTGGCGTCCACGTCCTGCGCTTTCATCCAGTCCGCCATATCGGCGCGCTTGGCGGCGCTGCTCTGCCCGGCATAGCGGTCTTCATGCGGCACGAGGCGGGCCTTGCTGGGATCGGGCCGATCATCCCACACGGCATCGACGGGATTATGGTCGACCGGCACGAGCGTGGCGCCCTTGCTGGCAAGCGCACGCGTCGCCTCCTCCACCCAGCGGCGGGTGTGAAGCCAAGGATCATAGCCAATCCGTCCGCCCGCCGGGGCATGGACCCCGAGCCAGGCGGCGACGCTCGTTTGCGGCACGCTCTCGAACTGCCATTGCGCGCCATCCACCTGATCGCGCACCTGCAAGGTGTAGCGCCCGTCCGTGAAGATCGCGGCTTCCTCCGGCAGGACCACCGCGCTGCCCGCAGAGCCCAGAAAACCGGTGAGCCAGGCAAGCCGCTGCGCATAGCCGCCGACATATTCGGACAGATGCTCATCGGTGAGCGGCACGACGAATCCGTCGAGCGACTGGCGGGACAGCTGGGCGCGCAGGGCGCGCAGGCGATCTTCATGGGTAGACATGGACAAGCGTTCCTGTTCGCGCCCGCATTCGTTCATTTTTAAGGGGCGCTCGTTAATCTCTGCCGGACAGCATAAGCGTTTCCAGACGGCTTGCCAGCATTTGCCGCCACTGCTGGCAAACAAGACCGGGAACGCTCATGCGATCAGGACCAGAGCAAAGATCACCCTATGACCACCGGGCAAACGCCTTTTCTGACGCATAGCTGGCCGGTTTACGAGGCAAGCTGGCGCCTGCCGATCATGCCCATGGTGAATCGGGAGGAGAGCGCGCTGGACAATCAGGGCATTGGCCTGTGGAGCTGCCGGCTGACCGACGAAAGCCTGACATGGTCCAGAGCCGTCTACGATCTGTTCGGCATCCCCGTGGAAGAGAAGCTGACACGGTCGCTGGCGACATCGATCTATCTGGCGGACTCGCGGGCGGCGATGGAGTCGCTGCGGGCCTATGCGATTCGCCATCGTCGCGGGTTCACCATGGATGCGCGGCTGCGCCGGCCGGATGGCGCCTTGCGCTGGATGCGGCTGACGGCCGTGCCGGTGCTGTGCGAACGGCGTGTCGTGCGGCTCACCGGCACCAAGCAGGATGTCACGGCGGAGTATGAGACGCAGATGTGACAGCGGCGGGCCGCTCGTCTCTATAGCCTGACATTGCCATAGCCGACGGGGCTGCTCGACGCGGTCCGACAGGGGCGTTAGGGGAGGGTGATGTTTGATTGGCTCTCTGCGATCATCGACGCCAACCAGGCCCTTGTCGGGCTCGTCATCCTTGTGGGACTTTTCGTGGCGTTCGTGCGGGAGCGCTATCCGGCGACGGTGATCGCCGTGCTGGGCGTCTGCGCCTTCCTCGTCACGGGCTTGCTGGACAGCGCATCGCTGCTGCGCGCATTCGCCAATCCCGCGCCGATCACCATTGCCTCCATGTTCGTGCTCTCGGCCGCGTTGACCCGCACCGGCATTCTGGATGTGATCGGCAACTGGATCGTGGCCCGCGCCAAGGCGCATCCGATCCGCGCGATGATCGAACTGGTCGTTGGCTTGCTCGCGGCGGCTGCATTCATGAACAACACGCCGGTCGTGGTCATCATGATCCCGATCGTGTTGCGGCTGGCCTCGGCGATCAACGTTTCCGCCAAAAAGCTGCTCATTCCTTTGTCCTACATCTCCATGCTGGCCGGAACCCTGACGCTGGTGGGCACGTCGACCAATCTTCTGGTCGATGGCGTCGCGCGCGATCTGGGCGTCGCGCCATTCAGCGTTTTCGAGATCACGCCGGTGGGCATCATCGTGGCCGCCGCCGGGACTGTCGCCCTTGCGGTGCTGGGGCGCTTCCTGCTCCCGGATGGTGACGGCGCCCCCTATCACAGCGACGCGGACCGGGTGTTCCTGAGCGAGATCAGGATCGTGCGGGATAGCGGCCTGATCGGCAAAAACCTTTCCGAAAGCGGTCTCCTCAAGCGGGTTCGACTGGTGAGCATCCAGCGGGGCAGCCAGCTGATCGAGGCTATGGACGAGCCGTTCATGGCGGGCGATCGCCTCGTGGTGCGCGCCAAGCTGGCCGATCTGATGACCCTGCGCACCAACAAGGACATCGAGCTTGGCATCGCGACGGTCGGCAACACCAAAGCCGATGCGCCGCTGGTGGTGGAGGCGATCATTTCACCCGGTCACCCGAGCATCGGTAACCGGATGGTGGAAATCCCGTTCCTCAATGTGCTGCCGGTGCGGCTGCTGGGGATTACCCGGCATCGCCATGACGCCGGGCCGACCTTGGCCGATAGCCGCGTGCGCGCTGCCGACACGGTGCTGGTCACCGGGTCAGAGGCGGCCATCAATGCGCTGCGCGAGAACCAGAACCTCATCGGGGTGGAAGAGACCGAAGGCGTGGCTTTCCGCCCGACCAAGGCGCCCATCGCGGTCGCCGCGCTGGCGGGCACCATCGTCTTTTCCGCCTTGGGTCTCGTCCCGATAATGGTTGCAGGACTGATCGCCGTCGGCATCGTCCTCGCCGCGCGCTGCATCGATGGCGATGAAGCCTGGGGCTCGATCAATGGCGATGTGCTTGTCCTGATCTACGGCATGCTGTGCGTTGGCACGGCGCTCGATCAGGCGGGGAGCATTACCCTGCTGGTCAACGCGATGCGACCGCTGCTGGAGGGCGCCAGCCCCCTGGTGCTGCTCTTCATCGTCTATTTTGCGTCGAGCGCGCTCACCGAAGCCGTCAGCAACAATGCGGTGGCGGTGATCATGACGCCGATTGCCATCGGCCTGGCGACGACCCTCGGCACCGATCCGCGCCCGTTGCTGATCGCGGTGATGTTCGCGGCTTCGGCGAGTTTCGCGACGCCGATCAGCTATCAGACCAACACTATGGTCTATGCGGCCGGCAATTATCGCTTCGCCGATTTCCTGCGGATCGGCCTGCCGATGAACGTCGTGGTCGGGCTGACGACATGCCTCGCACTGGCGGCGCTCTATTGACGGCATTGAGCGCGGCGGTGCGAGCGCCTATCTGGCGGGGATGACCGATACGCTCCAGCCGCCCCGCGCGGCGCAACGCCCCCACCGCTCCGTCCACCACAATCGCACGCTGGACGACCCCTGGGCCTGGCTGCGCGATCCCGGTTATCCCGAGGTGACGGATCGCGACGTGCTCGACTATCTGACGGCCGAGAACGATTATTTCCAGGCGCATATGGCGGCGCGCAAGAGCCAGGTCGATGCGCTGTTCGCGGAGATGAAGGGCCGCATCAAGGAGGAGGACGGCTCCGTTCCGCAGAAGGACGGGGCTTATGTCTACTGGAGCACCTTCGAAGCAGGCGAGCAATATCGCCGCCACTGGCGCCGCAAGGTCGGCGCGGCGGAGGACGGATCGGCGGACGAACTGATCGTCGATGAGCCGGCGCTGGCGGAGGGGAAGGATTATTTCCGGCTCGGCAGCGTCGCGATTTCCAATGATGACCGGCTGCTCGCCTATGCGATCGATGACAACGGGTCGGAGCGCTACACGGTGCGCATCCGCAATCTGGAAACCGGCGAGATGCTGCCCGACGTCATTCCGGACGTGCTCTCGGCGCTGGTCTGGACCCGCGATGATCGCGCGCTTGTCTATGCCCCGGCCAACGCCCAGTGGCGCACGGATCGCGCGATGCTGCACCGCCTGGGCACCGATGTGGCGCAGGATGTCATGCTGTACCATGAGGCGGACGAAGGGTTCCGCGTCTCTGTGGGCCTCACCTGCGCGGAAAACTGGATCGTCATCGCCACCGGCGATCATGTGACGAGCGAGGTGCGGCTGGTGCCGGCCGGCGACCCGACTGCCGCGCCGATCCTCGTTTCGGCACGCGTGCCCGAACGCGAATATGATGTGGATGAGCATGAGGGCTGGCTCTACATCCGCGCCAATGACACCCACCCCAATTTCCGCTTGGCCCGCGCGCGCATCGAGACGCCGGACCAGTGGGAAGAGGTGCTGCCGGCCTCCGACGCATTTTACCTGACCGATTTCAGCCTGTTCAAGCGCTTCTATGTCACCGAAGGGCGCGAGAACGGCCTCGATCAGGTCGAGATCCGCGATTACGCAACCAACACGCCCAAGCGCCTCGATTTTCCCGAGGCGAGCTATGTCGCTGGGCTGGATGACAATCCCGAATATGATGTCGATACGCTGCGGCTGAGCTATGAATCGATGGTCACGCCCGAGACGATCTTCGACTATCGGCTGGCCGACGGACATCGCGAAACCCTCAAGGTGCGGGAGATTCCGTCTGGCTTCGATCCGGGGCTGTATGCCACGCAGCGCCTCACGGTCACCGCACGGGACGGCACGCCGATCCCCGTCTCCGTGCTGCACCGGCGCGACCATCCGCTCGATGGCTCCCGGCCGCTCTACCTTTATGGCTATGGTGCTTATGGCATTGCCATCGAGCCGGGCTTCGGCACCACGCGACTCAGCCTCGTCGACCGCGGCTTCGCCTTCGCTATCGCGCATATCCGCGGCGGCGATGACCTTGGCCAGCAATGGTACAAGGACGGCAAGCTGGAGAAGCGCACCAACACGTTCAACGATTTCGTGGATGTGGCGAAGGGGCTGATCGCCCTTGGCTACACCTCGGCGGGCAAGATCGCGACGTCGGGCGGCTCGGCTGGCGGCGAACTCATGGGCGCCATCGTCAATTCCGATCCCGATCTGTGGGGCGCTGTGGTCGCGCATGTGCCATTCGTCGATGTGCTCAACACGATGCTCGATGAGACGCTGCCCCTGACGCCGGGCGAGTGGCCGGAATGGGGCAACCCCATCGAGGATGCCGCCGCCTACGACCTGATCGCCAGCTATTCGCCCTACGACAATGTGAAGGCGCAGGCCTATCCCCCGATGCTGGTGACGGCGGGCCTCAACGATCCGCGGGTGACCTATTGGGAGCCGGCGAAATGGGTCGCGAAACTGCGCGAACTCAAAACCGACGACAATGTGCTGCTGCTCAAGACCAATATGGAAGCCGGCCATGGCGGCAAGTCCGGTCGCTGGGAATCGCTCCGGGAAACGGCGGAGGAATTCGCCTTCATTCTTTGGCAGCTTGGCATGGAAGAAGTCGGGCAGGGTGCGGGCGGCCATGGGGGCGGCCATGGGTAAGGCATTCGAGCAGCACTTTACGGCCGGCCCCGATGACATCGACATCATGGGCCATGTGAACAACGCCGTTTGGGTGCGGTGGATGGAGCAGCTTGCCACCGCCCATTGGGAATCGCTGGCGCCGCCCGACGCGCAGGCGCGCTATGTGTGGGTCGTGACGCGTCACGAGATCGATTATCGCGGCAATGTGACCGAAGGCGAGACGGTGCTCGCGCGGACCTGGATCGAGGAGCCGCCGCGCGGCGCCCGGTTCGATCGGCTGATCGCCTTCACCGGTGTCGATGGCACGCCCAAGGTGAATGCACGGACGACCTGGGCGATGATCGACAAGGAGACGGGCCGGCTGGCGCGGGTGCCCGCCGATCTCGCGACGATCTTTCTGGCTTGACGCACCACCGCGCGGTCAGGGCTGAGGGCTGGCCCCGGTCTCGGTCTCGGTGGGCAGGGGGGCGGGCGCCACGATGGGTGCGGCGCGCGGCTCCAGAATGGCGGCGGCTTCGATGACATCGAGCGCGCGCCGGGCTTCCTTGTAGCGGCGGGCTTGCTCCAGCCACAGCTCGGCCTCCGGCTGGGCCGGAAGCGCTGCGATTTCATCGATGGCGGCTTCCATCTGTCCGGATTCGGTGAACATCCGCGCGCGCGTGATGCGCTCGTCCAGCTCTGGGGAGGGATCGCCAGCGTGGCGGATCACGGCCAGACCCCGCAACTCCCGCATCGCTGCCGACCACCAGCCCTGATTCGGGTCACCGCGCTGGGCGGTGCTACGGACCTGCTCCAGCCCCTGGCGCAGTGTGGTGAGCGTCACCGGCTGCGCCGCGGCGTTGACGATGGTGGCGACGGCCTTGGGCTGCGCATCGCCGAACAGTAGCCGGAGCTGGCCCTCGATATAGCCGAGCGGCTGGCCGGCATCGAGCGCGCGCCGGGCGGCGAAGGCGATCATCATCGCCTCGGCCCGGTTGGCATGGCCAGAGGCCGCAATGGCAGCAAGCGAGATGCGGTTGAGGCGCTGCTCAAGCGTTAGCACGCGATCTTCGGGGCGTTCGGTGACGTCGGAGAGACCGCGCGACCGCGTGGCATCCGGCGCCTGCCCATTCGCCCCGCTCTCGGCGCCATTCTGGGCCGCGTTCATATCGTCTGTGAGTGCCGCCGGATCGCTGCCGGGGCCGAAGGACAGCCGATCCCAATTGGTCATGATCCAGGCCATCGCACCGAGGCCGAGCAGGAAGGCGATCAGCGAGCAGGCGACGATCAGCCGCAATCGGCTCCGGCGCGGCGGTTGCGCTCGGTCCGTCATCTCACCGACACCGTTTTCCGGTGCGTTGCCGTCCATCTGTTCTGCCCGATCCCTCAAGAGGCGCCTATACATAGCGAGGTTGCGAGGCGCAGCAAGGCGCTATCGTTCGGCTCCGGCGCGACGCTCACCCGGCGCCAGCCCGATCCGGTGGCGTTAGCCGCTGCCTGACTGATCGCGATGAGGAAATGGTTGCGGCAGGCAGGCGGCATCAGCGCGTTGAGGCGGCGCCCGGCAGCGGGCGAATGCACGGCGATGACGGAGGGGGGCATGGTCACCAGCATCTTGGTGTAGCGCCGCATATCCCGCGCCTCGGTGTGGTAGCAGATATGGCGCGTGATGCGCAGATCGAGCGGATCGAAGGGGCGCGTTTCTTCCCCGCAGATATGGAGGATGCGCCGGTGGCCGGCCGCGACGATCACGGGGACGGTGGACGCCGCATCGCCGCCGCCGATGATGACATTGGAGTGGCCAGCCTCGCGCACGGCGTCCGCGCTCGCCTCGCCCACGACATAAGCCGGCAGGTCCGGGAATCGCGCCAGCGCTTCGCTACCAAAGCGTGCGCCATTAGCGCTGGTGACGAGCAGGGCGTCGAACGGGCCTTGCGGGAGCGGTTCTTCATGGACCGCAACCACCTCGAAGAGAGGCAATTGCACCACCTCAAGACCGAGCGCAGCGGCTTTGGCGGCAGACGCATCATTGCCCGGTTGCGGGCGCAGGATGAGATAGGGGCGGTTCACGGCGTGAACAGGCTCCGCAGGGCTGGGGAGGCGCCATCGAGCAATTGCGCGGCCAGTGCGGCGGCGCCAGCCGTGTCGCCTGTGGGCAACATGATCTCGCCGGAGACCTGCTCGCCGCCGTCCTCCAGCAGGATCTGCCCGCGCAGATGAACGCCGGCGCCGGCCAGCCGCGCCAGCGCTCCGATGGGCGAGTGGCAACTGCCGCCCAGTGCGAGCAGCAGCGCGCGTTCGGCCAGAACGCAGGTTTGCGTCGGCGCATCGCTGATCGCGGCGAGCAGACGGCGCATCCGCTCGTCATCGGTGCGGCATTCGATGCCGACCGCGCCCTGCGCGACGGCGGGCAGCATGACCTCGGCAGGGACGGTGGCGCCGACATCTTCCATGCCGAGCCGGTTGAGGCCCGCCGCCGCGAGCAGCGTCGCATCGATCTCGCCGGCCTCCACGCTGGCGAGGCGCCGCGCGACATTGCCGCGCAGCAGCGTCGTGCGCAGGTCTGGCCGGAGCGCCCGCAACTGGGCGGCGCGGCGGGGCGAGGCGGTGCCGATGAGCGCGCCCTGCGGCAGGGCCTCGATGCTCGGCGCGCCGATCAGCCGGTCCTCCACCGCAGCGCGCGGCAGCATGGCGGCGATGTGGATGCTCTCCGGGCGGATCGTTTCCACATCCTTCATCGAATGCACGGCGCCGTCGATCTCGCCCGCCAGTAGCGCACGGTCCAGTTCCTTGGTCCACAGCGCCTTGCCGCCCAGTTCAGCCAGGGCGCGGTCCTGAATGCGGTCGCCACTGGTGGTGACGACGACGATCTCCAGCGCCTCACGGGGCAGGCCGTGGGCGAGCGCAAGCGCGGCCAGCGTCATTTTCGCCTGGGCCAGGGCAAGGGGGGAGCCGCGTGTGCCGAGGCGCAGCGGGGCGGTGGGCGAGGGAAACTGCTCGGGCATGATGGCGAATGCCGATAGACCCTGCGCGCGCACGTCTCTAGAGGAAAGTGCCATGCCCATCATCCTCGGTCTGGAATCAAGCTGCGACGAAACGGCGGCTGCGCTGGTCGCCAGCGATCGCACAATCCTTGCCCACCGTCTGGCGGGGCAGGAAGCCGCGCATGGCCCCTATGGCGGTGTGGTGCCGGAAATCGCGGCGCGCGCGCATGTCGAGGCGCTGATTCCGCTCGTGGAAGCGGCGTTGGCTGATGCCAAGCTCAGCCTCGCCGATGTCGATGCCATTGCCGCAACGGCAGGGCCGGGGTTGATCGGCGGGGTGATGGTCGGCCTTGTCACTGGAAAGGCGCTGGCCCATGCGGCTGGCAAGCCGCTGATTGCGGTCAATCATCTGGAGGGCCACGCGCTGTCACCGCGTCTGGCCGATCCATCGCTGGAATTCCCCTATTTGCTGCTGCTGGTCTCGGGCGGGCATTGCCAGCTACTCGAAGTGCGTGGGGTCGGCGATTATCGCCGGCTTGCCACGACCATCGACGATGCAGCGGGCGAGGCGTTTGACAAGACCGCCAAGCTGCTCGGCCTCGGCATTCCCGGCGGTCCGAAGGTGGAGGCGGTGGCGGCGCAGGGCAATCCGCGCGCCGTGCCGCTGCCGCGCCCATTGATCGGGAGCGGCGAGCCGCATTTCTCCTTCGCCGGCCTCAAGAGCGCCGTGATGCGCGCAGTCGAGAGCGGGCGGTGGGCGGATGCCGACATCGCGGCGAGCTTCCAGCAGGCAGTGATCGATTGTCTAGTAGATCGCACCAAGCGCGCTCTGGAAGCCATGGCAGACCGGCCGACGGCGCTGGTCGTCGCTGGCGGTGTGGCCGCCAATGCGGGCGTGCGCGGCGCGCTGGAGGGGCTAGCCGCTCAGCACGAGTTGCGATTCGTCGCCCCGCCGCTCTGGCTGTGCACGGACAATGCCGCGATGATCGGCTGGGCGGGGGCGGAGCGGTTCGCGCTCGGCCTGGTGGACGATCTCGCCGTGGCGGCGCGCCCGCGCTGGCCGCTGGACCCGAGCGCCGAGACGGTGCGCGGCGCGGGGGTGAAGGCATGAACGCGGCAGGGCCAATCGGCGTGCTCGGTGGTGGCGCCTGGGGTACGGCGCTGGCGCAGGTGCTGGCGGAAGGGGGCAGCGACGTGCTGCTCTGGGCGCGCAATGGCGCGGTGGTGGAGGCGATCAACACGCGCCGCCAGAATGAGACCTATCTGCCCGGCCAGCCCCTCTCGCCGCGCATTCGGGCGACGCAGGCGCCGGGCGATCTCGCCGGCGCCGGGGCGCTGCTGGTGGTGACGCCCTCCCAATCAATGCGCGCCGTTCTCTCCCAGTTCGCGCCGCAGGGCCAGTCGCTGATTCTCTGCTCGAAAGGAATCGAGGCCGGGTCGCACTTGCTGATGCATGAAGTCGCCCGCGAGGTGATGCCCGGCTCGCCGGTGGCGGTGCTCTCGGGCCCGACCTTCGCGCATGAGGTCGCCGCCGGCCTGCCGACGGCTGTCACGCTCGCTGCTGAGGAAGAAGCGCTGGCGCGGCTGCTGGCGGATGTGATCGCGCGACCGACCTTCCGGCCCTATGTCTCCGACGATGTGGTGGGCGCCGAGATCGGCGGCGCGGTCAAGAATGTCCTCGCCATTGCCTGCGGCGTGGTCGAGGGCGCGGGACTGGGGCAGAATGCCCGTGCGGCCCTGATTGCGCGCGGTTTCGCGGAAATGACCCGTTTCGGCCTCGCGCGGGGCGGGCGGCCGGAGACGATGGCCGGCCTGTCGGGTCTCGGCGATCTGGTGCTGACCTGTTCCTCGACCCGGTCCCGCAATTATGCGCTGGGCTATGGGCTGGGGCAGGGGCAATCCCCCGATGCGCTGCTGGCCCATCGCCATACGGTGGCCGAGGGGGCCTCGACGGCACCGGTGCTGCACGAAGCGGCGCGCGCACAGGGCATCGATATGCCCGTCACGGAAGCGGTCTGCGCGCTTCTTTCCGGCGCGTCGCGCGTTGACGATGTGATCGCCGCGCTACTGGCCCGGCCGTTACGCGCCGAATGAGGGACCAAGAGACTTTGCGCACATCGATCGCAACGCCTATGGCTGGCTGGCGCGGCGCAACGGCCCGCGCCGGGGAGCGCCTTGCATGACCATAGCGCGTGGGGAGGCCGAGCAGGCCGAACGCGATGACATCTCGGCGCTGGCGCGGGGCGGCAGGGCCAATGTGCTGGGCTTCGTGCTGCGGCTGGCGGCGCGCATTCCCTTCCTGTTCATTGCCGGGCGGCTCTATGGCGCGGCGACGCTCGGTCGCTTCGCTTATGCCGTGCTGGTCATCGAATTTGCCGCGCAACTGGCCACCATGGGGCTCAAGCGCGGTCTGGCCGAGCAATTGGCGAAGGACAGCCGCCCACAGGCCCATGTCGTTGCCGATGCCATGTGGCTGTGCATCCTCGTCAGCGCCGTGGCGGCGGGCCTGCTCATCATCTTCCCTGAGGCGATGTTCCCCAATAGCGGCCTCAACGGGCTGGACCGGCTGCTGCCGCTGATCGTCATCGCCATTGCGACGACCGAGGTGGCGCTGGCAGCCTGTGCCTATCAATACAACATCGCCGCGACCGTGCGGGCGCGGGCCATTGTGGAGCCGTGGACAATCAGCATCGCGGCGCTGGCGCTCTATTTCTACTCGCCGCGCGACGGGCTGATCCTCGCCTATGTCGCCTCAATGGCGGCCGCGATGCTGGCGGCGTTCTGGCCGCTGATGCACCATTATGGCCTGCCGCGTGGCTGGCGGCCGCATCCGGGGCGGATCTGGCATCTGGCCATGCGCAATCTGCCGCTGGCCGGCGCGGACGCCATCGAATGGGGCACGCGGCGTCTCGATCTCGCCATTTTGGGCCTGTTCGCGTCCCCGGCGATCGTCGGCATCTATTATGTCGCGCAGCAGGTCGCCTCCCTGCCGCAGAAGCTCAAGACCAGCTTCGAGCCGATTCTCGGCCCGGTCATCACCCGCAACATCGCGCTCGGCAATCATGAGGCGATTGGGCGCCAGGTGAGCCAGGTCGGCTTCTGGATCGTCGCGGCGCAGCTTGGCGTCGCCGTGGCGCTGGCGATGCCGGGCGAGGCGGTGATGGGACTGGTCGGGCCGACCTTCGTGATCGGTGCCGCCGCGCTTGGCGGCCTGCTGGCGGCGGAAGTGCTCGCGAGCCCGGCGGTGGTGAGCGAGGCGGCGCTGGTGTACCTCGCCCGCCTGCGCAACCTCTACCTCTCGCTGGCCACCGTGGGCCTGCAGGCGATGCTGACGGTGGGCCTGCTCATCGTGGCGCGCTGTTATGAGTTGGCGGACGGCTATGTCGCCGCGATGCCGGCGGTGGCGCTGGCGATTGCCCTTGGTTGCGGCGCCATCGCCAAATCCCGGTTGCTCAGCGGTCTGCTGGGGATGCGCCTGCCGATCTGGCGGTCGAGCCTTGTGCTCTGCGGTGTCGTAGCCGGGCTTGTCGGCTTTGGCTTCACGCTGCTCCCGCGCCGGCTCGAATGGATCGAGCTGGTGGTTGGCCTGCCGCTCACGCTGGCTGTCTATTGCGTGCTGATGTGGAAGGTCGCATTCGGCGAGGCCGACCGCACACTGTTCCGCAAGCAGAAGCTCGGTGCCAGCGGGGACGACACGCCCGCCTGACGAGCCCCAAGAAAAAGGCCGGCGCCCATTGGGAGGGCACCGGCCTGTTCGATAATCTGCCGAAAGCCTATTTCTTCGGTTCGGGCGCCACGGTCACGCGGACCTCTTCGCCATTCTGCCCCGGGAAGCCCGTGAACAGCGCGTCGATGAGGTTCGGCACCAGATAGGTCAGCTTGTTGCTGAGCGACTGGGCGCGGGCGGTGCCCTCGAACAGTGGCTCGCCGCCGACCCGGTTGATCCGCATGTGCAGATCGCTCTGGTAGACCATGTAGCTCTCGATATCCGTATAGCCCGGTCCCCACATGAAGGGATCGTTCCAGCCCATCACATAGCGGCCGCGCCAGCCACGGTAGTAGCCTGGATAATAGAAGGGATCGTAGAAGGGCGAGCGGGCAAAGCCGGTCGAGCGGACACGCTGCGTACCGCGATCCACCCCATAATCCAGCTCAACGACGAGCTGCGCGCTCGCCGGATCGGCCGCACGGGTATAGCCCTGATCGACCAGACGCTGGGCGACCAGATCCGCATAATGCTGGAATTCGAGGCTGCCGGCCAAATCCTGTTCGCCGGGCATGATGGTGAAGCTCTGGCCCTGCGCGGGCGGAAGCTGCTGGAAGCGGGCCACATCCGCCTTGAAGGGCGAGGCGCAGCCTGCGAGGCCAAGCGCAAGGAGCGAGGCCGCTGCAGTGACGAGGAGACGCTTGCTGTTCATAAGACGGTTCCGTTTCTCGGGCGAGTACACCCTCTAGGACGTAGTGTACGCCTTGATACCTTAGGTCAAATGAACTGGCGTTGAATGCGGTTCCTGCAATCGGCGTGCCGTGTGTCGAAACGGCGCAGCGGCCTTCCGCTCAGCGCATCAATCCCATCGCCTCATAGGCGCCGCGCAGGGTGGGCTCGGCTGCCTTTGCGGCCGCCGCCGCACCCTTCTCCAATATGGCATCGAGCGCGGCATGATCTTCCTGCAGCGCAATGAACCGCTCCCGGATCGGCGCGAGGTGCGTCACCAGAAGATCGGCCAGCGCAGGCTTGAAGGCGCCAAAGCCCTGCCCGGCGAACTGCGCGCACACCGCATCGGGCGTGGTGCCCGAAAGGGTGGCGTAGATGCCGACCAGATTGAGCGCCTCGGCCCGCCCGGCCAGACCGGCCGCCTCGGCGGGCAGCGGCTCGGCATCCGTCTTGGCCTTGCGCACCTTCTGCACGATGGTGTCGCTGTCGTCCGTCAGGTTGATCCGGCTCATGTCGCTGGGGTCGGACTTGGACATCTTGGCCGTGCCATCGCGCAGGCTCATGATCCGCGCTGTCTCCTTGGGGATGATCGGATCGGGCAGGGTGAACAGCTCCACGCCGAAATCGGCGTTGAACTTGACCGCAATGTCGCGGGTCAGCTCCAGATGCTGCTTCTGGTCCTCGCCTACGGGCACATGGGTGGCCTGATACAGCAGCACGTCGGCGGCCTGCAGAACCGGGTAGACGAACAGGCCGACGCTGGCGCCCTCGCGATTCTTGCCGGCCTTGTCC
The DNA here is from genome assembly GCF_025961835.1 of Sphingobium sp. B2D3C. Taxonomy (NCBI): domain Bacteria; kingdom Pseudomonadati; phylum Pseudomonadota; class Alphaproteobacteria; order Sphingomonadales; family Sphingobiaceae; genus Sphingobium; species Sphingobium sp. B2D3C. The sequence goes on along the minus strand of NZ_JAOQOK010000001.1, from coordinate 2,466,395 downwards.
TTGAACTGGGTCATGCGGTTCAGCCAGCCGATCCGCGCCGTGCCATTGAGCAACCAGCACAGCTCGGCATGAGCCGGCACGCGCGCCTGATTGAACAGCACGGAGCGATCCGGGTCGATGCCGCACGCGACGAGCGCAGCCGCCATGTCCCGCACATTGGCCAGCCTTTGCTCGCGCGTCTCGTGGACGGTGATCGAGTGCATGTCCGCTAGGAAGAAGAAGCAGTGCGAGTCCGAATCCATCTCATCCTGCATCCGCACCCAGTTGCGGATCGCGCCCAGATAATTGCCCAGATGGAGATTACCGGTCGGCTGGATGCCGGAGAGCACGCGCATGAGGAAAGTCCTGCTTTATAAGAAGAGCCCCGCTCTGTCGTCCGTGAGGCGTGGCGTCAAGCCGGGCGAACAATCGGGAGGGGGCGCGTCAGCGCGGTCTGCGCCGCAACTGCGCCTTCAGTTCGGCAATGCGATAGGCGCCAAAGCCGATGGCGGCGATGGCGTAGACCAGCCCGCCGCCACCGCAGAGCAGGCCGAGCGCGATGAGGCGGCGCCAGAAGCCGGCGGCCATATGCGCGTCGAGAAGCTGGTTGCCCGCCCAGAGCGCGGCGCCCATCAGCGCGCCCGCTGCGACGATGCGCAGCGCCTTGGCGCGGAAGCGTGCGTCGAGGGTGAGGTGCTCCTTGCGGCTGAGCGTCCAGTAGAGCAGCGCGACGTTCACCCAGGCCGAGAGAGCCGTGGAAGCCGCAATGCCGGCGGCACCGAACCGCCAGATCAGCGTGAGATTGCCGACCAGATTGACCAGCATGGCAATGAACGCGATGCGCACGGGCGTTTTCGTGTCGGCACGGGCGTAGAAGCCGGGGGTCAACACCTTGATGAGCACATAGGCGGGGACGCCCGGTGCGAAGGCGGCGAGCACGGCGGCCGCGCCGAGCGTGTCTTCCGCCGTGAAGGCGCCATGCTGAAAGACGCCGCGGATGATCGGCACGGCCGAGACGAACAGGGCGATCGCGGCGGGCAAGGCGAGGAACAGCGCCAGTTCCAGCGCGCGGTTCTGCGTCTCATTGGCGGCGCGGGTGTCGCCGGCGCCGATCTGGCGGGAGATGAGCGGCAGCATCGCAGTGCCCACGCCGATGCCGATCAGGCCGAGCGGAAGCTGGTTCAGCCGGTCGGCATAATAGATCCAGCTCACCGAGCCTTGCGGCAGGAAGCGCGCTGCAAGCGAGGTGGAAATGAGCAGGTTGATCTGTATGGCGCCCTGGCCGATGGCGGCGGGCGCGATCAGCAGCAGCATCGCCTTCACCTGTGGCGAGAGGCGCGGGGCCGACAGCTTCAGGGCCACGCCGATCCGGCGGCAGGACCAGATCAGCCAGAGCAATTGCATCGCCCCGGAGACGGTGACGGCAATCGCTTGAGTGACGGCCGTTTCGATCTCCGTGTCCCCCCGGAAGAACAGCAGCGCCCCGATCATGCACAGGTTGAGCAGGGACGGCGCTGCGGCATTGACCCAGAAGCGGTTGAAGCTGTTGAGGATGCCGCCGAGCAGCGAGGTGAGCGAGATCAGCCCGAGATAGGGGAAGGTAATGATGGTGAGATGGCGCGCGAGCGCGAACTTCTCAGGACCACCATCCGGGAAGCCGCCGGTCATCGCCCACACGACCGGTCCGGCGGCGAGCATCATGACGATGGTGAGCGCGACGAGGATGGGGAAGAGGACCGAGAGCACCTGACCGGCAAAGCGAATCGCTGCCGCGCGTCCGGCCTCCGGATCATCGGCGCCCTCCTTGCCCATGATGCGGTTGAACATCGGCACGAAGGCGGCGGAGAAAGCGCCTTCCGCGAACAGGGCGCGGAACAGGTTGGGCAGGCGCCAGGCGATCAGGAAGGCGTCCGACGCGAAGCCGGCGCCGACGTAGCGCGCCATCAGCATGTCCCGCACCATGCCGAGGACGCGGCTGACGAGGGTGAGGGCGCCGATGGTGCCGGTAGAGCGCAGCAGGCTCATGGCAGGCCCGCCGGAGTGGACGCGGGCTGAAACGGCACCGCCCGGCAGCGCTGAGGCGCGGCCGAGCGGCGAAGGGCTGCAGTCAGGCGAGGAAAGGCAAAGCGCATGGGCATGACCCTTCCTCTATGCCGGACTGGATGATGATCAGGCGTGGCCGGCGGGCTCGCCCTGCGCGGCGGCCTCGATCTGCGCCTGCTGCTGGACGTACAGGGCGCCGAAATCGATGGGATCGAGCATGAGCGGCGGGAAGCCGCCATCCTGCACCGCATCGGCCAGCACGCGGCGGGCGAAGGGGAAGAGCAGGCGGGGCGCCTCGGCATAGAGGAACGGGCGCATCTGGTCATCGGGCACGTTGCGGATGCCGAAGAGGCCGGCGAACACCAGTTCGACGGCAAAGGCGGTGCCTTGCTCGGCCACGGCCTTAGCGCTCACCTTCAGCGCGACTTCGTACACATCATCGGCAATCTGGTTGTTGCTGATGTTGAAGTTGATGTCGATCTGCGGCTGCTCCTGCCACTGGTAGACGGCCGGCGCGTTCGGGTTCTCGAACGAGAGATCCTTCACATATTGCGCGATCAGGCCGATCTGGGGCTGGGTGTCGGCGCCATTGGCGACGGTGTCGGTCGTGTCGGTCATGCGTGAATCCTGTTCCTCGATGGTCGCTGCCATGCCGCCGGCGCAGGACCGCCGCGACCTAGAAGCTGGAAAGTCGCCGGACACCGAGCGTGCCGGGCAAAACCGCGCTCCTTGTCCATGGGCGCGCCGCTTAGCAGGCACGCAAGGCGGGGGCAATGGGGTGGCGCTTCCCGGGTGCGCGGAACGCATGCGGGGCCGACGAAAATCGGGGTGGGGAGGCCGGGCGCCTGCGTTGGCGGCTTTTTTACCCAATGTCGGTATCGTTCCGGCGATCTGGCGCGTTGTCCGTTTGAAGTTTTGCGCGAACGTGCCTATGTCTTGCGGGTTGTATTTTGAAGGAAGGGTGTTGACCTCGTGACCGTCATCGTCGTGCTGGCCATGATCTTCGCACTGCTGGCGTTGCGGCTTTACTCTGTGCTCGGCAAGCGCACGGGTCATGAGCAGCGGCAGCTTCCCACGCCGGCCGACGATCGTCCGGCCGCGCCCATGCCGTCCTCCGGGCAGGTCGACAATCGCACGCCCGCTCAGCGCGCGGCCGACAATGCGGTGGCAGTGCCAGCCCAGCCCGGTCTGCGCGCGATCATCGCGACCGACCGCAACTTCGATGTCGCGCAGTTTCTGGGTGGCGCCAAGGCGGCCTATGGCATGATCCTCGAAGCCTATTGGAAGGGCGACCGCGAGACGCTGCGCACCTATTGCGCGGACGATGTGTATGAGGCGTTCAGCGCCGCCATCGACCAGCGCGAGGCCGATGGGCTGACCATGGACAACAAGCTCGTCCGCATCGAGGACGCGCGGATCGACGCTGCGCGCGTCGAGAGCGGCACCGCCTTCATCGCGATCCACTTCGAAGCGGATCTGTCCGCCATCACGCGTGACCGGGACGGCAATGTCGTGGCCGGATCGCTGGACGATGCCATCTCCACGGCGGAAACCTGGACGTTCAGCCGCAATCTCTCCAGCCGCGATCCCAATTGGGAGCTGGTGGAGACGGACGAAGGCTGATCGCGCGCAGGCGGATCGCCATGCCGGCTCGTTTTCAGACTCGTTTCAAGCAGCTTTCCGCTCTGGCAAGCGCGCTGGCGCTTGCGGCGTGCGGGAGCATGATTCCGCCGGGTGGGCCTGGTCAGAGACCCGTCCCCTCCCGGCCTTCTTCGCCCGCCACGCCGCCGCAACCGGCAACCCCGCGTCCGCCGCTTACCCCGGTCCCTGCGCCTACCCCTGCGCCCGATCAGGCTGAGCTGGCGCCCGCCGTGGCGGCCGGCCTGACGCCGGGGCCAGCGATCGACACGGTTCTGCCGGCCGCATCCGAGCGGATGGGGCAAGCCTTGCGGGCTTTCCGCCTCTCCTGCCCCTCGCTGCTGCGTCGGCGCGACCAGAGCGGCCTCACCGGCAATGCCGACTGGCAAACGGCCTGCGCGGCGGCGGCAAGCTGGAGCGAGGCAAACGCGCGGGAATTCTTCCGGCGCTATTTCGAAACCGTGCAGGTCGGTGACGGCAAGGCATTCGCGACCGGCTATTACGAACCGGAAATCGCTGGCTGCCGCACGCGCGCCACGGGCTGCGAGACGCCGATCTATCGCAAGCCGGACGATCTCATCGAGGTCGATCTCGGCCTGTTCAGCGAAAGCCTCAAGGGTCGGCGCATCAGGGGCAAGGTGCAGGGCTCCAGCTTCGTGCCCTATGATGACCGGGCGGCCATCACCGCAGGCGTGCTGGACGGGCGTGGTCTGGAACTGGCCTATGCCGTCGATCCGGTCGAGTTGTTCTTCCTCGAGGTGCAGGGCAGCGGGCGGTTGCGCCTGCCTGATGGCGGGATCATGCGCATCGGCTATGCCGGGCAGAATGGGCGCGATTATACCGGCATCGGCCGGCTGATGCGGGACCGGGGGCTGATCCAGATCGGCTCGATGCAGGACATCATGAGCTGGCTGCGCGCCAATCCGGCGCAGGGCCAGTCGATCATGAACGAGAATAAAAGCTACGTCTTCTTCCAGGAGCTGACCGGTCCCGGGCCGCTGGGTGCGCTGGGCGTGCCGGTGACGGCGGAGGTGAGCGTCGCGGCCGACCCCACCTTCGTGCCGCTCGGCGCGCCGGTGCTGCTGTCGCTCGACCGGGTCGAGCCCAACGGGCTCTGGATCGCACAGGATACCGGTGGGGCCATCAAGGGCAGCAATCGCTTCGATACCTTCTGGGGTGCCGGTGAGCGCGCTCGCGGCATCGCCGGCGGCATGTCTGCCCGTGGGAGCGCCCTGCTGCTGCTGCCGATCGGCACCTATGCCCGCCTGACCGCTGGCCGCTGAGCGTGGCCCGGCGGGTTCTCACGCCCGATGAGCGCGCGCTCTGGGGCAAGCTGACCCGTACGGTGACACCCCTGCGGCGGGTCCGTCCGCTTCCACCGGTGGAGCCGGTCTCGGCAGCGGCTTTTGCTGCGGCGCTGGATACGCCCAAGCCGGTGAAGGGCCGAATTCCACCGAGTCGTCCCGTGGCGCCGCCGCCATCCCCGCCGGCGCCCGTCGCCGTGCCCGTGCTGGACGGCAGCTGGGAGAAGCGCATTCGCTCCGGGCGGATTATTCCCGATCATGCCATCGATCTGCACGGCCTCAATCTGGCGGCAGCGCATATCCGGCTGGAACGGGCCATCGGCGATGCCCTCGCGCAGGGCTGGCGGGTGCTGCTGGTGGTGACCGGCAAGCCGCGGCCCGCCCCGGCGCCCGGCGAAACCCGGCGACGTGGCGCGATTCGCGCGGAAATCGGTGATTGGCTGGCGAGGAGCGCCCATGCCCACCGCATCGCCAGCGTTCGCCAGGCCCATCCCCGCCATGGCGGGGATGGCGCGCTCTACGTGATTTTGCGCCGCAGCAATTAGGCAGCGCCGCATGGCCCGGGATAGCCATGCGCACGAGGATGTCCGCGCTGGCATGTCGCCCGCTGGCAGGCAGGAAACCGCCATTTGCGTTCGTTCATATTCGCGCTCCGAAATGAGACAGAAATTTACCGCGTTTCTGCGAAATCCCATTGGACGGAGGGTTAAGAATCGATTAACAATTGCCCCTCTTATGTGGGAGTTGAACATGAACATGAACCTCTTTGCCAAGGCGTCTGCGATCGCCCTCGGCCTTGCCGCGGTTACCCCGGCGCAGGCCGTGACCTTCCTGTACTTCCCCGGCACGTCCGCACCGACGGCAGGCTACAATGTGATCAACCAGTTCGACACGACGGCTGGCATCACCGGCTCGAACTTCCAGATCAACACGCCGCCGTCCAACTCGACCGGCGCGCCGCCGGCCTATGCGACGTTCGGTTCGTCTTCCTATCTGTCGGTTCTCGCCAACGGTTCTGCGACGATCAACTTCGGCGCTGCCAGCGCGGTGGAGTTCGACTGGGGTTCGATCGACGCCTACAACACGCTGACCGTTCTGCTGGACGGTGGCTCCAGCTTCGTCATCACGCCGGGCGGCAACTTCACCAATGACGCCGACGGCAACCAGATCCTGGCGAACACCAATGGCCTGTTCCAGATCTTCGCTGAGGGTAACGAGAAGATCGTGGGCCTGACGCTGGAATCGAGCCGCAACTCGTTCGAGATCGACAATCTCGCGACCGTTCCGGTTCCGGAGCCCGCCACCTGGGCGATGATGATCGCCGGCCTCGGCCTGGTCGGTGGCGTGATGCGTCGCCGCGCTGGCGCCACGAGCGTCACCTTCGCCTGATTTTCAATCAGTCGACAGATTTGGGAAACGCCGTCGGTTGGGAGACCGGCGGCGTTTTCTTTTGGTTTTGGGATCGGCGGTTTAGCAGGTGAGGCGCAAGGTTGCCTGAGCGGTTCGCCCTAGAGCCGCCGGGTCAACCGAGCGTTGGGGCTGCGCTCAGGATCCGCTTGTAGATGCGCGTGAGGCTTTCGATGTCGGCCAGCGACACCGCCTCATCCAGCTTGTGCATCGTCGCATTCAGCAGACCGAACTCCACGACCGGGCAAAGCGCCGAGAGGAACCGGGCATCCGAGGTGCCGCCGCTGGTGGACAGCTCCGGTGTGAGGCCGGTTTCGGCGGCGATCGCCTCGCTAATCAGGCTGGAAAACGGACCCGGCTGGGTGAAGAACGACTCGCCGCTGATCATGGCGCGCAGCGTGCCGCCTTCGGCCTCCACCAGGGTGCGGATTCGGGCAACCAGATCCTCGCCGCGATGCAGATCGTTGAAGCGGATCGAGATGCGGGCCGTGGCCTTTGCGGGAATGATATTGGTTGCTGGATTGCCGACATGCAGGTCGGTGATCTCGATATTGCTGGGCTGGAACCAGTCGGTGCCCTGATCCAGTTCGATCGCCTCAATGGCGGACAAAATGCGCACCAGCGGCGAGATTGGGTTTTTCGCCAGATGCGGATAGGCGACATGGCCCTGCATGCCCTCAACGCTGATCCACATGTTCACCGAGCCGCGCCGGCCGATCTTGATCATGTCGCCAAGGCGGTGGACCGAGGTCGGCTCGCCGACGAGGCAGACATCGGGCGTCACGCCGCGCTCGGCCATGTGGCGCATCAGCGCGCGGGTGCCGTGGACGGCGTCGCCCTCCTCATCCCCAGTGATGAGCAGGCTGATCGTGCCGGGCAGCGAGGTGCCCTCGGCGTCGGCCCTCGCGATCGCCGCGACGAACACCGCGATGGAACTCTTCATGTCCACAGCGCCGCGCCCGTAGAGCAACTCGCCGCGCCGCTCGGGCTGGAAGGCGTCGCTCGTCCAGCCTTCGCCGGGGGGCACCACGTCCAGATGGCCGGCAAAGGCGACATGCGGGCCATCGCCCGTCCGACGGACCGCCAATAGATTCTCCACCGGCCCGTGCGGCGGCTCGCCATCGATGAAGCGCTCGACGGTAAAGCCGAGCGGGGTCAGCATCGCTTCCAGCGCATCGAACACCGCGCCGGTCGCCGGTGTGACGGACGGGCAGGCAATCAGCGCTTCGGCAAGCGCGACAGGATCGGTGAGGGACGGGGCGTTGCTCATGGCGCCTGCGTTAGCCAAGCTTGCGCGCCAAGGGAAGCGAGGTCCGCGCCCTGCGCTCCCTCTGGCGGTGATGGGGCCCCTGCGGTAGCGAGGAGGGGCGCAACACAGGAGGAGCCGACATGCCCAAGATCGAGATCGAGCAGGTGGAGCAGAGCAACAGCACGGGCTATCCGCCGCCGTTCAACGAGCCGGTGGCCGGGCGCTGGCACCGGCGGCTGGGGCGCCATGCCGGCCTGACGCATCTGGGCGCCAGCCATGTCGTGCTGGAGCCGGGCGCCTGGTCCTCGCAGCGGCACTGGCATCTGGGCGAGGATGAGTTTCTGATCATGCTGTCCGGGCAGGCGGTGCTGATCGAGGACGAAGGCGAGACCATCCTGCACCCCGGCGATTGCGTGGCCTGGGCCGCGGGCGTCGCCAATGGCCACCATCTCGTCAATCGCAGCGATACGAATTGCACCTTCATCTGCCTGAGCGCGGGAGATCGCGATGCTGGCGGGCGCTATTCCGATATCGACATGATCTTCACGGCCGGCGGCTATCAGCATCGCGATGGCGCGCCTTATGGGACTGAGCGATTGCCTTGATATCGGGATGCGGACTGCGGCGCCCTCGGCTCCTGCCTTCCCAGGAGCTTTGGTTCTCAGGCACGCTTGCAGGCTCATGCATCAGTTTACTCCACAAGCCTCCCGTTCGTGTCGAGCGAAGTCGAGACACGTGAGTGCAGTGCGTAGTGTCTCGACTTCGCTCGACACGAATGGGAAGGTGGTGGGTCTTAAACCCCGCCCGCGGGCTCCAGCCGTGGGATAACCCAGCTTTCCTGCGCGGCATCGTCCAGCCATTCGCGCATCCATGGGTGGGCGAGGATGTCGTCCATATAGGCGCGCGCTGCAGGCGGTACTGCGATGGAATAGGTGACGAAGCGCGAGACGACCGGCGCGAACATGATGTCCACCGCGCCGAAGGAGCCGAAGAGATAATCGCCCTCTGCCCCGAACCGCGTGCGGGCCTGTGCCCACACGTCCACGATGCGCGCCACATTGGCGGCGACATCGGGGCCGAGATCGCGCGGGGGGAGGATGTGGCGGGTGTTCATGCCGCAGGTCTGGCGCAGCGGCTGGTAACCGGAATGCATTTCCGCCGCCATCGAGCGGGCCAGCGCCAGCGCTGCCTTGTCCTGCGGCCAGAAGCGAGCGTCGCCGGAGAGCGCATCGAGATAGTCGATGATGGCAAGACTGTCCCACACGGCGATGTCGCCATCCCACAGAGTCGGCACCTTACCATTGGAGACTGCGAGATCCGGCTGCGCCTTGCGGGCTTCCCACGCCTCATCGTAGAGCGGGACCAGCACTGTCTCGAACGGCAGGCCGGATTGCTTGGCGGCCAGCCAACCGCGCAGCGACCAGCTCGAATAGACCTTGTTGCCGATGATGAGCTTCAGCATCCGCACATCTCCCCTTGCTCGATCAGAGGCTCAGCATCAGCCCGGCCAGCGCCGCACTCATCAGATTGGCGAGGCTACCGGCGATCAGGGCCTTGATGCCGAGCCGGGCGATCATCGGCCGCTGATTGGGGGCTAGGCTGCCGGTCACCGCCATCTGGATGGCGATGGAGGAGAAATTGGCGAAGCCGCACAGCGCAAAGGTGGTGATCGCCACCGTGGCGGGCGATAGCGTGGCTTGCACCTGCCCCAGCTCGATAAAGGCCACGAACTCGTTGAGCACGACCTTGGTGCCGAACAGTCCGCCCGCGACCTGCGCCTCGTTCCAGGGAATGTTGAGCAGCAGCATCACCGGCGCGAACAGCTTGCCGATCAGCAGCTGGAAGCTGAGATCGGGATAGCCGAACCAGTTGCCGACCCCGCCGAGCAGGCCATTGGCCAGCGCGACCAGCGCCACGAAGGCAAGCACCATCGCGCCGACCGCGACGGCCAGCTTCACGCCGGTCTGCGCGCCTTGCGCGGCCGCCATGATGAGATTGGCGGGCTTCTCCTCCTCATGCGTGGCATCGGGCAGGATGACCGGCTCGATCTCGGCATCGTCGGGATTGTCCGGCATGATGATCTTGGCCATCAAGATGCCACCCGGCGCGGCCATGAAGGCGGCGGCGAGCAGATAATCGATCTGGATGCCCATCGAGGCATAGGCGGCTAGGATCGTGCCTGCCACGCCGGCCATGCCGCTCGTCATCACGGTGAAGAGCTGGGCGGGCGTGAGGCTGGCGAGATAAGGCCGGATGACGAGCGGGCTTTCGCTCTGGCCGACGAACACATTGGCCGCGCAGCACAGGCTCTCCACGCGGGAGATGCCCGTCACCTTCTGGATGGCGCCGCCGACCCAGCGAATGACGAACTGCATGATGCCAAGATAGTAAAGGATCGAGACGAGGCTCGCGAAGAAGATGATGACGGGCAGGGCGGCGATGGCAAAGCTGGTGCCGCCGACCTCCGGCCGGGCGAGCGGCCCGAAGATGAAGTTCGTGCCGGCCTGCGCATAGCCGAGCAGATTGCCCACGCCATGCGACATGGCGGCGATGGCGGCCTTGCCGGCGGGTACGTAGAGAACGAGCAGGGCGATGCCGGCCTGCAAGGCGAAGGCGGCGGCGACCACGCGCAGGCGGATGGCGCGCCGGTTGCCGGAGAGCAGCACGGCGATGGCAAGAATCGCGACGATGCCAACGAGGCCGATGAGGATGGGCATGGAGTGGCGGCTGTCCCCTGTTCGCATGGCCCGCCAAAGGGCCATCAGCGCGAATCGCTTATACAGGCGCGCTGCAGCGCGGCAATCGGCTGCGCGGCGCCGGGTGTCGTTGCACGGCGGCGCGTGGCATGCACGCACAGGGTCTCTTCCCGCCTCGCTGCAAAGGCATTAAGCGACGGGGATGACCGCACCCGCTCAGGCCTCGTCCGCACCCATCGCCCGCTCGCTGTTCGTCCTGTCCGTCTTCTATGGCGGCATGGTCTGCATCGCGGGTGTTCTCGGCAACAAACAGGTTTCGCTCGGGCCGCTCGGCGCGATCGGCTCTGCGCTTGGCTTGGGGGACTTGGCGGTGGAAGCCGGCATCTTCGCCTTTCTGCTGCTGGTCGTCGTGTCGAGCGCAGTGGCAGAACTGCATGGCCGCGCCGTTGCCAACCGGCTGGTGTTGCTGGGCTTCATCCCGCTGATCGTCTCGATCCTGCTCTCCGTGGTTGTGCTGGCCCTGCCGGCCGCGCACGAAATGGCGCCGGAGCGGCAGGCAGCCTTCGCCATGATCATGTCCGGCACGCCGCGCATCTGGGCGGGCGGCATCGTCGCTTACGGTATTTCGCAGATCCTCAACGTCACCATCTTCGCGGCGCTCAAGGGGCAGGCGGGGAGCCGGCTGCTCTGGCTGCGCGCCGGCACGGCGAGCGTGCTCTCGCAGATCGTCGATACGCTGCTGTTCGTCACCATCGCCTTTTACGGTGTCTTCCCCATCGGAGCGCTGCTGGTGGGGCAGATGCTCGCCAAGGTTCTGCTCTCGGCGCTGCTTGTGCCACCGGTCATCTATGCGTTCGTGGCATTGGGGCGCCGGCTCGACCGGTAATGTAATCCGTTCGGGCTGAGCTTGTCGAAGCCTCGCTCTTCTTCTTGATAGAGGGAAAGAAGTAGCACGGCCTTTCGACAGGCTCAGGGCGAACAGGGAGGTAAGGGATGCCACACCCCCTCCTTTCTTGCAGCGCGGGCCGCAAAGCCTTATGCGCCCGCGCATGACCGATCACGCACCCGATCCCGCCCTGCTGGCCAAGGCCGAAACCCTTACCGAGGCGCTGCCCTATATGCAGCGTTATGCCGGCGAGACGTTCGTCGTGAAATATGGCGGCCATGCCATGGGAGACCCGGAGGCCGCGCGCGATTTCGCCGAGGATGTGGTGCTGATGAAGATGGTCGGCATCAATGTCGTGGTCGTCCACGGCGGCGGGCCGCAGATCGGCGCGATGCTCAAGAAGCTGGGCGTCGAGAGCAAGTTCGTGAACGGCCTGCGCGTGACCGACGAGGAAACCGCGAAGATCGCCGAGATGGTCCTCGCCGGATCGATCAACAAGGAGATTGTCGGCTGGATCGCCCAGGCAGGTGGCCGCGCGGTCGGCATTTCCGGCAAGGATGGCGGCCTGGTGCTGTGCGAGAAGGTCGGCGGAAAGCGCGAGCCGGACCCGAACAGCGGCATCGAGCGCAATGTCGATCTCGGCTTTGTCGGCGACCCCGTGAAGGTGGACCGGCGCATTCTCGACAGCCTCTCGCGCGACGGCATCATCCCCGTGGTCGCGCCGGTCGGCATTGGCGCCGACGGGCATACCTATAATGTGAATGCAGACACGATGGCGGGTGCGATTGCCGCCGAACTCGGCGCCAAGCGCTTCTTCCTGCTTACCGACGTGGCGGGCGTGCTGAACAAGGACAAGGACCTGCTGAGCGATCTGACCCCGGCGAAGATCGGCGGTCTGGTCGAGGATGGCACGATTTCCGGCGGCATGATTCCTAAGGTGGAAACCTGCGTGAAGGCTGTCGAGGGCGGCGTGGAAGCGGCGGTCATTCTGGACGGGCGCATTCCCCATGTCATGCTGCTGGAGGTGTTCACTCGCCAAGGCGCCGGCACGTTGGTGCATCTGTAACGCGCGGCGCGCTGGGGTTATGGCGGTAGAAAATCACCGCTCTCAAGCAACTTGCAGCCGCTAGGCCCACTGGGCTAGACTCTTTTTAACCTTCCACCACAGGACGAACCATGGCCGTTGCCCTTATCCAGACCTTGGCGATCCTGCTGAATGTCGCCTGGTGGATCATCATCGTTCAGGCCATCTTGAGCTGGCTGATCGCGTTCAACGTGATCAACACCAGCAATGATATCGTGCGCAGCATCTGGGTCGCGCTAGACCGGCTGACCGAGCCGCTCTATCGGCCCATCCGCCGGATCATGCCGGATTTGGGCGCGCTCGATCTCTCGCCGATGGTCGTGCTCATCATCATCATCATCCTGCAGGGGCCGGGCCTGACCGCGCTGGCAAGCCTGCTGCTCTGACGTGCGCCGTGCCGCTTCGTCGTGACGGCGCAGACCTGCTGCTGGCGATTCGCCTGACGCCCAAGGCTGGGCGTGCCCGCCTTGGCGGAACGTTCACGGATTTCGCCGGCCAGCGCTGGTTGCAGGCCAGCGTCACCGCGCCGCCGGACAAGGGCAAGGCCAATGCCGCCCTGCTGACGCTGCTCGCCCGACATCTGCGCGTGCCCGGATCGTCGATTTTGCTGGAGACAGGGGATACCAACCGGCTAAAGCGCCTGCGCATTGCGGGTGCTGATCCGCACACGGAACAGTCTTTGAGAGAGATCGCTGAGAAGGAGCGAAGCGCGACATGAGTTTGGGCAAGGAAATCGACGGCAAGGCATTCGCAGCGAAGCTGCGCGGGCGGATGGCCGAGGCAGTCCCCGGTTTCGTGGAGAAGACCGGGCGCAAGCCCGGCCTCGCGGTGGTGCTTGTCGGTGAAGACCCGGCGAGCAGCGTCTATGTCCGCTCCAAGGGCAAGGCGACGGTCGAAATCGGCATGAACAGCCTTGAGTTCAAGCGCCCCGCGACGATCAGCCAGGAAGAGCTGATCGAGCTGGTCGAAGAGCTGAACGCCGATGATAGCGTGGACGGCATTCTCGTCCAGCTGCCGCTGCCGGCCCATCTCGATGACAAGGCAGTGATCGCCACCATCGATCCCGCCAAGGATGTCGATGGCTTCCATGTCGTCAATGCCGGCAAGCTGGCGGTTGGCGATCCTACCGCGCTGGTGCCCTGCACCCCGCTTGGCTGCCTGATGCTGCTCAAGGACGAGCTGGGCGACCTTTCCGGCAAGGAAGCGGTTGTCATCGGCCGCTCGAACATCGTCGGCAAGCCGATGATGCAGCTGCTGCTGGCGGAAAGCTGCACGGTGACCGTGGCGCACAGCCGCACGCACGATCTGGCCGGCGTGGTCCATCGCGCGGACATCGTGGTCGCGGCGGTCGGCCGGCCGGAAATGGTCAAGGGCAGCTGGATCAAACCGGGCGCCGTGGTCATCGACGTTGGCATCAACCGCGTGAAGGGCGATGAGGACGGCAAGAGCAAGATCGTCGGTGACGTCGCCACCGCCGAGGCGATCAACCACGTCGCGGCGATCACGCCCGTGCCGGGTGGCGTCGGTCCGATGACCATCGCGGTGCTGTTGCGCAACACTTTGGTCGCCGCGCACGTTCGCGCGGGTCTGCCCGCACCCAAGGGCCTTTGATCCGCAGCGCTGCCTTTGCCTTGCTCGCCACGCTCTCCTTGGGCGTGGTGGCTGGTCCTGCGCAAAGTCAGCGCCAGATGATGCCGAGCGTCGGCGTCGGCACGGCCAATCCCAGCGCCATCGTCGCTGCCGAACTGGGCATGGCCCGCCAGGCGCGCGAGGAGGGGCAATGGACGGCGCTGCGCAAGCTGGCCGACAAGGACGCCGTGATCTTCGCGCCCGGCCCGCTCGGTGCGCAGACTTGGCTCAAGCAGCAATCGGACCCCGCCCAGCCGGTGCGCTGGAGCCCCCAGCAAATCTTCATCGCCTGCGATGGCAGCTATGCCGCCGCGACCGGATCGCTGGAGCGCGCAAACGGGCAAGCGGCGCGGTTCGTCACCCTTTGGCGCCAGCAGCGCAAGGGTGACTATAAGTGGGTGATGACGGCCACCAGCGACACGCCATGGAGCGGCGAGGCGGACGGCATGATCAAGGCCTCCGTCGCCGATTGCGCGCGGCGGGGTGAGCGGCCGGAGCGGCGCGATCGCGATATCGTGCGCCTGCCGGACCCGCCGCCGGCCAGCGGGTCGGCGCAGTCCGAGGACGGGTCGCTGCGCTGGACATGGGCGGTGAGCGGCGATGTGCGGACGCTGGAGGTCTTCCTGCGTCGCGGTGCCGGTGAGGAGCGGGTTATTCAGGAGACGGTGGCGGAGGGCCCGCGATGATGGAGCTGTTCCTCGCGGCGTTCATTACGCTGTTCGTCGTCATCGACCCGCCGGGCACGGCGCCGATCTTCAGCAGCCTCACCATGGGCGCGAGCGGCGCCCAGCGTCGCAGCATGGCGGTGCGGGCGGTGATCGTGGCGGCCTGCATCCTGCTGGCCTTCGCGCTGGCGGGGGAGGCGTTCCTGCGCACCCTCGGCATCACGCTCGAGGCATTCCGCATCGCGGGTGGCATCATGCTGTTCTTCATCGCCATGGACATGGTGTTCGAGACGCGGACGCGGCGGCGCGAAGACCGCGCGCAGAAGATCAAGGAAACGCCGGAAATCGAGGATGTCGCCATCTTCCCGATGGCGATGCCGATGATTGCGGGACCGGGGTCGATCGCGACGATCATGCTGTTGATGGCGCGGGCGACGGGTCCGCAGGAGACGGCGATCGTGCTCTTCGCGCTCGCGGCCAATCTGCTGCTGATGCTGGCAGCGCTCCTGGCGGTCGGCCCGATCATGCGGGTTTTCGGCGGTCAGGTGGAGGCGGTCATTACCCGTTTGCTGGGTGTGATTCTCGCGGCCCTTGCGGTCCAGTTCGTGATCGACGGATTGCGCCAGAGCATTCTCTGATTTGACAGGGAAGGGGCCGGAGAGATGGCTCCCCGACCCTTCCCATCATCCCGTTCAGCTCGCGACGGCGGGCACGATCTTGATTTCCACGCGGCGATTCTGCGCCTTGCCTTCAGCCGTTTCGTTGCTGGCGACCGGGCGCGTCTCGCCATAGCCCATCGTCGCCATGCGGATGGGATCGACGCCGCGACGTCCCAGATAATTGGCCACGGCCTGCGCGCGACGCTCGGAGAGTGCCTGATTATAGGCCTCGCTGCCGTCGGAATCGGTGTGACCCAGCACGTCGATCATCGTCTTGGGATATTCCGCAAGGGTCGAGGCCACCTGATCCAGCGTGGACTGTGCCTGCGGCTGCACCGTGGCTTGATCGGTCGCGAAGGTGATGCCGGAGGGCATGCGCAGCAGCAATTCGTCGCCCTGACGGACGACATCGACGCCGGTGCCGGCGGTCTGCTGGCGCAGCTTCCTCTCCTGCGCGTCCATATAAGCGCCGACTCCCGCGCCGGCCACGGCACCAATGCCCGCGCCGACGATCTTCTCCGTGCGGTCGTTGCGACCGCCCAAAATGTCGCCGAGCAGATAGCCGCCGAGCGCACCACCGACGCCGCCGATGGCGGCCTTCGAAATGGTCCGATTGCCGGTTTCGGGATCGGTCACACAGCCGGAGAGGGCCAGCGCCGCCAAAGCGGTACCGGCAAGGGCGAAGGGGGAATGGCTGCGAAGGCTCATGATTATCTCCTCAAGTCTGGCCTCCCACGCTGTTACGCGGGAACCCAGCCATTAACGGCGCGGGAACCTGATTAGTTCCTGAACGAGGGAACTCTTGCCGGCCTGCGATGTTGCCCCGCAATGTTGCATAGTGGCTTTCCGTAGCGAAAGCCGCTAAGCTTTCAGCCAACAACCCCCTTTAGAAGAGACCATGCCGCCTTTTCCCTGGCTCGATGCCGCCATCGTCCTCGCGCTGATTGCGCTCAACGGCGTCTTTGCCATGTCGGAACTGGCCATTGTCTCGGCACGCCGGCCACGGCTGGAGGCCATGACCCGCAATGGCAAGCATGGGGCACGGGCCGCGCTGGGCCTCAGCGCTGAGCCGGGTCGCTTCCTGTCTACCGTCCAGATCGGCATCACGCTCATCGGCATTCTCGCCGGTGCCTATTCGGGCGATAAGCTCGGCGGCCCGCTGGGCGCGATCTTCGCCTATCTCGGCATGTCCGCCAATCTGGCTCAGAACACCGGTTTTGGCGTTGCGATCGTCGCGACGACCTATGTCTCGCTGATCATCGGCGAGCTGGTGCCCAAGCAGCTTGCGCTGCGCAATCCCGAGCCGCTGGCCTGCGTCGTCGCGCCCCTGATGATCATGCTCGCGCGGGTTGCCGCACCGATCGTTTGGGTGCTGGATCAGTCCAGCGAGGTCATCTTCAAGCTGATGCGCCTCAAGCGCGAAGGCTCGGACCATGTGACGGCGGAGGAACTGCAGCTCATCGTGGCGGAAGCGAGCCGGCACGGCGTGATCGAGGAAAGCGAGCGCGCGATCATTTCCGGCGTGGTGCGACTGGCCGACCGGCCGGTGCGCG
The DNA here is from genome assembly GCF_025961835.1 of Sphingobium sp. B2D3C. Taxonomy (NCBI): domain Bacteria; kingdom Pseudomonadati; phylum Pseudomonadota; class Alphaproteobacteria; order Sphingomonadales; family Sphingobiaceae; genus Sphingobium; species Sphingobium sp. B2D3C. Next base: position 2,449,603 of record NZ_JAOQOK010000001.1, on the reverse strand, counting down.
AAGTGATGACGCCGCGCCGCGATGTCGACTGGCTGGATGCCGATGCCAGCGCCGAGCAATTGCGCGAGAAGCTGCTCGCGACCCCGCACACCCGCCTGCCGGTGGCGCAGGGCAGCGTGGAGGACATTATCGGCGTCGTGCAGGCGCGTGACGTGATGGCGGCGCTGTTCCGGGGTGAGGCGCTCGACTTGCGGGTGCTCATGCGCCCCGTCTCCATCGTGCCCGATCAGGTGGATGCCATGGACGCCCTCAACCGCCTGCGGGAGGCCGACGCCCCCATGGTGATGGTGCATGATGAATATGGCCATTTCGAAGGCATTGTGACGCCGGCCGACCTCATGTCCGCCATTGCCGGCGAGTTCGCATCGGACAGCGATCTTTATACGCAGCCGATGGTCACGGAGCGGGAGGATGGCAGCCTGCTCGTCTCCGGCCAGATGGCCATCGACGCGCTGGCCGAGCGCATCGATCTCGATCTCTCCGAAGACCGCGACTACGCGACCGTTGCCGGCTTTGCGCTGGCCGTGCTGCGCCACCTGCCCGAAGAGGGCGAGCATTTCAGCGAGCAGGGCTGGCGGTTCGAAATCGTCGATATGGACGGGCGGAAGATCGACAAGCTACTGGTCAGCGCGGAAGACTGACCGGCGCGCCCGCGCCCGTTCGATCAGGCATAGGCATAAGGCCCGCCCGCCTCCAGCGCGCGCTGATAGGCAGGCCGTGACTGCACCCGGTCCAGCCAGGCGATGGTCGCGGGACGGCTCTCGTCCAGCCCACCCCGGCTGCGCGCGGCCTCCAGCGGAAAGCTCATCATTACATCAGCGCCGCTGATCTGGTTGCCGGCAAACCATGGACGCCGGCTCAACTCGGCTTCGACATAATCGAGATGGACGTCGATCATCGGCTGGATGCGCTTGACGGCGACCTTGCCGACCAGCGGAATGCGGGAGAGCACGAGCTTGAGCAGCAGCGGCGGCATCATCGATCCTTCCGCATAATGCAGGAACATGCGGTATTGCAGCTTCCCGTCAGCGTCATCGGGCGGCCCGAACTGGCCGGATTTCTCCACCAGATACTCCACGATCGCGCCGCTCTCGATCAGCGTGCGGCCCTCGTCTTCCAGCACCGGCGACTTGCCGAGCGGATGCACCGCTTTGAGCGCAGCGGGCGCGAACATCGTTTCGGGATCGCGCTCATAGCGGCGCAATTCATAGGGCAGGCCCAACTCCTCCAGCATCCACAGGATGCGCTGCGAGCGGGAATTGTTGAGATGGTGGACGATCATGGGCGTGCCCTTGCAATGATTGATCCCCCGCGCCCTTGTCCCTGATGGCAAGGGGCGGAGTCAAGGCAAGGGGCCGTGGTCTATGGGTCAGGCGGTCAATCCGCCGCGCTGCCGGCTTCCCGCGCGATTTCCCGCCAGCCGAGGTCGCGCCGGCAGAAGCCGCCGGGGAAATAGACCTGATCGACCAGCGCATAAGCTGCGTCGCGCGCCTGCGTGACCGTTGCCCCCCGCGCGGTGACGTTCAGCACGCGGCCGCCGCTGGCCACGAGCTGCCCGTCCTTGAGCGTCGTGCCGGCGTGGAAGATTTTGGCGCCTTCGGGCGCCATCGGAAGCGCGATGGGCGCGCCTTTCTCGGGCGTGCCGGGATAGCCGTTTGCGGCCAGCACCACGGTGAGCGCCGCGTCGGGCGCGAAGCTGGGGCCGCTGGCCTCGTCGAGCGCCCCTTGCGCGACGGAGAGCAGCAGCGAAACCAGATCGCTGGTCAGCCGCATCATCAGCACCTGGCATTCAGGGTCGCCAAAGCGACAATTATATTCGATGAGCTTGGGGCCGTCCGGAGTGAGCATCAGCCCCGCGAACAGCACACCGGAATAAGGCGTGCCGCGCGCGGCGAGCGTCGTCACCGTCGGGCGGATGATCTGGTCCATCACGGCATCCTGCAGGGCAGGCGTGAGCACCGAGGCCGGACTATAGGCGCCCATGCCGCCGGTATTGGGGCCAGTGTCGCCTTCCCCCACCCGCTTGTGATCCTGCGCCGAGCCGAAGGCGACGACATGCGTGCCATCGGTGAGGGCGAAGAAGCTGGCTTCCTCGCCCTCCATAAATTCCTCCAGCACCACTTCCGCGCCCGATGCGCCGAAGCTGCCGCCGAACATGTCGCGGATCGCCTCTTCGGCCTCTTCGCGCGTCTGCGCGATGATGACGCCCTTGCCGGCGGCGAGCCCATCGGCCTTCACCACCACCGGCAGGCTGAAATCGCTCAGCGCCGCCAGCGCCACCTCAGCACTGGTGCAGCGGACATAGCCGGCCGTGGGAATGGCGGCATCGCGGCAGAGATCCTTGGTGAAGCCCTTGGAGCCTTCAAGCTGGGCGGCAGCGGCGCTCGGCCCGAACACCGGGATGTCCACGGCGCGCAGGCTGTCGGCAATCCCGTCCACCAGCGGCGCTTCCGGGCCGACGACCACCAGACCGACGTTGTTAGCGCGGCAAAAATCGATCACGGCGGCATGATCGGCAAGGTCGATATCGACCAGGCGCGCCGCCTCGGCTATGCCGGGATTGCCCGGTGCGGCGAACAGGCCGGTGCAGAGCGGCGATTGCGCCAGCTTCCAGGCGACGGCATGTTCGCGCCCGCCACCGCCGAGCAAAAGGATATTCATGAGCGATTTTTCCGTCAGTGAGGATGCGTCCGGCCGCCTGTTAGCGCAGGAGCGCGCGGGGGACAATCTGACCGCGCTCAGCATTTCCGAACTGTCCGCCCAGCTCAAGCGCACGGTGGAGGACCGCTTCGGCTTCGTGCGCCTGCGCGGCGAGATTTCGGGCTTCAAGCGGGCCGCCTCCGGCCATGTCTATTGCTGCCTCAAGGACGATGCGGCGGTGATCGACGGGGTGATGTGGAAAGGCACGGCGGGCCGGCTCGCCTTCCGGCCCGAGGACGGGCTGGATGTGATCGTCACCGGCAAGGTCACGACCTACCCCGGGCGCTCCAAATATCAGATCGTCATCGAGAGCATGGAGCTGGCCGGCGAGGGCGCGCTGATGCAGCTCTTCGAGAAGCTCAAGGCGCGCCTCTCTGCCGAAGGGCTGTTCGATCCCGCCAAGCGCCGGCCGATCCCCATGCTGCCCGATGTGATCGGCGTGGTGACCTCGCCCACCGGCGCAGTGATTCGCGACATTCTCCACCGGCTTGCCGATCGCTTTCCGAGCCGCGTGCTGCTCTGGCCCGTGCTGGTGCAGGGGGAGGGCGCAGCGGCCCAGGTTGCGGCGGCGGTGCGCGGCTTCGGCGCGTTGCCGGCCGATGGCCCGATCCCGCGCCCCGACGTGCTGATCGTGGCGCGCGGTGGCGGCTCCATCGAGGATTTGTGGTCGTTCAATGAGGAAGTCGTGGTGCGGGCGGTGGCGGAGTCACCGATCCCCGTCATTTCCGCCGTGGGGCATGAGACGGATACGACCTTGTGCGATTTCGCTGCCGATCTCCGCGCGCCGACGCCCACCGCTGCTGCGGAGATGGCCGTGCCGGTCCGCGCCGACCTCGCCGTGCAGGTCGCCGAGCTACGCGCCCGGATGCAGCGCTGCGTGGCGCGCGGCCTGGACCGCAGCCGCGAGCGATTGGAAGCGCAGCGGCGGCTCCTCCCGCGCCCGGACGTGCTGCTGGCCCAGGCCCGCCAGCGCGCGGACGATCTCGGCGACCGGCTGCGGCGGGGCCTTTCCCACCGGGTGAGCCGGGCGCGCCACGAGCTGGCGGATGCATCCGGCGCATTGCGGCCCGCGTTGCTGCAGAGCCACCTCGCGCGGGAGCGGCAAAAGCTTGCCAACGTCCGGCTCTCGCCCCTCGTGCTCGAGCGCCGGCTGGGCGACGCGCGGCGGCAGCTGGATGGGCTGTGGCGGCTGGCCCAGTCGCTCAATCCCGATGCGCCGCTCAAGCGTGGCTTCGCGCGCGTGATGGCGCAAGGCCGGCTGGTGCGCTCCGCCGAGGAGGCGCGCGCGGCGGGGCGGGTGACGCTCAAGTTCGAGCAGGATGAGGTGACCGCACTGACGCAGCCCGCTGCTGTCGGCGGCGACTCTCCGCCGCCGGCGCCCCGGCCGGCGCGCAAGGCCGCCCCTTCCGCGACGCCAGCGCGGCAGACCGACCTGTTCGACTGACGGCGCGCCCTTGCATCGCGCCAGCCGCGCGGCCATGAGTGCGGCATGACAGCTTTCCGCTTCCGCTCTCGTTCTGTTCTGGCGGGAGGTCTGCTCGCCGCACTGGCCGGCTGTTCGACCGTCCCGCCGCCGCCGCCGGAAGCCAGCGCGCTGCCCATCGAGGACGTGCCCGATCTCGCACTGCCCCAAGGGCCGGCGACGTTGCAGGTTCGCGGCACGCCCCGGCAAGGGGCACTGCTGCGCGGTCTCGTCCCCGTCGGCACGCTGGGTCTTACGCTCGATGGCGTGCCGGTGGCCGTGGACGCCGAGGGAAACTTCATCATCGGGCTGGACCGCGATGCTCCCGCCACCATGACGCTGGAAGCGACCGGGCGCGATGGGCGCAAGCAACGGCGCGTGCTGACGATCGCGCGCGGCGACTGGAAGATCCAGAACGTCAATGCCTCGATCACGGGGAGCGCCACCAGCGAGGAATTCCAGCAACGGCGGGCGGGCGAACTGGCGCGCATCGTTGCCGCGCGGGGAGATCCGCAACTGAGCAATGGCTGGCGGCAGACATTCATCTGGCCGGTGAAGGCGCGCATTTCCGGCGTGTTCGGCTCGCAGCGCATCTATCGGGGCACGCCGGGCAGCTACCATAGCGGGCTCGATCTCGCCGGTGGGCAGGGCACTGTCTATGTCGCGCCGGCGGACGGCGTTGTCGTGCTCGCCAGCGAAGAGCCGTTCACGCTGGAAGGCAAGCTGCTCATCATCGATCACGGCATGGGCCTCAACAGCGCCTTCCTGCACAGCGATCGGCTGCTGGTGAAGGAAGGCGATGTGGTGCGCCAGGGCCAGCCGCTCGGCGAGATCGGCGCGACGGGCCGCGTGACAGGTCCGCATCTGCACTGGAGCATGAAGTGGAACGATGCGCGGATTGATCCGTTACCGCTGGTACAGGGCCAAGCGGCTCGCTGATCGACAATCAGGCTGGATGCCGTAGCGTCCGGCTGTCGGTCTCATTTGCTGCATTGCAGCACGATGTGCCAAGGCCACAGTGGCGGGTGCGGCGGTCTGAAAATGCCCCCTTTGAGCATCGGACGCTACGGAAAGCTACCCCGTGGGTCGCTCCGATTTCGCCACGAATTCCATGTTGATTCGAGCTGCGGTGTGAGAAGATTAACAAATAGTTTCTAGGGAAACTGCGGTTCGGGACGATTTGTGTCGTGCTGTGTAGATCGCCGCTAATATTGTTACAGCGGACCGCAGGGGCCGGAGGCACCCGGATCGGCGATTTTGTTGCATGAATGTGACATGTACGGGAAAATAGCCCCTTCATGCTGCACCTGCGCTTTACACCTTTAACCAATCCGCACAGTTTCACGGCCATATAGCGCAGGGGCCACGCGTGTTGTCGTCGGGAGACCGAGAGGGCGACGCACGATCCCCGCGTTTCGTGCGGCCGGATATTCCCGGCCGCAGTTCGCAAATTCCAGAGCAAGGGACTGGATCGTGAAGAAAACAACATCGCAAACATTGCTGAAGCTGGCAGCTGCACCTGCCGTGCTCGGCCTCGCCATGCTGAGCTCCGCCGCACATGCGCAGGAGCCGCAGAATGCGGATGCCGCCGAGGATGGTGAGGTGATCGTCGTTACCGGTTCGCGCATTGCGCGACCTGAGCTCGAAGTTGCCAACCCGATTGTTGCGATCACGGCGGCTGCAATCGAGAATACCGGTCAAACCAATATCGCGGACATTCTGATCCGGAACCCCGCGCTGACCGCTTCTGTTGGCTCGTCATTGGCTGGTGGTGCGGATGCCGGATTTGGTGAGACCGGCGTCAACCTGCTTGATCTCAGAAATCTCGGCACGGACCGTACGCTCGTGCTGGTCAACGGCAAGCGGCATGTCGCTGGCGTGGCCAACTCGGCTGCGGTCGATATCAACACGATCCCGCAAGAACTGATCGAGAAGGTGGACGTGCTCACCGGCGGCGCATCTGCCGTTTACGGTGCGGACGGCGTGTCCGGCGTGGTGAACTTCATCCTGAAGCGCAACTATGACGGGTTCTCCGCGCGTGCACAGGCTGGTATCTCCAGCAAAGGCGACGCCGGCAGCCAGTTATTTTCGGTGGTCGCCGGTAAGAATTTTCTGGATGATCGCGCAAACCTGACGGTTGCATATGAGTACAATCGGGCCGATCGGCTTCACAGTTCCGAACGCCTCTACTCAGGCGATCCGTCACGCTGGGCGGTGATGGTTCAGAACCCAAATGATTTCCTTGAAAATGAAGACGGCGATCCAGTCGACGACCCCAATGTTTTCGACAACATTCGCCAGAACAACCTGACTTGGGCTTATAGCGCCCGCCCGGGCATGGTCGCGCTTGATAGCGGTCTCTATCTGGGCGACGGTCGAGCATATGATGAGGGCATCGTGCTGCCCGGCACCGCTTTTGCCATCGGGGGGACGAATACACCCGTCGCCGGTTATTATGGTGACTTGCAGCCGGAGACAGAACGTCACTCGTTCAACATGCTGTCGAGCTTTGAGTTCTCGCCTGCAGCCCGTCTCTACTTTGAAGGCAAATACGTAAAGAACGAGTCCTTCTCGGTTGGTCAGCCCAGTTTTGACTTCGGCACCTACCTTTATCCTGACAACGCCTATCTCATTGAGCGCTTTGGTGCTGATGAGGCGGCGGGCGGCGCAGGGCTTTATCGCGATAACTTCGATTTGGGCATTCGCGGTGAAACGACCGAGCGCGAAACCTTCCGCATCGTCGTCGGTCTCGAAGGTGAGATTACGGACAACCTGCGTTACGACATCTCCTATGTATACGGTCGTACCAAGTCGCAGTTCGTTCAGACCTCGAACCTGATCGGTGACCGCTTCTTCGCCGCACTTGATGCAGTGCGCGATCCGGTTTCGGGTAATATCGTATGCCGTTCGACCCTCGATCCCACGTCGAACATCGATCCCGAGAATTTCGACGCGCCTGCAACGACGTTTACACCCGGAGCGAACAGCGCTTGTCGCCCACTCAACCTCCTTGGTGAAGGTGTTGCAAGCCAGGAGGCACTCGCCTTCGTCCTGGCAGACAATGTCAGTCGCTCACGCGTCGCTCAGGAAGTCGTTAGCGGCTATATCTCGGGCGATACGGAAGCCTTCTTCAATCTGCCTGGCGGGCCCGTTGGTTTTGCGATCGGCGCTGAGTATCGCCGCGAAAAGAGTAGCGAAACGCCTGACGTGCGGATTCAAAATGGTGATTTCCGAGACTTCAGCGCCATCGCACCGAGCAGCGGTGAATTTGACGTGAAGGAAGTCTTCGGCGAGATCAATCTTCCGATTCTGGCTGATCTTCCGTTCGCTGAGCGCCTCTCGATTGGCGGCGCGATCCGCTTCTCGGATTATTCCACCGTTGGCAGCACAACGACCTGGAAGATTGACGGTGTTTATGCGCCGATCCGCGATATCCGCTTCCGTGCAACCTATTCGCAGGCTGTCCGGGCACCGAATATCGGTGAACTGTTCCGCCCGGAAACCGGAACGTTCCTCTTTATTACTGACCCTTGCGACATTACGCGGCGCAATCAAGGTACCCAGTACCGAGCTGCAAATTGCGAAGCTCTACTCGCTGGGTACGGTTTGACGCCTACGCAGATCGCAACGTTTAGCCCGAACAGCGTGCCAGAGCAGAATACGTCGCGTCGCGGTCTGTTCAGCGGTAATCAGGATCTGCAGGAGGAGACGGCCAAGACCTGGACGGCCGGCGTCGTGCTCCAGCCGAGCTTCATCCCGGGGCTGTCCATAACGTTCGACTGGTACAATATCCGTATCACGGATGCCATCAACACGCCGACCGCGACCGAACTGGCCGAGCTTTGCGTTGATCAGCCGACGTTGGACAATCCTTACTGTCCAAACCTGTTCCGCGAAACGACACCCGGATCGACGCTTGGCTTCTTCCTGGGTCAAGGCAACGACCCGCTACGTCGCAACGCCTTCCTGGTCCGTCCTGAAAACGTCGCGGCGTTCCGGACTGCGGGCGCGGACTTCACGATCAACTACGTGGTTACGCCGGCAGCGAACATCGGTCGGTTCCAGTTCAGCCTAGCTGGCGGTTACCTCGACTCGATCAATTTCGTGCCGACGCTCGGCGCTGATGTCGATGATGATTTGCTGGAGCGGTACAACCCCCGCTGGCGCGGGAGTGTCAGCCTGACCTGGGCGCTCGAAAACTTCTCGATCAACTACGGCCTGAGCTACTGGAGCAAGACACGTCGTTACACGACCGAGCAGCTTGCGGGCGATCCGGACATCTCTGATCCCAAGTATTTCTTCTTCAAGGAGCGTTGGGAGCACGATATCCGTGCGGCATTTACCGTGGAAAAGTTCGAGTTCTATGGCGGCGTGAACAACCTGTTCGACTACGAGCCGGAACCCGGTCAGCTTAGCTATCCGGTATCAGGCGTTGGACGCTACCTCTATGCGGGCGTGAAGGTCGGTTTCTAACGACCTCCTGACCACTGCCAGAAACAGAAAGGGCGGCCCATTTGGCCGCCCTTTCCTTTCTTACGTCCGTTCGCACCCTCACCCCACCGTCAACACCAGTGCCCCATCGCCCTCATCGACGCGCACGGTTGCGCCGTCGGGCACTTCACCGCGCAGGATGAGGTCGGCGAGCGGGTCTTGCAGATATTTCTGCACCGCGCGCTTCAAGGGGCGGGCGCCATAGACCGGATCGTAGCCGACCCGGCCGAGCCAGGCGCGGGCGCCGTCGGTGAGGTCGAGCGTCACCTTGCGGTCCTTGAGCAGCTTGCCGACGCGGGCGACCTGGATGTCGACGATCGGCCCCATATGCTCCGCGCCCAGCCGGTGGAACAGGATGATCTCGTCCAGCCGGTTGAGGAACTCGGGGCGGAAGTGCGCACGCACCACGTCCATCACCTGGTCCTCCACCTTCTCCACCGGCTCATCGTCACCAAGGCTGGTGAGGAACTGGCTGCCGAGGTTGCTGGTCAGCACGATGATCGTGTTGGTGAAGTCGACCGTGCGGCCCTGCCCATCGGTCAGGCGGCCATCGTCGAGCACCTGGAGGAGCACGTTGAACACGTCGCCATGCGCCTTCTCCACCTCGTCGAACAGCACGACCTGATAGGGCCGGCGGCGGACGGCTTCGGTCAGCACGCCGCCTTCCTCATAGCCGACATAGCCCGGCGGCGCGCCGATCAGCCGGGCGACGCTGTGCTTCTCCATGAACTCGCTCATGTCGATGCGCACCATCGCATTGCTGTCATCAAACAGGAATTCGGCGAGCGCCTTGGTCAGCTCCGTCTTGCCGACGCCCGTGGGGCCGAGTAACAGGAAGCTGCCGAGCGGCCGGTTGGGGTCCTGCAGACCGGCGCGTGAGCGGCGCACGGCGGTGGAGACGGCCTTCACCGCATCGGCCTGGCCGATCACCCGGCGACCCAGCTCCTCCTCCATGGCCAACAGCTTCTCGCGCTCGCCTTCCAGCATCTTGTCGACCGGAATGCCGGTCCAGCGCGAGACGACGCTGGCGATGTCCTCGCTGGTCACTTCCTCACGCAGCATCGCGCCCTTGGAGGCGGACTGCGCCTCTTCGAGCTGCTTCTCCAGCGTGGGGATGGTGCCATATTGCAGCTCGCCAGCCTTGGCATATTCGCCGGTGCGCTGCGCCTGCTCCAGCTGGATGCGCGCGGCATCGAGCTGTTCCTTGAGCTTGGCCTCGCCTGCGATCTTGTCCTTCTCGGCCTGCCAGCGGCCGGTGAGTTCGGCCGATTGCTGCTCCAGATTGGCGAGGTCGCCTTCCAGCGCCGCCAGCCGGTCCTTGCTCGCCTGATCGGTCTCCTTCTTCAGCGCCTCGCGCTCGATCTGCAACTGCATGATCCGCCGGTCGAGATTCTCGATCTCCTCGGGCTTGGACTCCACTTCCATGCGGATGCGGCTCGCGGCCTCGTCCATCAGGTCGATGGCTTTGTCTGGCAGGAAGCGGTCGGTGATGTAGCGGTTGGAGAGCGTCGCGGCCGAGACGATTGCCCCGTCCGCGATCCGCACGCCATGGTGCGTCTCGTACTTGTCCTTGATGCCGCGCAGGATGGAGATGGTGTCCTCCACCGTCGGCTCGCCAACAAACACCGGCTGGAACCGCCGCTGGAGGGCGGGGTCCTTCTCGACATATTTGCGATACTCATCGAGCGTGGTCGCGCCGATGCAGTGCAGCTCGCCACGCGCCAGCGCCGGCTTGAGCAGGTTGGAGGCATCCATCGCGCCTTCGGATTTGCCCGCGCCGATCAGCGTGTGCATCTCATCGACGAAGAGGATGATCTGGCCGTCCGCGCCCTTCACCTCGTCGAGCACGCCCTTGAGGCGCTCCTCGAACTCGCCGCGATACTTCGCGCCGGCGATGAGGCTGCCCATGTCGAGCGCCATCAGCGTGCGGTCCTTGAGGGTGTCGGGCACGTCGCCATTGGCGATGCGCAGGGCGAGGCCCTCCGCGATGGCGGTCTTGCCGACGCCGGGCTCACCGATCAGCACCGGATTGTTCTTGGTGCGCCGGGCGAGGATCTGGATGGTGCGGCGGATTTCCTCGTCGCGGCCGATCACCGGATCGAGCTTGCCATCGCGGGCGGCCTCGGTGAGGTCGCGGGCGAATTTCTTGAGCGCGTCGTAGCGGTCCTCGGCGGACGCGGTGTCCGCCTTCCGCCCGCCGCGCAAGGCATTGATTGCCCCATTGAGCGCCTCGGCCTTCACGCCGGCGGTGGCCAGCGCCTTGCCGGCGGCGGTCGTCGTCGCCAGCACCAGAGCGAGGAGCAGCCGCTCGACGGTGACATAGCTGTCGCCCGCCTTCTGCGCGACCTGCTCGGCGGAATCGAGGACGCGTACGGCGTCATTGTCGAGGCCCGGGCTCTGCTGCGCGCCCGATCCGCTGACGGCGGGCACCTTGGCAAGCGCCGCGTCGGTCTCGCGTAGCGCGGTCGCGGCATCGCCCCCCGCCGCCTTGATGAGACCGCTGGCCATGCCCTGCTCATCCTCGAGCAGCGCCTTGAGCAGATGCTCCGGGCTGATGCGCTGATGGTTCATGCGGATCGCGACGGTTTGCGCGCTCTGCAGGAAACCCTTGGCCCGGTCTGTGAACTTTTCGAGATTCATACTATCTCCCTTCGCCTGCCACAGATGGTGTTGCTATTTCGCAACACAAGAGGGCCAGTGCGTTTTTCTCCGGCGCGATCCGGGCAGCATGATCGACCCGTGCGATATGCCATGCCAGCTTCGATATGATCAACGCTTCAGCTCGCTGGCGGGTCCTCAATCGGGGCCGGTTCGATCCGGCGCTAGGCTTGGCCGCCGCCTGCCGCTATGGTCCGGCCATAGTTCAGGCCGTTGCTGCTACGGGTGGCGATCTGTTGATATTCGTCGGAGATTCTATGCGTCTGACTGTTCGTCGTTCGACTGCCCTTATGTATCTGGGCGTTTGCAGCCTTGCCCTTACGGCATCCGTGCCGGCCTGGTCGCAAGCGCAGCCCGCCCCCCGCCCGGCAGCCGCTGCGGCAACCGTCAAGCCGGCGCCGCTTGCCGATCTCATCAAGCGAGTCGACATTCCCTATGAGACGTTCACGCTGCCCAATGGCCTGCGCGTGATCGTGCATACCGATCGCAAGGCGCCGGTCGTCGGCGTCACCGTCTACTACCGTATCGGCTCCAAGCATGAGCCGGAAGGCAAGACCGGCTTTGCGCATCTCTTCGAACATCTGATGTTCGGCGGGTCGGAGAATGTGCCCAATTTCGATGAGCCTTTGGTTTCGGCCGGTTCCACGCCCACCAATGGATCGACGTGGTTCGACCGCACCAATTATGTCGAGACGGTGCCGACGGGCACGCTCGATCGTGCGCTGTTCATGGAGGCGGACCGTATGGGCCGCCTGCTCGGCGCGGTGACGCAAGGCAAGCTCGATGCCCAGCGCGCCGTGGTGCAGAATGAGAAGCGGCAGGGCGACAATCAGCCCTATGGCCTGGTGGAATATGTGCAGCTTGAGACGCTGCTGCCCAAAGGCCATCCCTATGGCCACTCGACCATCGGCTCAATGGCGGATCTCGACTCTGCCTCGTTGGAGGATGTGAAGGGCTGGTTCCGCGATCATTACGGACCGAACAACGCGATCCTGGTGCTGGCCGGCGATATCGACGCCGCCACGGCCAAGGCGAAGGTCGAGAAATATTTCGGCGGCATCGCGGCGGGGCCGGCGGTCAAGCCGGTTGCCGCGCCGATCCCGACGCTGCCTGCACGCGTTGACAAGGTGATGAAGGACCGCGTGGCGACCACGCGCATCTATCGCATGTGGGTGACGCCGGGCCGCAATGACAAGGATGCGCCGTTGCTCTCCGTGGGCGGCGCGGTGCTCGGCGGCCTCGCCAGCTCGCGGCTGGACAATATCCTCGTCCGCGACGAACAGATCGCGGTGAGCGTGACGGCGGGCGTGCAGCAGTTCGAGCAGCTCGGTTTCTTCATGGCGACAGCCGATGTGAAGCCCGGCACCGATCCGGCGCTGGTCTCCCGCCGGCTCGATGAGATCATGGGCGATTTCATCAAGACTGGCCCGACCGCCGATGAAGTCACCCGCGTGGCCACCCGGCAGGTCGCCGGGGAGATTGCCGCGCTCGAAGTGGTCGGAGGCTTCAGCGGCAAGGCGTCCACCTTGGCTGAGGGACTGTTATATTCGGGTGATCCTGCCCAGTATAAGAAGGACCTGGCGGCCATCGCCGCCGCGACGCCCACGGCCGTGACGGCGGCGATGCAGCGCTGGCTCACCCGCCCCGTGTTTGCACTGACGGTCGAGCCCGGTGAGCGGGAAGCCTATGAGGATGCGAGCGTCGCAGCGCCGGGCGAGAATGCGCCGGCGGATGTCGCGGCGCCCAAGCCGACGCTGGCGATCCCGGACGTAACGCAGAACCCGGACCTCGATTTCCCCACGGTGGAGACGGCGACGCTCGGCAATGGCATCAAGCTGCACGTCGCGACCCGCTCGACCGTGCCGACCGTCAGCATCGCGGTCAATTTCGACGCTGGGCTTGCCAGTGACCGGCGGGACCGGATGGGGCTGGGCACGCTGATGCTCGACCTGCTGGAGGCCGGCACCACCAGTCGTTCGACCATCCAGATCGCCGAGGAGCAGGAGCGGCTCGGCGCCAGCATCTCGACCGGGCAGAGCATGGACCGCACGTCCATCTCCCTGTTCGCGCTCAAGCCCAATCTGGCGCCTTCGCTCGACCTGCTGCAGGATGTGATCCGCAACCCCGCCTTCGCGCCGAGCGAGATCGAGCGGCTGCGGACCATCCAGCTTGCCGGCATCGCGGCGGAAAAGACGCAGCCCAGCGGCCTTGCCAACCGGGCAATCTCGCCGCTGCTCTACGGCCCGCAGCATCCTTATGGCGTGGTCAGCGCGCGGGGTGAGGAGGCCACCGTGAAGGCGATCACGCGCGACGACCTCGTGCATTACCATGGCGGCTGGATCGTCCCCAGCAAGGCAGAGATCTTCGTCGCCGGCGACATCACTATGGCCGAGATCAAGCCCCTGCTGGAGGCGCGTTTCGGCAATTGGCCGCAGAACCGCATGGCCTCGCCCGTCAAGGATTTCTCGGTGGCGGTGCCTACGCCCAAGCCGGGTATCTACCTGATCGATCGGCCGCAGTCGCCGCAGTCCGTCATTCTGGGCGGGGTGGTCACCAAGGCGACCGGGCGCGATGACCTGGTCGCGTTCAACATGGCGAACACCGTGCTGGGCGATGATTTCCTCTCGCGGCTGAATGCGGACATTCGGGAGGCCAAGGGCTGGTCCTATGGCGTGCGCGGTGCGCTCAGCCGGCGGCTGGAGCGCAGCCCCTATCTTGTCAGCGCACCGGTGCAGGCGGACAAGACCGGCCCGGCCATCGCGGCGATGCGGGACCAGATCGTCAGCTTCCTTGGGCCAAAGGGCGTGACGCCTCAGGAATTCGCACGCGTGGTCAATGGCGAGATCGCCGGCTTGCCGGGCAAGTTCGAGACCACCGGCGCCGTGCTCGGGCAAATGCAGGCGGATGCGCTGTTCGGCCGGCCGTTCGATTATGTGGAGACGCTGCGGGCGCGCTATCAGGCGCTCACCCCGGCCCAACTCGACGCGGCGGCGAAGCAACTCATCGACCCCGCGCAGCTGAGCTGGGTGGTGGTCGGCGACAAGAGCCAGATTGCGGACCAGCTCAAGCCGCTGGGGTTGTCCGTGACGGAGATCACCCCCGGCGCAGCCCCCGCTCGCTGAAGAACGTTCATTCCGGAAGGAGAGATGAAATGGCCAAAGTTGACGGCGCTTATGATTGCACCACCAAGACCCCGATGGGGGATCAGGCGAGCGTATTCACCGTCGTGACGGACGGAGACACGTTCAACGGCACCAATGCGGGGCCGCTCGGCTCGCTGGATGTGAAGAACGGCAAGGTGGATGGCAACCGGCTGACCTGGACCATGGAGATGACCATGCCCATGCCGATGACGCTCACCTGCGAGGCAATCGTGACCGACGGCAAGATCAGCGGCACCATCGATGCCGGCGCTTTCGGCACCATGGCGATGACGGGTACGCGCCGCGGCTGACGGCCCATCCGCCAGCAGGGCAGATCATAGAAAAGGGCAGCCTCCCGCTTGGAAGCTGCCCTTTCTGTTTGGCGTTCTGGCGCGTGTCAGTCGACCGTGACGGTGACTGCGCGACGGTTCTGAGCCCAGCTGGCTTCATCCGAGCCGAGCGCGACCGGGCGCTCCTTGCCGTAGCTGATCGTGTTGATGCGGCCGGCATCGATGCCGAGCGACGCCAGATAGTTCTTGGCGGCATTGGCGCGACGCTCACCGAGCGCGAGATTGTATTCGCGGGTGCCGCGTTCGTCGGCATGGCCTTCGACGGTCACGCGCTTCTGCGGGTAGCGCATCAGCCATTCGGCCTGGCTGCGCAGCACGTTGCGATCTTCATCGTCGATGTCGCTCTCATCCGTGTTGAAGAAGATGCGGTCCGAGGTCACGCTGGCGACGAAGTCCGCCTGGCTGCCCGGGGTCGGGCCGCTCGGCGTGGGCGTCGGCGTGGTGGCTGGCGGCGGAGCCGTGTCAGCCGGGGCGGGGGGAAGAGTCTCCGGCGCCTTTTTGGCACAGGCCGAAAGGGCGAGCGCGGCACTGGAAACCAGCAGCAACAGGGGTGTGGTACGCATGGGGGCTTCTCCTACTGTCCTGAACACAAACCGGTTCGTCGTATGGTTGGGGCGTTTTGCCGACAAGTCAACCTGAAGATATGAAAACAAAGATGAATTATTGGTTCCCCGTCACTGAAGCAGTGGCCCCCAAGCGGGGTCGGAGCCGTCCACCGGCGTTACGATCTTGCGCTCGTTCACGCCCGTCAGGTCCACCTGCCAGATCGACGAATTGCCCGATCGGCCGGCTGCGGTGCGGAAGAATTGCAGCACGCGGCCATTGGGCGACCAGGTCGGCGCTTCATCTTGCCAGCCATTGGTGAGGAGACGCTCGTTGCTGCCGTTCACATCCATCACACCGACCCGGAAGTTGCCGGCGATCTTGGTGAAGGCGATGAGGTCGCCGCGCGGGCTCCATTCCGGCGTCGCGTAACGGCCACCGCCGAAGCTGATGCGGCGCTGTCCCGAGCCATCCGCATTCATCACATAAATCTGCTGCCCGCCCGAGCGATCGCTCTCGAACACGACGCGCGTGCCATCCGGCGAGAAGGAGCCGCCGACATTGATGCCCGGCGTGTTGGTCAGCCGTGTCGGGCGACCACCTGCGACGGGGATCTTGTAGATGTCCGTATTGGCGCCGCTCGCCATCGAATAGAGCAGCGTGCGCCCATCGGGCGACCAGCGCGGGGCGAAGATGGCGCCGCTGCCTTCCAGCAGCACGCGTTGGCGGCCCTGATCGACATCATAGATGTAGATGCGCACATTGCGGCCGACATAGCTCACATAGGCGATGGAGCGATAATCCGGCGACCAGCGCGGCGTGAGCGCCAGGCTCTGGCCGTTGGTGATGAAGCGATGGTTGGCGCCATCGCTATCCATGATGGCGAGGCGCTTGACGCGATTGTCTTTGGGACCGGTCTCGGCGATGTAGGCGATGCGGCTATCGAAGAACGGGCTCTCGCCAGTCAGGCGCGAATAGACAAGGTCGGCGCAGCGGTGCGCAGCCCGGCGCCAGTCGCGGGGCGCGACGACATAACCCTGTCGGGCCAGTTCGGTGCCGAGCGATACGTCATAGAGATAGCAACCGACCGTGATCTGCGAATCGCCGCCCGCTGAGCGCACGAAGCCCTGCACCAGCGCCTCGGCATTCATCGCGGACCAGCGCGCGAAGACGGGGCTGGTGACTTCCGCCATGGAAGGCGCCTGCACGCCGTTGGGGCCGAGTGGCGTGAACAGCCCGGAGCCGCGCAGATCGTTGGCGATCACCTCGGCGATGCGCTGGCCAAGCGACTGGGTGGAGCCGGCCGGCGTTTCGACATTCTGCTGGGTCGGCATGGCCGGAACGGCGATCCTCAGATCGCTCTCGACCGGATTGGTGACGTCCACGCTGAGCTGCGCCGTGGCGGGCATCGCGATGAGCAGGGCCAGCAGGGCGCTGGCACCGCGCAGGGTTTTGCGTCGAAGGCTGAGCATCATCATCGTCACAGACTCGCATAGATGCGGAGCGGCCGGAGCCACTTCCACTGTTCATAAAATTCGGCGGGCAGATTCTTGAACGGTGCGGCGCGCATCACGGCCTGCACGGCCCGCTCGGCATGGAGATCGGCCTGGGCGCGATTGCTGGCCGTCACGCCCTCCTGCCCGACGACCTCGACCCGGCCATCGATGCGCCCGTCCGGTGTCAGGTGGACGCTGAGCAGCGTCACCAGCTTTTCGGCATCGGCGCCGGAGGGTGGGCGCCAGTGCGGCTTGATCTGGCGGGTGATCTCCGCATTGAGCGCACGGGCCGCGACCGGGCTGAGCTTGGCGTTCGAGCCGCTGGTGTTGGGCGTCGCGCGGCTGGAGGCCGTCTCGGCATCGATGCCCTTGAGGAAATCGTCGCCCAGCCGGGACGCACGCTGACGCGGCGCTTCCTCACGCGCGGGGCGGGAGGGCGCGGGCTTGGCGGCCGGCGTCTCGCGCGTGCTGGCCCGCTGTTCGCGCGGCTTGGGCGCGGGCGGCGGGGGTGGAGCTGGCTTGGGCGTCGGTGCCTGTGCGCGGGGCGGGGGTGGCGGTGCAACCGGTTCGGGCTGCGCTGGCGGCGTGGGCGCCGCGGCGGCGGGCGGCGGCGGCGCAGCATCGGGCTCGACCTCGCCGATTTCCGGCGCGGTGGCGGTTTGCGGCACGTCCGGCGCATGTTCGCGGGTGAGGCTTTCGAGCGCAACGGCATCCGCGAAGGTCACGTCGATCCTCGACGGCGGTTTTAAATCGGCGCTCTTCTGGAACAGGCCGAGCGACAGCGCGCCGAGCAGAAGCACATGGCCCGCCGTGGAAATTCCCAGTCCTAGACGCTCGCGCTGGTCCATTCCCCGCCCTTATTCGCCCGTCACTGAACGCACGGTGGACGGATCCGATCCGCCCATGCCGATCCCGGTGGTGACGAGCGCCACCCGGTCCAGCCCGGCGCGATTGAGCTCGCCCATCACGCGCATGACACGGCCATAATCGAGTGCGGCATCGGCACGCAGGAACACCTGCTCGTCCGGACCCAGGCCAGCGCGCAAGGCATTGAGCCGGTCCGGCAGGGCATCGTCGCTCACCGGATCGTCATTGATGAAGACCGCGCCCTCCGGATCGACCGAGACGATGGCGGGCTTCTTGTCCTGATCCAGCGCGCTGGCCCGGCTTTCCGGTAGGCGCACGGGCACACCGGTCACCAGCAAGGGGGCGGTCACCATGAAGATGATGAGCAGCACCAGCATCACGTCGACCAGCGGCGTGACGTTGATGTCCGCCATGGGCGCGCGTCGCCCGCCCCGCCGGTTGGAAGGCAGGTTCATGCCCATCAGGATTCAAGCTCGCGGCTGAAAGTGGTATAGAGCCCGTCCGAGAAGCGCTGGACGCGCGCTTCCAGCCGGTTCACCCCGTGGCTCAGGCGATTGTAGCCGATCACCGCGGGAATAGCCGCGAACAGGCCGATGGCGGTCGCGAACAAAGCCTCGGCAATGCCGGGCGCCACGACCGCGAGGCTGGTGTTCTGCTCGCCGGCAATGGCGATGAAGGCGCGCATGATGCCCCAGACGGTGCCGAACAGGCCGACGAACGGCGCCACCGAACCCACGGTTGCGAGGATGTTCAGCCGGTCCGAAATCTTGTCGATGGTGCCGGCAAGAGCAGAACCCATGGTGGTGGCGAGCCGGTCGCGCGTGCCATCCGGATTCATGCCGCGCTGGGCGGTGGAGCGGCGCCATTCGGCGATGCCGGCATTGAGCACCTGCGCGCTCGGCAGGTCTTCGCGGCCGCGCTCCTTGGCGAAGGCGTCCATGTCCTTGGCCTGCCAGAAGGCGCGCTCGAACTCGTCGCATCCCTTGCGCATCCGCCGGAGCCTTCCGGCGAAGCTGAAGATGATGCCCCAGGTCCAGACGCTGGCCAGCAGCAGGCCGACCATCACCGCCTTCACGACGAGATCCGCCTGGAGGAACATGTCCACCGGCGACAAAGTGAGCGCATTGTCCGGCGCTGCGGCAGCAAGCATGAGGGTGAGAGTCATGGGCGGGGGTGTTTCTCCGGTCAGGAAGGAAGCGGCGCGAGCCGGCTGAAGCGATCGATCCAGTCAGCCGGCTGGCGGCGTGGGCGACCGGTGCTGTCGAGGAAGGCCACGGTGACGCTGCCTCGGGTCAGTTCCGTGTCCTCGCGCCAGACCGACTGGGCTATAACGCAACGCGCCGCGCCGAGTTGCGTCAGCTGGCTGCGCACGGTGAGATCATCGTCCAGACGGGCCGGCGCGCGGTAGCGCAGCGCGATGTCCGTCACCGCATACACGCCCTCGCCGGCTTCCTGCGCCGCGCGCTGATCGATGCCGAGCTGGCGCAGCATGTCCGAGCGGGCGCGCTCCATATAGCGCAGATAATTGGCGTGATAGACGACGCCGGAAAGGTCTGTGTCCTCGAAATAGACGCGCACGGGGAAGCGGTGTTCTCCGTTCTCAAACTGTCCCGAAGCGGGATGAAGGGCGATTTGCGAAGGCATGGGCGACCAGTCCTAACCGACGCGACTCGCGGCGGGAAGCCTTTTCAAGCGTCAGAACGCAGCAGATCTTCGTTCTATCGCACGGGACCGGGGAGGATCGCTTGCCGCTCGTCGCCTCAGTCGAACAAACCGTCCTGGCTGCCCTCTGGCGGATTGAGGCCGAGATGCTTCCAGCCCGGCGCATTCAGGATGCGGCCACGGGCGGTTCGCGCGATGATCCCCAGCTGGAGCAGATAGGGCTCGATGACATCCTCGATGGTGTCGCGCGGCTCGGAGAGGCCAGCGGCCAGCGTCTCGGCGCCGACCGGGCCGCCCTTGTAAATGTCGGCGATCATCCGCAGGTAGCGGCGATCCATCAGGTCGAGGCCGAGCTGGTCGACCTCCAGCCGGGTCAGTGCGGCATCGGCGGCGGCGGCATCGACGACATCATGCCCCGCGGCATGGGCGAAATCGCGTACCCGCCGCAGCAGCCGCCCGGCGATACGCGGTGTGCCACGGGCACGGCGCGCAATTTCGGTTGCGCCATCGGGAGCGATCGGCAGGTCGAGCAGCCGCGCCGCGCGGGTGATGACATGCTCCAGCTCATCCACAGTATAGAAGTTGAGCCGCACGGGGATGCCGAACCGGTCACGCAACGGCGTGGCCAGCATGCCCTGCCGCGTCGTCGCGCCGACCAGCGTGAAAGAGGGCAGATCGATCCGCACCGAGCGGGCCGAGGGGCCTTCCCCGATCATGATGTCGAGCGCGCGGTCCTCCATGGCCGGGTAGAGGATTTCCTCCACCGCCGGATTGAGCCGGTGAATCTCGTCGATGAACAGCACGTCGCCTTCATCGAGATTGGTAAGCAGCGCGGCGAGATCGCCCGCCTTGGCGATGACCGGACCGGACGTGGCACGGAACCCCACGCCCATCTCCCGCGCGACGATCTGCGCCAGCGTCGTCTTGCCCAGGCCCGGCGGGCCGAAGAACAGCACGTGATCGAGCGCTTCGCCGCGTGCGCGGGCGGCGTTGATGAAGATCCGCAGATTCTCGCGCGCGCCCTTCTGCCCGACGAAATCGTCCAGCGTCTTTGGGCGCAGCGCGGCATCCATATCTTCAGGCGTGCGGCCGGCGGTGAGGAGGGGGGAGCTTGCCATCAGCCCGGCACCCTAGCGCGCGTTGGCCGGCCCGTCACTTGGCAGCCTTTCGCAGCGCGAGGCGGACCAGAGCATCCAGCGAGGCGCTGTCGCCCAGCTCGTCCAGCGCGGCGCTGACGGCGATGCTTGCTTCGCCCGGCTTGAAGCCCAGCGAGGCGAGGGCGGAGAGAGCATCGGCCTGCACGCCCGTCGCGGCCGGGATCGCCGCGCCGCTGGCATCCAGCCCGATGGCGAACGATCCGGTCGCGATGGCGCCGACCTTGTCTTTCAGCTCGCGCACGATGCGTTCGGCGAGCTTGGGGCCGACGCCGTTGGCGCGGGCGACCATCGCCTTGTCCTGGGCGGCAATGGCACGGTGCAGGTCGCTCGGTTCCAGCGCGGAGAGAATGGCCAGCGCCACGCGCGCGCCCACGCCCTGCACACCGGTCAGCAGACGGAACCAGTCGCGCTCCGCCTCACTCGCGAAGCCGACCAGCCGGATGAACTCCTCGCCGACCAGCATCTCGGTATGCACGGTGACGGCTCCGCCGACGCTGCCGAGCGCAGAAAGGCTGCGCGAGGACATGCCGACGAGATAGCCCACGCCACCGACATCGATGACGGCACTATCCAGTCCGGTGGAGACGAGCAGGCCTTTCAAATGCGCGATCATGAGGCGGGTGTAGCGATGTTCCTGCTTCGTTTCCACCGTTTCTGAATGAGGCGCGCGTGGCTATTCATTCCCTTGCAGGTAGCGGCGCGGCCCGCCTAAGAGAGCAGCGCAGGGCGGCGTCCTTTTCCGTCCCGCTGATTGACAAATAAGCCCGCTTTGCCTATCCGCGCGCCTTCGGACAGACGGCCGCTCCTCCCGGATCGGGGCGAGGCGGCCATTTTTGTCGAGTCTGCAGAACCTGATTCGATTTTGAGGAATGAACGATGAAGCGCACCTTTCAGCCGAGCAACCTTGTTCGCAAGCGCCGCCACGGTTTCCGCCTGCGCATGGCGACGGCAGCCGGCCGCAAGCTGCTGAACGCGCGCCGCGCCCGCGGCCGCAAGAAGCTGACCGCCTGATCGAGCCCGGCGCGGACGGCGCGCTGCGGCGCGTCGTGGGTCGCATAACCCGCCGCGCCGACTATCTGGCCGCCAATCGCGGCCAGCGCGCACCCATGCCAGGCTTCGTGCTGCTGGTGCGCGATCGGGGCGATGGCGATCCCACGGCCCGCCTCGGCATTACCGTCACCAAAAAGATAGGCGGCGCTGTCATCCGGAACCGGATGAAGCGCCGTTTTCGTGCGCTTGCGCGCGAGATCCTCCCCGTTCACGCCATTGCCGGCGGCGATCATGTGCTGATCGGCCGCGAGGGCGGCGTGGAGCGCGATTATGCCTCGCTGGCCGCCGAGCTTGAGAAAGCGCTGCGGCGCATCGCCAGCGGCAAGGGTGCCCCGCCGCGCGAAGGCGGACGGGGTCGGGGTGGTCGCGGCTCCGGTGGGAGCAAGAGGGTGACGCCCCCGGCGCCTCACAATGACCCTGCGCCGCGCAATGAGCCGCCCGCATGATGTCGATCAGGGATTGTCGCCTTGGCCCCGCACAACCCGTGCTCCTGCGCAGGCAGGAGCCCAGGGCCCAACCGACTGCCCTTGCCGCCCTGGGCTCCTGCCTCCGCAGGAGCACGGTGGTCGAGGCTGGAAGACCATGGCGTCGCCGCATACTCGACCACTCCGCCCCGTGATTGCGCGCCTTCTCATCCTCGTCGCGCGCTTCTGGCAGATCGGGCCGAGCCGGATTCTGCCGCCCTCCTGCCGCTATTCGCCGAGCTGCTCCCAATATGCCATCGAGGCCCTGCGGAAATATGGGGCGATAAGGGGTGGCTGGCTGGCGTTGAAGCGGCTATTGCGCTGCCACCCATGGGGCGGCTGCGGCCATGATCCGGTGCCCTGACGCCGAATCCCCTGACATGAGCTGACAAAGAGACGGAAGCCAAAGAGACGTGGACGACAAGCGCAACATCCTTCTCGCCGTGGTGCTGACCATTGCTATTCTCTTTGGCTGGCCGGTCATCAGCAATTATTTCTTCCCGCCATCGGCCCAGCCGATCGAGCGAGCCGAGCAGCAGGCGAAGCAGAAGGGCGCAGCGTCCAATGTGCGCGGCGGACCGCTGGCCGAAGGCGCGCAGGCGATTCGCCCGATCGAGGCCGTGCTGGGCGAAAGCCAGCGCGTCGCCATCGAGACGCCTAAGCTGCGCGGCTCCATCAATCTGCGCGGCGCCCGCATCGATGATGTCGTGCTGCCGACGCATCGCCAGACGGTGGATGAAAAATCGCCGCCGGTCCGCCTGCTCGCGCCGAGCGGCACGGCCGATGCCTATTTCGCGAGCTTCGGCTGGAGCGGCGAAGGCGTGCGCGTGCCGGATGCGAACACCGTGTGGACAGCCGACGGCACCAAGCTGACCCCGCAGACGCCGGTAACGCTGCGCTGGAGCAACGGCGCGGGCCAGACCTTCCTCATCCGCCTGTCGATCGACGAGGATTATCTGCTCACCGTCGCGCAGACGGTCGAGAATGCGGGCGGCAATGCCATCGCCGTCCGCAACTATGGCCTGCTCTCGCGCACCGGCCACAGCAAGGACAAGTCGACCTGGACGATCCACACCGGCCCGATGGGCGTGTTCAACGGATCGGCCAATTATGACATCGGCTTCGACAAGCTGGACAAGGATGGCGACAAGCGCTTCTCCACCACCGGCGGCTGGCTGGGCTTTACCGATCTCTATTGGCATGCCGCGCTCATCCCGGCGCAGACGCTGCCGGTCGATGCGCAGTTCCGCAAGGGCGCGAGCGACCGCTATCAGGCCGACCTGACCTATGCGCCCGCCGTCGTCCAGCCCGGCACTTCGCTCAGCACGACGAGCCGGCTGTTCGTCGGCGCCAAGGAAACCCCGGTGCTCGACCGCTATATGGACCAGCAGGGCATCGCGCTGTTCGACCGCGCGATCGACTGGGGCTGGTTCCGCTGGTTCGAGAAACCGATCTTCTATCTGCTCGACTGGCTGTTCCGCCACATCGGCAATTTCGGCGTGGCGATCATCTGCCTCACCTTCATCGTGCGTGGCCTGATGTTCCCGGTCGCTCAGCGGCAGTTCGCCAGCATGGCGGCGATGCGCGCCATCCAGCCGAAGATGAAGGCGCTGCAGGAGCGCTACAAGAACGACAAGCCCAAGATGCAGCAGGAGATCATGGCGCTGTACAAGACGGAGAAGGTCAATCCGCTCGCGGGCTGCCTGCCGATCTTCCTGCAGATTCCTATCTTCTTTGCGCTCTACAAGGTGCTGATGCTGACGGTGGATATGCGCCACCAGCCTTTCTACCTGTGGATCAAGGATCTGTCCGCGCCCGATCCGGCGCACATCCTCAACCTGTTCGGCCTGCTGCCCTTCACGCCGCCGTCCTTCCTCGGCATCGGCGTGCTGGCGGTGATCCTCGGCATCACCATGTGGCTGCAGTTCAAGCTGAACCCGGCGCCGATGGACGATGTGCAGAAGCAGATCTTCTCGCTGATGCCCTGGATGATGATGTTCATCATGGCGCCATTCGCGGCGGGCCTTCTGATCTACTGGTGCACCTCCAACATCCTCACCATCGCGCAGCAATGGTGGCTGTATCGCCAGCATCCCGTGCTGGGGCAGCCGACTGCGGATACGGCAAAGGGTTGAGGCGGGGGAAGATCGAGCAGCGGGCCCCCGGGTCAAGCCCGGGGTGACGGTGGGGAGCAAGCGCCCTATCCCACTCGCCCTTCCAGGGATGATCTCATTCCAACTTCGTCACCCCGGGCTTGACCCGGGGGCCCGCTGATCTTCGGGATCGACCGTACCCCGCTTTCCCGCTCCTTGCCCTTTCAGGTGACGGGCGCCGCGTCTGGCGCTAGGGGGATGGCATGAACCAGACCGACACAGATCAAGCCCAGAGCGATCAGGATACCGCCGCCCGCATCGAGGAGGCCCGCCGGATCTTTTCCGGGCCGATCAGCTTCCTCAAATCCGCGCCGGGGCTGAACTTCCTGCCGCCAGCAGATGTGCCGGAGGTCGCCTTTGCCGGGCGCTCCAATGTCGGCAAGTCCTCGCTCATTAATGCGCTGACCAATCGCAATGGCCTTGCGCGCACATCCAACACGCCGGGGCGCACGCAGGAACTGAACTTCTTCGACGTGGGCGAGCCGCTGCGCTTCCGCCTCGTGGACATGCCCGGCTATGGCTATGCCAAGGCGCCCAAGGATGTGGTGAAGCAATGGCGCTTCCTCGTGAACGATTTCCTGCGGGGGCGAGCGGTGCTCAAGCGCGCGCTGGTGCTGGTCGATGCCCGCCACGGCCTCAAGGATGTCGACCGCACGCTGCTCGACATGCTGGATGAAGCAGCGGTGAGCTACCGCATGGTGCTGACCAAGGCCGATAAGGTTAAGGCGACCGACCTCGCTATCGTCACCGAGCAAACCGCTGCAGAAGTGCGCAAGCGCCCGGCGGCCCATCCCCAGATTATCCCGACATCGAGCGAGAAGGGCATGGGCCTGCCGGAGTTGCGCGCGGCGGTGATTGAGGCGCTCGACTGAGGGCTGGCTGCGGGGTTGGGCGCGGCATCTCAGGGATGCCGTTCGCGCTATTGGCCCCCTCCTGCCGCAACATGGCTTGTGTCGGGCGTCTCCATCGCGCCGAGCGCGTTCGAGCATTGCAGGCGATAGTGCAGGCAGCTCTCAGCCCAATACCAGCCTATCGCCCTGCAAATCCAAAAGACCTGGCCGCTGACGGTCAAAGCCGACAGTCCCGCCGTTTCACCTCTGGCTGCCGCTTCAAATGTCGTCGCCCATATCGTCCGTGTCGAGACTCGGGGGCGGGTCAGACATTTTGAGCCGTCAGATCACTTGGAAAACTCTCGCTTGCGGTCGACGGGCGTGACCGGGCCGCGCCGCCATTTTTGGACCAGGGCATCGGCACGCGTCTCATAATAATCGGCCGGGCCGCCCCCGCGTGACACCGGCACGGCATGGGTGGTCTGATAGATGCCGTCGAGGATGCAGTCCTGATTGATGTGCACGTGCACGACCTGGCCGAACACCACCCGGAAATCGCTGGGGACGCCATCCAGATCCTTGAGGTGGACGATCTCCGTCACCTTGCATTCGAACTGGGCAGGACTCGCCGCCACGCGCGGCGGCGCGACATCGATCGAGGCGATCTTCTCGATCCCCGCCATCTCGAACTCGTCGACCTCGGGCCCCACCTCGTCCCCCGTCAGGATCATCACGTCTGTAACGTCGCGGCCAACGAGGTTCCAGACGAACTCACCGGTTTCCCGCGCATTGCGGACGCTGTCCTTCTCTCCGCCCGAAGAGAAGCCGATGATCAGCGGGCGATAGCTGGCAATGTTGAACAGGCTGAACGGGGCGAGGTTGGCGACTCCCTCGGTGCTGACCGTGCTGATCCAGCCGATCGGGCGGGGCGCGACGATCGCGTTGGCCGGCTGATGCTTGAGGCGATGGCCCTCGGCCGGGCGGTAGGAGTGAAATTCTCTCATGATGACGCAGGTCCCTTGGCAAGCTTCACTATGCCGGAATTATTTCCGGTTTCTGACTCGCTAGGCCTATAAGACGTGTCTGCGCTTCCGTCTAAGATATTTTGGGGGGTGTGATTGAAGACCGCATTCACGACAGTTCGGCCGCCACGCGGTTTTCCGAGGCGGGCCGATAGCGGCAACGATGCAGGACGGCCCTAAGCCAATCGGTCTAATCGCTCTGCACCGCTCTGCATCGCTCGGCCCATGCGGGCGAAGGCGGCGTTCATTTTCTCGGCCAGCGCTTCCTCTACGCCGGTGTCGATTAGCGCCTGTCCCATCGCTTGCGTCCATTGCCGGGTTTCCACATCGCCAAAGCCGATCTGGCGATGCGCGGACATGATGCAGGCGCCGGGCTTTTGCGTGAACCAGTCGCGTGGGCCGCCGAGCCAGGCGGTGAGGAATCCGGTCAGAGACTCCCGCATCGGGGCCAGATCGGGCGCATGTATCGCCCGCAATTCGGCAAAGCGCGGGTCCTGCTCCATGAGATCGTAGAAGCGCTCGACCAGCGCGCGCACGGCCGGCGTGCCGCCGATCTCGTCAAAGGGCAGCGGCGCGGGATCGGGTGGGGACACTTCGGCAGTGGTGGATTGGGTCATTGGGCGTGGCTCATGGCGCAGGGCTCCTCATCATGAGGCTTGCATGTCAGGGCCGGCGCCTCGTCGCCTTGCGCTGGATCAAGCCGCGGAGGGATCGCCTGGTGCGCAACCCGGTGCCCAGTCGAGCGGCGCGAGCGTGAACCCGGCAAAATCAAAACCCGGCGTGACGATGCAGGAGACAAGTGCCCAGCCTCGATCGGCCTCGGCGGCCTGCCAGTGGTGCGGGGAGATGACATGCTGCGGGATCTCGCCCGCCAGCACATCGCCGCCGAGGCGCAGGGCTGTGACCGGGCCTTCGTCGCCCGGCGCGGTGGAGAGGTTGAGCGCGTGGCCGGCGTGCCAGAGCCAGGCCTCGCTCGCATCCACCTTGTGCCAATGGGAACGCTGCCCGGGCTCGAGCAGAAACAGAATCGCCGTCGCCCCGGCGCGTTCGCCGGGCGCGGCCTCCGCCCGCCAGGTTTCGCGATACCATCCGCCCTCGGGATGCGGCTGGAGAGCGAGGCGGTCGATGAGGGCGCGGGCGGTGGAATCGGTCATGCGCCCTTTGTCGCCCGATCGCGATGCACGGCGCAAGAGCTTGACCGCGCGGTCGCGCGCCGGGAAGGGTGGGGGGCAATCATGACGTCCCTCTATCGCCTCGATGCCAGTGCCGCGCAGATCGGCGGGGCGCTCCGTGCGGATGCCGGTGAGGACCCGTGGCCGGGAGGCTATATGACGCCGGGGCGCTATGGACCGGTGATCGTGCGCGGGCGCGATGGCGTGCGCCGGTTGGTGCCGCGGCTATGGGGCGTGCCGCCGCCGCCGGCCGCGGCTCTGACGGGCGGCGCGCCGGTTGCGCATGTGCGCAATGTCGAAAGCCCGTTCTGGATCGGCACGCTGCGGCATACGGAGTTCCGCTGCCTGGTGCCGGTCACCAGCTTTCAGCTCTGGTCGCAGGTGCCCGATCCGCGCACCGGCAAGCGTGTCGCGCATCGTTTCTCGCTGCCGGATGCCACGATCTTCGCGTTCGCGGGCATCTGGCGGGACAGCGAGGTGGCGAGTTTTGCGCTCCTGACCTGCGAGCCGAACCGGCTGGTCGCCTCGGTCAACCCGCGCACCATGCCGGTCATCCTGCATGCCGAAGAGCATGGCCGCTGGCTGCGCGCGGACTGGAAGGAGGCGCAGCGGCTGGTTGCGCCTTACCCCTCGCAGGCGATGACGATAGATGAGGCGGGGCCACGCTAGACAGTCCCCTTCGTCATTCCCACAAACGCGGGAATGGCGAGAGAAGGAGGTCGAGCGCTCGCCGATGCCGCCCTTCGGCTACTTCGTTTGTGTTGCGTACAAATAGGGTGCAACCTACACTCTGCGCCACCGGCGACGAGTCCGTGCTTGCGCCGCAGAGACAAGAGGAGAGGCTCATGGCCAGGATCATCGGCGGTTTCGCCGTTTCGCACACGCCGACCATCGCGTTCGCCAAGGATGCGAACAAGCAGACCGATCCCGTCTGGGCGCCGATCTTCGAGGGGTTCGAGCCGGTCAAGCAATGGCTGGCGGACGAGGAGCCCGATGTGATCCTGTATGTCTACAACGACCACATGACCTCCTTCTTCACCCATTACTCGCATTTCGCGCTGGGCATTGGCGAGGCGTATGAGCCGGCGGACGAAGGCGGCGGCAAGCGCGATCTGCCCGCGATCAAGGGCGATCCGGACCTTGCCAAGCACATCGCGGAGTGCATGGTCGCCGACGAGTTCGACCTGGCCTATTGGCAGGGCATGGGGCTGGACCATGGCGCCTTCTCGCCGCTCTCCGTGCTGCTGCCGCATGAGGAGGGCTGGCCGTGTCGGCTGGTCCCTCTCCAATGTGGCGTGCTTCAGCATCCGATCCCCAAGGCGCGCCGCTTCTGGAAGTTCGGCCGCTCGCTGCGCCGCGCGATCCAGAGCTATCCCAAGGACATCAAGGTCGCGATCGCGGGCACGGGCGGGCTTTCCCATCAGGTCCATGGCGAGCGGTGCGGGTTCAACAACACCGCCTGGGACATGGAGTTCATGGAGAAGCTCACCAACGATCCCGAATCATTGCTCGACGCGACGGTGACCGATCTCGCCAAGCTCGGCGGTTGGGAAGGGGCCGAGGTGGTGATGTGGCTGCTGATGCGCGGCGCGCTCTCCGAACAGGTCGAGAAGCTGCACCAGAGCTACTTCCTGCCATCGATGACGGCCATCGCGACGATGCTGTTCAAGGATCTGGGCGATCCGGTGCCGCCAGCCGAAACCGACGAGCAACTGCGTGCCCGCGCGTCCCGCGAGCTGGCGGGCGTCGAGGCGATCGAGGGCACCTATCCCTTCACCATCGACCGGGCGGTCAAGGGCTTCCGCATCAACCATTTCCTCCACCGCCTGATCGAGCCGGAGTTCCGCAAGCGGTTTGTCGAGGATCAGGAAGCGCTCTTCGCCGAGTCGGACCTGACCGACGAAGAGAAGGACTTGATCCGTAGCCGCAACTGGATCGGCATGATCCACTATGGCGTCATCTTCTTCATGCTGGAGAAGATGGCCGCGGTGCTCGGTATCGGCAATATCGACGTTTATGCCGCCTTCAAGGGCCTGAGCGTTCCCGATTTCCAGAAGACCCGCAATGCCGCGATCACCTATTCGGTGGCCGGCAAGCAATAAGCCGCGCGGCTCGGACTGCACGTGAGAGGGCGGCGGACCTTGGTTTACCGCCTTTCTCATGGGGCATCCCGCGACAGCCTGCCGCATTTGCGCCACACCATATCGACCTTCGCCCGGACGCCGACAAAGTAGATTGCAAACTAACAGAATCTGATGAATAGATAGCTCCCTAACAACGATAATTGTCTGGGAGACTTTGCAATGAAGAGACCTGCGCGCGTGCTGCGTCAGCACGCCTGTTTCGCGGCCCTCGCCACCGTCCTCGCTTTCCCTGCTTTCGCGCAGGACAGCGCCCCCCAAAGCGATAGAGCAGATGCAAGCGATGAGGCCATCGTGGTCACCGGATCGCGCATCGCCTCCGGTTTCGACCGGCCGACCCCCGTGGCGGTTCTGGGCGCGGAGCGACTGGAAACACGCGGCATCACCAATCTCGGCGATGCGCTGAACGAACTGCCTGCCTTCCGCGCGACCAACTCACCGGCCTCGACCGGTCTGGGCGCGGCGGGCGGCTATGTCGGCGGTCGCATCCTCGATCTTCGCGGTCTGGGCGCGGTGCGCACGCTGACCCTCGTCGACGGCAAGCGCTTCGTGCCGTCCACCACGCAGGCGACGGTCGATACCAACATGATCCCCTCGATCATGCTCCAGCGTGCCGAAGTCGTCACGGGCGGCGCCTCGGCCGTTTACGGTTCGGACGCCGTGTCGGGCGTCGTCAACCTGCTCATCGACAAGGCGTTCACGGGCTACAAGGCCAATGCCCAGGTCGGCTTTTCGCAATATGGCGATAATTTCACCACCCAGTTCGGTGCGGCCGGTGGCTGGCAGATCGGCGAGACACTGCATCTGCTCGTGGGCGGCGAGTATGAAAAGGCGGAGGGCGTGGAAAGCTGCCCGTCACGTGACTGGTGCGCCAACGGCTTCATCAACATCAGCCGCAATCCCGGCGTGACGAGCCTGCCCGCCAACAACATCCTCGCGGGCGTCTATCCCTGGACGGCGCCCTATAACGGTATCACCACGCCGCCGAGCTCGGCTTATGCCGGCCGCCTCGTCCCGGCTCTCCGCGCGATTGACGGCATCGGCTTCCGCGCCGACGGCACGCCGTTCCGCACGACCCAGGGCACGCTGGCCAACAACCTCTATCAGCTTGGCGGCACCAATGACGGGCCGGGTGAGAACATCTATTTCGACTTCCCGATTGTCTCGCCGACCAAGCGCTACAACGCCATGGCGTTCGCCACGTGGGAAGCCACGCCGGCCCTGACGATGGAGTTCGGCTTCAACTACGGGCATGGCGAAGGTCGCCACCGCGCCGTGCCGTATCGTAATACGGCCATCACCATCCAGCGCGACAACCCGTTCATTCCCACCTCCAGCAATCCCGCGCTGGACCTGCGCACCATCATGGACGCCAACGGCCTCACCAGCTTCACGCTGGGCAAGGGATTCAAGGATGTTGGACCGGGCCAGCTGGTCGTGAAGAACGACGTCTATCGGGCCGTCGCGTCCGCCAAATATGAGATTTCGACCAACTGGTCGGCGGACATCTATTATCAGTTCGGCCGCAACGAGTTCCGCAGCGACATCACGGGTGGCACGATCACCTCGCGCATTCTCAAGGCGCTCGACGCGGTAGCCGGGCCGGGCGGGGCGCCGGTGTGCCGGGTGAATGCCGACGCCAGCACAACCAATAACGACCCTGCGTGCGTCGCCCTCAATCCCTTCGGCTCCGGCCAAGGCGCGACATTTGCGGCGGCCAAGGCCTATGTCACGGCGAATGCCTTCCAGACCAACGTCACCACCCAGCATGTCGTCGCTGCCAACGTCACCGGCTCGCTGTTCGATCTTCCCGCCGGACCGCTCGGCGTTGCCGTTGGCGCGGAATATCGCAGCGACAGCGTCAGCGGCGATGCCGATGCCAATTCCAAGGCGCTGGCCTTCTTCACCGGCAACGGATCGGTTATCTCGGGCAAGATTCAGGTGGTTGAGGCTTATGGTGAGGCCGAAGTGCCGATCCTGCGCGACACGACGTTCTTCCGCGAACTGAGCCTGAACGGCGCCGTCCGCCGGACCCACTACAAGCGGTCCAGCGACTTCTTCCCGAGCAGCACGGTCAATGTGACCACATGGAAGGTCGGCGGCGTCTGGGCGCCGGTCGATGCGGTCCGCTTCCGGGTGACCAAGTCGCGCGACATCCGCGCGCCCAACGTCTCGGAACTGTTCGGCCCGATCACGAGTGCGTCCGGCATTCTCAACGATCCGGCGCGTGGCGGTCAGCAGACGGTCGTGCCGATCACGCTGGGCTCCAACCCCAATCTGCGGCCGGAAAAGGCGGACACGTTCACCGCTGGCATCGTCTTGCAGCCAAGCGGTGGGATGCTCGGGCGTTTCCGGGCGTCGGTCGATTATTATGACATCAAGATCAAGGATGCGATCAGCACGCTCGGTCAGCAGAACATCGTGACGCGCTGCTCGCAGGGCGATACGCTGAGCTGCTCGCTGGTCACGCGCGATGGTGGGGCGGCCAATGGCGTCATCACCAATGTTCGCGACGTTGTGCAGAATGTGAACCAGCTCAACGCCCGCGGCATCGACATGGAGCTGAATTATCGCCAGCCAGTCGGCGCGGCCAGCGCAGTCAACCTGTCCGTCATGGCCAGCCATGTCATCGATCTGGTGACCGTGGACGCGGTTGGTCCGGTCGAACGGGCCGGCCAGACCGGTCTGCGCGGCGGTACGCCTCCGGGCATCCCCGACTGGACGGTCGACGCGACCGTGGGCCTCGACCTGGGTGAGCTGTTCTCGCTCTCCACCCATGTTCGCTGGATCAA
Organism: Sphingobium sp. B2D3C; assembly: GCF_025961835.1. Lineage (NCBI taxonomy): Bacteria > Pseudomonadati > Pseudomonadota > Alphaproteobacteria > Sphingomonadales > Sphingobiaceae > Sphingobium > Sphingobium sp. B2D3C. Next base: position 2,417,450 of record NZ_JAOQOK010000001.1, on the reverse strand, counting down.
CAAGGGCTTCTACAACGCGGCGTTCATCGGCGCCGAGCAGCCTGGCTATGTAATCACGGCCTCCAGCAGCTCCAGCACCAACGCCATGCCCTCGCGCACCTATGTCGACATGATGGGCACGGTGAAGGTGCCGGTCGGCGGGGATAACAAGCTGAGCGTCTATTTCGGCGTGGACAATGTGTTCAATGTCGATCCGCCGAACTTCCCCGGTGCGAACGGCAGCGGCAACAACGTGCTCTTCAACCCGGTTGGGCGCATGTACAAGGCCGGTATCCGCACGTCCTTCTGATCCCCCTGCCGTGCCGGGCGCGTTTCGTCCGGCACGGCACCCTTTGGCGCACAGGCCGGCCGACGGATCGCTCTTGACGGAGCGGGTGCAGGTGCGGGAGGTCTGCTGGAACGGCACGTAAGGGAGAATGATGGTCGACAAGGCTCCGTCCGCACAGGGTTCCACCAGCGAAGAGGACGCGGCGACATCGCGCAGCCTGCCGCGATTTGGCGGTTTTCCCATTGAGGATGCCACGCGACATCTCTCCAATTTCTACGCCGGGGCAAAGCCCGACGAGCGGACCGTCACCTTTTTCCGGACCACGCGCGCGCTGGTCGTTGCGGCAAGGCGCTGGCGCAAGCTTGCCAATGACAAGGTCCGCAGTGTCGGGCAGAGCATGGCGCGGTGGGAGACAATGTATCTGCTCGCCTGCGCCCGCGATGACCTCTCCCAGCGCGAACTGGCCCAGCTGATCGGCGTCGAAGGGCCGACCATGGCCCATATGCTCAACACGCTGGAACGCGACGGCCTGATCGAACGTGCGCAGAGCCAGGTCGACCGGCGGGTGGTCCACAACCGGATCACCGAGAAAGGGCTGGCCGCCACGCGGGATATCATGGCGATCACCAATGATCTGCGCGCGGACATCCTGCGAGACATTCGACCCGAGAAGCTCGCTATTGCGCTTGAGGTGCTGGAACAGGTCCACGCCCGGCTGGACGATTACTGCTGAGGCGCGGTCATGCAGCCGGCTACGGCCGTCCCGTTGCGGTCTCTTCCTTCAGCGAGAACAGCACCGGCCATTCCCAGGCGCCCCGGCAGACCGGCATGGAGCGAGCTTCCGTCAGCCGGAAGCGGGTGCCATCCCAGCGGTAGGTCTCTGCCGTGCCGCAGTCGCCAAGGCCCCGGCCCTTGGCGAAGCTGGAAAGCTCACCCCGCGAAGGATTCCAGCGGGCGTTCATGATCAGCGGCGGGGCGCTGGCATCGCCGGTGAAGCCAGGGAGATGATCGAACGGGGCGAAGGCGATTGTCCGGTTGCCGGGCTCGCCGCTCGCGATCAGCGGGACGGCGCTCACATTATATGCGCCCGCATCGCAGGGCAGCAGCAGCAGGACATGCCCCGCGTCGAGCGTATGGAGATCGGGCTGGCGACTGCTCTCCAGTCCACTCTCGCACTGCGCCAGACGCTGGGCGGTGGCTTGCTCTTGCGCCGTGAGCGCAGGCGTCGCCACATCGGCGAGGAGCGGGATCGTCTTGGGCAGCACGGGGTCGGCCGGCAGGGCGCGCGCCATGTCCGCAGGGCCATCACCGATGGCGGCCAGCGCGCCGCGGCTGCCGATGCGGCCCTGCTGCTCATCCATATAGCGCAGTGCCGCTGCGACGCCTTGCAGCGACGGGGCGCCGATGACCGTCCGGTTGCGATCGTACAGCTCGAACACATAGCTGGAGCCCATGGACCGCACGACCTCCAACGCGGTCTGGCCATCCAGCGCAATCGTGTCGCCATCGACTTTCTGCCGCACGCGGCGCGTGCCATCGATCATGAAATCGACCCGGTCGCGCAGCCGATCGGCCAGCAGCACGCGCAGGCTGGTGGCGCCTGCGGGGCCGCCATCGCGGTGAATGAGGACCAGCAGCCGGTTGGGCGTATCCACCCCTTCCGGATTCAGCGATACCGCACTGCAGGACAGGCGATTGTCGCAGCCCACGGCCCAGTTATCGAAAACACGCAGACGACCCAGCACCGGTTCTGCCACAACGGGCGCGGTCGAGAGGACAGACCCCGACGTCTGCTCGCCGCGCGGCGGGGCAGCGGGCGCGACCGTGGCCAGGCCCGTGAGAGCCAGCGCGCCCATGCGCAGAAGCCGTGAAATCCTTGTCATTCCGCCAGTCATAATGCACTTGAAGCCAATGGTGTAGCGCCAAGCTGCATGTGTTGCGACAGCCCGTGGTCAGCAAGCCGGGCCAAGTGGATCGAAAGGACACAGATATGCGCAGAATCGCTGTGATCGGCGCCGGCCAGATGGGCGCGGGCATTGCGCAGGTGAGCGCTCAGGCCGGCATGGATGTGCTGCTGCGTGATATCGATCTCGCGCGTGCGGACAAGGGCAAGGCCGGGATCGAGAAGCGACTCGCGCGCGCCGTGGAGAATGGCAAGCTGGAGCAGGCGGATGCGCAGGCGGCGCTGGCACGGATCACGCCCGTGGTGGCGCTCGATGAGGTCGCCCGGTGCGATCTGGTGATCGAGGCCGCGACCGAGCGGGAGGACATCAAGCGCGCCATCTTCGCGGAGGTGGGCGCGGTCCTGGCGCCGGATGCGATCCTTGCAACCAACACCTCGTCCATTCCGATCACGCGGCTCGCGCAGGCGGCGCCCGATCCGGCGCGGTTCATCGGCGTGCATTTCTTCAATCCCGTGCCGGTGATGGCGCTGGTGGAGGTCATTCGCGGCCTCGCCACCTCGCCGGAGACGGTGCAGGCGGTGGAGGCCTATGCGCAGGCGCTGGGCAAGGAGGTCGTCCATGCGTTCGACGCGCCGGGGTTCATCGTCAACCGCATCCTGCTGCCGATGCTGAACGAGGCGATCTTCGCGCTCGGCGAGGGCGTGGCCAGCGTGAGAGACATCGATAGCGCGATCAAACTGGGCCTCAACCATCCCATGGGTCCGCTGACCCTGGCTGATTTCGTTGGCCTCGATACCTGTCTGGAGATCTGCAATGTACTGCAGGACACGACGGGCGATCCCAAATTCCGGCCGGCGCCGCTGCTCGTCAAATATGTCGAAGCCGGCTGGCTGGGGCGCAAGACGGGCAGGGGCTTCTACGATTATGCCGGCGACGAGCCCGTGCCGACGCGGTGAAAGGCCTTTCGGGGCGCGCGCTGGCCGCACAGCAAGGAGCCCCGTGTCCGCAGACACGAGGCTCCCGCTCCCACATCGTAAAGGCTGTGCTTAGCTGAAGCTGATCGCCATGTTGGGGCGGCGTGCGCGCAGCGTGCGGCCGATCGCAGCGAAACCAATGATCATCATCGCCCAGGTGGCCGGCTCCGGCACGGCGGGCTTGACGGTGTAGAACAGCAGATCCTGCTTGCTGCTGTTGGTCGCGACCCAGAAATCCAGATTGCTGTTAATCGTGCCCTTGTTGGCAAGGTGGGAATTGGCGGTGTTGATCAGCGCGGACTCGCCTTGGCTCGCCCATTCGAGCTCGAAGTTACCCGCTCCCAGGTTCTTCGAGTTGCTCGTTTCGTAGCGAGTCTCCCAAAGCGCCAGTTGCAGGGCAGCGGACTGAGTCTTGTCGCCACCGGCATAATTGCTCACCAGCGCGGCGACGTCGTTATAAAGAGAGCCGCCCAGATAATCGCTCAGCGACACGACATTGAACGTGCCGGTGCTCGAGTCCTGGGTGACTTCGAGACAGTAAGCCAGGAAGCTGACCGCCTTGCCGTCCCACGTGCCGGAGATATTCTGGGGCGAGAACGAGCCGCTGTAGGAGGTGGTGTTCCACCACGACGAACCAATGCTCACCTCGCCGCTCGGGCTGCTATACTGCGTCGAGAGGTTGTTGATGACGAAGGTGCTCGCGTTCGCGGCAGTTGCGGAGGCGATAGCGGCTGCACCGGCAGCGAGAGCGATAAGCGTTTTCTTCACGGCGATGTTCCCTTCAAAAGTCCTGAAGCCGGTGTGAAGGAATACTTCTCGATACAAAATGGTATTAACTACGATTGGACGCTCGTTAACTTCGATTATCGCAAAATAATCAGGAAATTCTGAGGGGAAGTTTTAAGAGAACTAGTTAATGATCCAAATGGGGTCATTAACTACGATGAGCGTTTATAAGACGCTACATTTGCGAGTGGCGTGACGCTGCGAATCGGGAAACAATGAAGGGGCGGCGGCGCCGCTGCCGCATTTCCCGATCGTCACCCCTGGGCTTGGCCCGGGGTCCAGCTGGCCTTCTTGCGAAGAAGGCGTGCCGCTTGAAACGTCCGAACACGGAAAGCCGCAATGTATTTGGCGATGCGTGCGAAAGAAAAGCTGGACCCCGGGTCAAGCCCGGGGTGACGGTGAGGGGGCTCAATTTCCCCTGATGTTCTCGCCGCCCTCATCGCCGGCATCCTCGGCCTGCGCCGCTGCGAGGTCCTGCAGCAGGGCGTCCACATCGAGCGGCTGGCTGCGGTCATGCGCCTCGATGCGATCGCGCAGGCCCTGTGCCCACATCGCGCTGGGGCCGCCGTGCGGATCGAACGCTAGCGGGCCGAGGTTGATCAGCGCGTCATCATAGCGCTGGTCCCGCAGCAGCTGCATCACCAGCATCGTGCGGAGATTTTGGTCGAACGGCGCCAGCACCACAGCGCGCTCCAGCCCGGCCACCGCATTCTCCGTCGGGCGCCGGCCCTGCTCAAGGAAGCTGCGGTAGAAATATTGCAGGGGCAGGGGATGATTATTCTCGACCCTGTTGAGCTCGATGAACGGGCGTCGCGCTTCGGCATAGGCCGCGCTGGCGTCCGGGGCGGATTCCGCTTTGCGGAACAGCGCCTTTCCTTTCGTCAGATAGGCGCTCACCTGCCGGTCATCGAGCGCGAGGGCGGTGTTGGCAGCGGCGAGGGCGGCATCTTCATTGCCCGCTTCCAGCTCGGCTTCGGCCAGCGTGGCGTGCAGCGCCGCATCGTTGGGATAGCGCGGCGCAAGAGCGCGCAAGTCCGCCACCAGCGTCTCCAGTTCTTCAGGCGAGGGGCGGTTCTTGAGCTCGATCCGCAGCGGCATGGCCGCCGCTTCGCCCTCGCTCAGCGCGCGGACCGAGACGGGGCCGGGCTTAAGGGCGGCAGCAGGTAGTTCCAGATAGGTCATCCGGCTCTTGCCCAGATATTGGTTTAGATCGCGCTGCAGGGCGTTGAGATCGCCAAAGGCGCTTGTCGCCGCGTCCGTGAGGCTTTTGCCGCTGCGCAGCAGGCGCTGATAGGTGGCCAGCTGCCCTGGCCGATCCTTGCTGAAGGTCAGATAATGAAAAAGCAGCCAACTCCGCCCGTAAAAGGAAGTGCCGCGCGACGCAGATTTGTCGCGATAGCGTCCCGCCTCCAGGATTTGCTCGACGGGAATGAAGTCGCCATAGATAAGCTCGCCTGCCCGGTGGCGCGCAGGCATGCCGAGCCCCACATTGCCATTCTTGCGGAACTGGGCGGAGGCGAAGAACTCTGCGGCCCCTTCCGAAAACCATCGCGGTGTGCCGAAGCTGCTGGTTGAGATAAGGTAGTGGTGCGCATATTCGTGCAGCAGCGCGATCATCGGCATATCGAGCAGACTGTTGCTCGTCTTCACCCGCGGGACAATGGCGAAGGCATCGCCAGCGCGCGGTACATAGAAGGCGTATGTAGATTGGCTCTTGCCGCCCTGTAGCCTGCGCACGTCCTTGTCGCTGCGCACGACCTAGACGGTCACGCGGTTGGACGGGCTGGGCGGCTCCATCTCAACCGAGAGCACATAGCCCATGGCATGGTGGAAGCGTTCGAGCTGGTCGGAGAATTGCTTGATCTCCTCCGGTTTCTGATCGGCATAGATGACGAAATTCTCGCTGGAGGCTTCCAGCCAAGCCGCCTGCGCAGGCGATGCCATGGTCGCAAAGAACAGTGCGGCCCATGCTAACAGTTTGATCGGCATTGCTATTCATCTCCCCCGCGGCCGGACGCTAGGCAGGCGCGCGAGGGACGACAAGAGTGAAATGAGGCTGTCCGCGATGCACAATGTCTTTTTTAGAGCGCCCCCCGCCACCAATATGCCGCCCGCACGTTGCGCGGGGATGAAACTGCGTATCCATGCCGCGATCGATTATGCGCTGCCCCAGCCGACCGATCTCATCCTCCATATCGAAGCGGCGCACCTGCCCGAGCAGACGGTATCCGATGCCCGGCTGGACCTGAGCGTGCTCGATCATTTCGCCCGTGTCGCCGCGCACGATCATATCGGTGAGCGCGTGCTGATGCGCGCGCAGGGGCAGCTGAAGGCGGATTATCATGCGACGGTGGAGATCCACCGCCTGCTCGCCGATGTGAGCGGGCTGGAAGCGCTGCCGCCGCACATGCTGCCGGGCGAGGCCGTGCAGTATCTGCTCGATTCCCATTATTGCCCTGGCAGCCAGTTCATCAGCTTCGTTGGCGAGACGTTCGGCGATCTGCAGGGCGGACAGCGCATCGCCGCGATCCGGGATTATGTCAGCGGACATTTCCATTATCTGCCCGGCGTGAGCACGCCCGAAACTACGGCGCTGCAGACCTTCGTGCGCCGGCAGGGCGTGTGCCGCGATTTCGCCCATATGGTGATCGCGCTCGCCCGCGCCTCCTGCATCCCCGCCCGCTTCGCCAGCGTTTATGCGCCCAATGTCACCCCGCAGGATTTCCACGCGGTCGCCGAGGTCTTCCTGGATGGCAGCTGGCATCTGGTCGATGCGACCGGCATGGCCACGGAAGGGGAGATGGCCAAGATCGGCATCGGCCGGGATGCGGCCGACGTGGCCTTCCTGACTTCCTTCGGCCCGGTCATCATGAACAGTCAGACGGTCGAGGTTGAGGTGGTCGAGCAATAAAGCCGGCGCCCGGCTCAGGGCGCCGCATCGCCCTTGAAAGGATGCGCATCGGACCAGGCACAGCCCGAGCGCAACGCATCGCCGATCTGGAGCGTGGCCACGAACGGATAGGTGCGGTCGGACATGCCGTCCGAACAATCGCCCGGCGTCAGCGTCATGGTGAAGGGCGCCGCGTTCAGCGTCCCGCTCCATGAGAGGCCGCCGCGCCCATCGAACCGCTCCACCGCGATCCGCTCGCCCTTGGGCGTCTCCGGCGTTTCGTAGACCAGCGTCTTGCCGGAGACCTGACCACCCCAGAACGGCTCAGTGCCCGTGAAGCGCACGGTCTCGTTCGCCGCAATCTCCGAATAAGGGCGATTATCGTCGCGATTGCCCGGCACATTGGGCTCATCGCCATGCGACTGGCAACCGGCGAGCAGCAGCGCCAGGGGCAGCGCCCGGACGATGTTGAGGGTGACGGCGTCGATCATGCCTCCCCTCTGCGCCCGCTATGCATTGCGGGCAAGCGCTTTGCGATGCGGGCGGGCTATCATGGTCGGGCAGGTCGGGGAGAGATGGAGCGCACGCCCGATCCATCACTGTAAGCGGATCAATCGATTGGAACTTGCGAGTGGTTCTCAATAAATGATCAGCCACCCGCTGCCGTGCCCGGCGCGCGGAATGAGATTGAGGACTGCCATGCCCCGTGACCTGACCAAGACGCTGACCTATCTGGCCGTTCACCTGACCGTGGGGTTCACGGTGGCATATCTGCTCACCGGATCGCTGGCGATGGCTGGCGGCATCGCGCTCATCGAGCCAGCGGTGAACGCGGTGGCGTTCTTCTTCCATGAGAAGGCCTGGAAAGCGGCCGATGCCCGTGCGACGGCGGCTCCAGCAGCGGTTCCGGGCGCTGCGTTCGATACGCGCATGGCGGCGGTGCGCTGGGGGTGATCGTCCGACGGACAGGCGATCCGCGAATAAACGCGCTTTTGCAGGGCGACAGGCGTAGGATGCGCGCTGCGGGCTGATGCGCTCGTGACCCCGAGAGGAACGCCAATGGCCAAGGGCCAGAAAAAGTCGAACAAGGAAGTCCGCAAGCCGAAGGCGGAAAAGCCGCCCAAGCAAAATGCGTCCCAGCCCAGCCAGAAGACCGGCGTGGTCAAGGGGCTGGAGAATATGCGGAACAGCTAAGATCAGGCGCGCGATGCCCACCTCCTGGCGACGACGCGCCGCCCGGTGGGTGCTGGCGGCGGCCTATCTGGTCGCCGGTACTGCGCATCTGCGCACGCCGGCCGGCTTCATCGCCATCACGCCGGACTGGGTGCCCTGGCCGGCGCAGGTGGTGATGCTGACGGGTCTTGCCGAGCTTGCCGGGGCGCTGGGTCTCATGATCCCGCCGCTGCGCCGCGCGGCGGGCATCGGCCTCGCGCTCTATGCGCTGTGCGTCTGGCCGGCGAACCTCAACCATGCGCTGAATGATATCGCGATCGGCGACACGCATCTGGGCTGGTGGTATCATGCGCCCCGGCTGGCGCTGCAGCCGGTGATCATCTGGTGGGCGCAGTGGGCGAGCGGCGTGACCGACTGGCCCTGGCGGACCGGGGCCGCGCGCAAGCCCTAGCGCGCGCTGCCCGCGCCGCCCTTCTTCGCGCCGGCAGATTTGGCGGGGGCCCTGGCACCGGCTGGCTTCCCCCCAACCTGTTTGCCACTGGCCTGCTTGGCCTTGTGCGCGGCAATGTCCGCATCGATCGCCGCGATCCGCTCCCGCTCGGGCGTGTCGCGCGGCAGGCCTTTCAAGCGGCAGGTCGCCCACAGGGCCTTGCGCTCGGATTCCAGCGCCTTGAGATACAGATCGGCCATGCCGGCTCCTATGGGTTGCGTGGGGGAAGGGGAACCATCCCCTAGCGCATGGCAGGCGAGGAGGACAGAGCCGTGCGCGGCGTACGGGGCAGCGGACGCCCGGCTCAGGCCAGCGTGACGAAAATCTCCGCCTCGATCACCCACTGCCCGGCGACCTCGCGCCACTTGGCGGTGTAAACGCCCGAGGCCGCCAGCGCGCCACGCTCCCGCCCAACGCCGCGCCATTCCCCCTGCTCCAGCGCGATCGGTTCGACCGGCGAGACGGTGATGGCGGCGGGGATGCGCTCATAGACGAGCCGGCTGGGCGAGGCGAACTCGCGCTGCCATACTCTCAGCTGAGCGGCCCGCCCGGCGATGACCGCGCTATCCGTGCCGGTGACCATCACGCAGTCCTTGCCCAGGATCGGGTCAATGGCTTGGGCGTCGCCATCAGCAATGGCGCGATTGAAGGCGGCCCGGCGGGCGCGGATGGGGAGGTCGGTGGGGGTGGTCATACGGTCCGTGCCGGGGATGGTGACGCAATTGACATTGTACAAATCTCTGTCCATATTTAGGATATGCAGGCTGTATCCTACTCCGAAGCGCGCGAGAATTTGAAGTCGATGATCGACAAGGTCGTTGCGGATCGCGCACCGCTGGCCATCACGCGTCAGCGTGGTGAAGGAGCGGTGCTGGTCTCCGCGAGCGAATGGGCGTCGATCGAGGAAACACTGTACCTGCTGAGTTCGCCCAAAAATGCCGAGCGCTTGCTGGAAGCCGTGCGGGGCTTCGAGGCGGGCGGTGCCGGTGTTGATAACGAGGGCGTGCCACTCCCGTGAACGTGACGTTCTGGCCGACGGCGTGGGACGATTATCGCCATTGGCAGGACCATGACCCCAAAATGTCCGAGAAGCTCAACGGGCTGATCGAGGAATGCCGGCGACATCCCTTCAAAGGCACCGGCAAGCCTGAGCCGTTGGGTGGCAATTTGTCAGGCTGGTGGTCGCGTCGGCTCAACCATGAGCATCGGCTGGTGTATCGGGTGGCGGGGAGCGGGAAGGACCAGACGCTACAAGTGGCGCAGTGCCGGTATCATTATTGAGAATTGGCCTAGTAATCCCCACATCGCGCTTGAGGGGAACGATTAGATGCGGTTTGATGCGGCAACTCTGGGATATGTCGAGGACGCTCTGAGCGAATGCTTTAATTACCACAAAGCCTTAGACAGATATCTTATTCGATCCGGTGTGTCTGGCGAAATGCTCAAGGCTGCTCGGGATCGAGCAGAGCTTATCGCGTCGAACTCCTCAAACAGAGAATATGACAGAGCGCCTAAGAGATTCGTTGTTCAGGAAGTTTTATCGGATCTTGATTCGGCGGGGGCCGAAGGCACCCGTATTGTATCCGCAATTGTTACGGGTTTGACGAGCGGCAATTTCCCGGACGCTTCTGCATCGGCATTGGCCGCAATTGAAGGATTGAAAAATAAGCAGAAGAGCGACGCTTTCGAAGCGCGACGTATTCGGGAAGAGAAGGAACTGCTCCGCTCCCAACAACGAGCAACCGAGGAGCGTAAGCGGACGGATGCTCTTTTAAAAAGAGAACAGGCACGCGTTATACTACATGAACGTTTCCTTAGTTTAATGGCGGAAGGCAATGCACAAGCCCGGGGATATCTGTTAGAATCTTTCCTAAATGACCTATTTGAACTTGAAGGATTGGATCCTCGTTCGTCTTTCAAGTTAAAAGGTGAGCAGATTGACGGATCATTCTCTTGGCGATCCCGAACCAATATCGTCGAAGCGAAATGGGTAAAGAGCCCAATTGCGGGCGCAGAATTTGGTGCATTCATCTATAAGATTGAGGGAAAGACTGCAGATACGAGAGGGATATACATATCGATCAATGGCTATTCCGTGGAGGCGCTGAAAGGGCTTAATAGCAAAGGCTCACTGAAATTCATCTGCATTGACGGAGCGCATGTTATGCGAGTTGTCGCTGGAGGGGAAAGGCTGCCAGAGCTCATGGAGAAACTCTGGCGCCATGCCGACGAAACTGGCGAAGCTTATCTGCCAAACAATAAAATTGCCTAGAGAATTACAAGGTGGATATCCCGCCGCCTTGGCCCTCAATCCCGCTCCCGTCCCCCGCTACCCATATACAGCTCGCTCCCCGTTTCGCGAAACACCTTGCTCATCTCTTCCATCCCCTTGAGCGCTGCGGCCTTGCTCGCAGCCGCCGTCTCCGCGCCGGTCGGGCCGGTGGCGATGAAGCCTTCCACGCCCTGATTCTGCTTGCCGGCGAAGTCGCGCACTTCCTGCGTGATCTTCATTGAGCAGAATTTCGGGCCGCACATAGAGCAGAAGTGCGCGGTCTTGGCGCCTTCTGCGGGCAGGGTCTGGTCGTGATATTGCTCGGCGGTTTCGGGATCGAGGCTGAGGTTGAACTGGTCGCGCCAGCGGAACTCGAAGCGGGCGCGGCTCAGCGCATCGTCGCGGACCTTGGCGGCCGGGTGACCCTTGGCGAGATCAGCCGCGTGGGCGGCGAGCTTGTAGGTCACCACGCCCACCTTCACATCGTCGCGGTCGGGCAGGCCGAGATGCTCCTTGGGCGTGACGTAGCAGAGCATCGCCGTGCCATACCAGCCGATCTGCGCGGCGCCGATGCCGCTGGTGATGTGGTCATAGCCCGGCGCAATGTCCGTGGTGAGGGGGCCGAGGGTGTAGAAGGGCGCCTCGCCGCAGACCTGCAGCTGCTTCTCCATATTCTCCTTGATCTTGTGCATGGGCACATGGCCCGGCCCTTCAATCATCACCTGCACATCCTGCTTCCAGGCGCGGTGCGTCAGCTCGCCCAGCGTATAAAGCTCGGAGAACTGCGCTTCGTCATTGGCATCGGCAATGGAGCCGGGGCGCAGGCCATCGCCAAGGCTGTAGGCGATGTCATAGGCCTTCATGATCTCCGTGATCTCGTCGAAATGCTCGTAGAGGAAGCTCTCTTTGTGGTGCGCGAGGCACCATTTCGCCATGATTGATCCGCCGCGCGAGACGATGCCGGTGACGCGCTTGGCGGTCATCGGAATATAGGCAAGGCGCACGCCGGCATGGATGGTGAAATAATCCACGCCCTGTTCGGCCTGTTCGATGAGCGTATCGCGGAAGATCTCCCAGGTCAGATCCTCGGCAATGCCGCCGACCTTCTCCAGCGCCTGATAGATGGGCACGGTGCCGATGGGGACGGGCGAATTGCGGATGATCCACTCGCGCGTGTCGTGGATGTTGCGGCCGGTGGAGAGGTCCATCACGGTGTCCGCGCCCCAGCGGATCGACCAGACCATCTTGTCGACCTCGCTCGCCACGTCGCTGGCGACGGCGCTGTTGCCGATGTTGGCGTTGATCTTCACCAGGAAGTTGCGGCCGATCGCCATCGGCTCGCTCTCGGGGTGGTTGATGTTGTTGGGGATGATCGCGCGGCCCCGGGCCACCTCATCGCGCACGAACTCAGGCGTCACATAATCGGGGATGCTGGCGCCGAAGCTCTCGCCATCGCGGATATATTCGGCGAGGCGGGCGCGGCCGAGATTCTCGCGCTCGGCAACATATTCCATCTCGGGCGTGATGATGCCGCGGCGGGCATAATGCATCTGGGAGACATTGGCCCCGGCCTTGGCGCGCAGCGGCCGCTTGACGACATTGGGGAAGGGGCGGACGCCGCCGGAGCGATCCGGGCCGAGCTGGCCGTTGTCCTCCGGCTTCACCGCGCGGCCATCATAGGCCTCGACATCGCCGCGCCCGAGAATCCAGTCGCGGCGCAGGGCGGGGAGGCCGGCCATGATGTCGATCCGCGCGTCCGGGTCCGTATAGGGGCCGGAGGTGTCGTAGACGCGCACCGGCGGCTCGCCGGAGCTGGGCTCGAGGTGAATCTCGCGCATCGCCACACGGTGCGGGCCGACGTGGATCTTGCGGCTGCCACGAATGGGTCCGGTGGTGACGCCGATCTCGGCCTTTGCGGGGATGTCAGCCATGGGGATGAGCCTTTCTGTGAACGGAGGAATCAGAGGAAACCGGCACGGCCGGTGAGCCCGGCAACGCCGAGCAGAAGACCAAGGACGATCGCGGCGATCGCCCAGATGCGGGTGGCGGTCGCGGAGGAGACCGCGCGGCCGATGCGCAGCACTGGCCCCGGCACGGCGATCAGCAGCGCGCCCTTGATGAGCGCACCCCAGCCAAACAGCGTGACGAGGGTCGCGAGCGGATCGGTGAGACTGCTGTGAGCGAGCACGAGGGCCGCGCCGATGGCGAAGGTCACCACGCCGGCGAGCAGCACCAGCCCGGGCGCGCGGTCGAAATCATCCAGCAGCGCCCGCCAGCGTTGCGGCGCGGAGAGGCCGGCAAGGCCAATGAGAATGAGATAAAGCCCCAGCACCTGCGCCAGTTGCAGGGTGAGCACGCTGCCCGTCATCATCGCCGCCACCCTCCTCTCAAGGGCCGGCGCGCCTGTGGCTAAGGGAATGAGGGTGGCAAGACTGGCCACGCTCCGCTCCCTCCGCCGGTACGAGCCGGTTCAGGTTCAACGGGTCGGATGGCGCTACCCATCCCTCTCAGCCAGTCAGCAGGCTCCCCGGGGAAGGCAGGAGGATAGGCCCTCTGGAGCGAGAGTGCAATGGTGCCGTCAGCCGAAGAGGACTCGCCGCGCGGGCGCCGTACGCAAGGCCCGCGCGGCGGTGGATCAGAAGGTGTAGGCCAGTCCCGCGCCGAACATCCACTGGTTGCGCGATCCGGCGAGGCGGACCACCGGGCTGTCGGCAATGTCGCCGAGCAGGCGGGTATAGGCGACGCCACCCACCAGCGAGAGGCCGCCCGAGAGGTCACCTGTCAGGGCGATGTTGCCGGCGGCGGCGAGCGTCCAGTCCTTCCAGCCGCTGCTGGCGGTGTAGACGGGCAGGGTGCTTGCGGCGCTCTGTGCGGGGGTGATCGAGAAATAAGTGCCGGCATAATCGCCATCGACATGATTGGCGCTAAAGGACACGACCGCGAGGCTCTTGGTGCTCAGCGGTGTCATGTAGCTGACCGAAGGCGTGATGATCGTGCCGCCATGGGCGCCCGCGACATCCTTGCGCGCGGTGACCGTTGCGGAGAGGCGGTCATAATTGCTGGTGATGAGGCCCCAGCGGGCAATGCCGGCATAGCCGCCCAGCTCGACCGAGGTGCCGACCTTGCCGAGCGCGCGGATGCGCTCGTCGTCGATCTTGTCGACATTGGTGCGGTTGAGGCCGATGGTAGCGACCGGACCGAGCTGGAAATCCCAGCGCGAGCCGCCATCGTTGATCAGATCGATGCTGGCGCGGTTTCCGACATACAGGAAGTTGAGGCCGCCCAGCTTGCCGACCGCACCGGGCACCGGCGTGATGCTGGTGCCGTTGGCGCCCTCATATTCCGGGATCACTGCGGCGCCCAGGCCGATGGTCAGCCGGTCCCCCGCGCGGGCGCGTGCGGCTTCGCGCTGCTCGGCGGCTTCGCTTGCCGCCGTCGCGGTCTGGCCGAGGGCGGGTGCCGACAAAGCGGGTGCGACGGCCAGAATGGCGAGAAGACAAGGGGATAGGGAGGGGAAAGGGCGCAAGTTGAAACTCCGACAAGAGGCTGATCCGTGCAACGCCGCAGGAGGCAGAAGGCTCCCGCCGCGCCGATCACGCCCGTCTCTGCGTCGACAATCCTGTCCGCCTGCGTCCTTCCGGCATCACGCAGGATGTCGTGCGCGGTCAGTTGAGCCGCATCAGTCCCGCCACGGTGAGGGCCAGCCCGCAGACCAGCGTCAGCGCCACCCAGATGCGCTGCATGTTTGCCAGATTGCGCAGCCAGAAGTGGAAGTAGAGGTCCGAGAAGGCGAGCACGACCAGCGCCTCGATCATCATGATGCCGCCAATGGCCTTCATGATGCAGGTGAGGATATCCGCCGGAATCCATGGATTGGCGAGATAGACCGCGGCGCCCAGAATCAATTCTACCAGTCCGCACAGCAATTGCAGCGCAGGCGATAGCTCGATCTCCTTGACCATCGTCTGCCACAGGCCGGGCTTGCGCAGCGCGCCGATGGCGGCGGCCAGCGTAAACGCCCCGAGCAGCATGGCCGCCCAGGCCGTTGCATCAATCATGTCGAACTCTGCCACTGATCTCTCCCGATGATGCCCGCCCCCGGGCAGCATGGGGCAGGCGATTGGTCCGGGGCCTTGTGGGCTCCTCGGCTGGCGCGGACTTTAGCGCGGGTGCGCGGGCGGTCCAGATGGAATTTTGCGGGATTATCTAACGGCGGTGAAGGAAGGTTGCCGGTGGGCTTCATGCCCTCTCCCCTTGAGGGAGAGGGATGCGCAGACTTGGCAGCTTGCTGCCTTAGTCGAAGCTGGGAGAGGGGTGAGCGATCCCCAGGATCGCGCGGATCAGAGATCCGCCACCTCTCATCCAACTCCGCCTAGCCGCCAGAAGGCGGCAAGGCTGCGTATCCTTCTCCCTCAAGGGGAGAAGGGTGAAGGGTGTTCGTTATATCCTCTTGGCTTGACACACGTCGCCCGCCGGGGGGTGTCAATGCGGCCGCGGCGCGCTATGGCGCGGGCATGAGCGACAGCGCCCCGCATACTCCCCCGCCTTTCCGCGTGCCGGCGGATCCGCAGTCGGCGCGGTTCGCCTTCAGCATCGCCGCCACGGACGGCAAGGCCCGCACCGGCGAGATCGTCATGAAGCGCGGCGTGATCCGCACGCCGGCCTTCATGCCGGTCGGCACGGCGGCGACCGTCAAGGCGATGCGCCCTGCGGAAGTGCGCGCGGCGGGCGCGGATATCATCCTGGGCAATACCTATCATCTGATGCTGCGACCCGGTGCGGAGCGGGTAGCGGCGCTGGGCGGGCTGCATGCGCTCTCCGGCTGGGAGCGGCCGATCCTCACCGATAGCGGTGGCTATCAGGTGATGAGCCTGTCTGCGCTCACCAAGGTCACCGAGCAGGGCGTCGCCTTTGCCAGCCATATCGATGGCTCGCGCCATATGCTCAGCCCCGAGCGATCGATGGAAATCCAGCGGCTGCTCGGCAGCGACATCGTGATGTGCTTTGACGAGTTGGTGCCCACGACCACCAGCCGGGATGCGCAGGCGCAGGCCATGGAGCGTTCGATGCGCTGGGCGGCGCGCTCGCGCGCGGGCTTCGATGCGGGCGGAGACCATGCCGCGCGAGCGGCGCTGTTCGGCATCCAGCAGGGCGCGCTCGATGAGGAACTGCGCAAGCAGTCCGCGCAGGCGCTCGTGGAGATCGGCTTCGATGGCTATGCGGTCGGCGGCCTCGCGGTGGGCGAGGGGCAGGAGGCGATGTTCGCCTGCCTCGACCATTGCGTGGGCCATCTGCCGGTCGAGAAGCCGCGCTATCTGATGGGCGTCGGCAAGCCGGACGATATTGTCGGTGCGGTCGAGCGCGGCATCGACATGTTCGATTGCGTGCTGCCGACCCGCTCCGGGCGCAACGGGCAGGCCTTCACCTGGGCCGGGCCGCTCAACATCCGCAATGCGCGCTTTGCCGAGGATCCGACACCGCTCGATGCGCGCTGCACCTGCCCGGTCTGCGGCAGCGTCAGCCGCGCCTATCTGCATCATCTGGTCAAGGCCGGCGAGATGCTGGGCGCGATGCTGATGACGCAGCACAATCTCCATTTCTATCAGGCGCTGATGGCGGGGCTGAGGGATGCGATCGCTGCCGGGCGGCTCACCGAGTTCGCGAGCCGCTTCCGCGCCGATTATGCGAGCAAGGCGTTTTGAGCGCGCCCTTGCAGCTCGCCGATTTCGACATCGACCTGTTCCTGCGGGAGTATTGGCAGCGCAAGCCGCTGCTCATCCGCAATCCGTGGAGCCAGTGGATCAACCCGCTGGAGCCGGACGATCTCGCCGGCCTCGCCTGCGAAGATGAGGTGGAATCGCGGCTGATCACCCAGGCCGGCACCGACTGGGCCGTCGAGCACGGACCGCTGGACGAGGCGCGCTTTGGCGCGCTCGGCGATGCGCCATGGACGCTGCTGGTGCAGGCGGTCGATCATTACGTCGAAGAGGTGGCCGCGCTGATGGCGCCCTTCCGCTTCATCCCCAATTGGCGGATGGACGATGTGATGGTGAGCTACGCCACGGACGGCGGGGGCGTCGGGCCGCATTTCGACCAATATGACGTGTTTCTGATTCAGGGCGCGGGCAAAAGGCGCTGGCAGATCGGCGGGCTGTGCGACGAGTCGACCCCACTGCGCCCCCATGACGACCTGCGGTTGCTTGCGGACTTTGTGCCGACGCAGGAATGGCTGCTGGAGCCGGGCGACATCCTGTATCTGCCGCCGGGTGTCTCTCATGATGGCGTGGCGGTCGGGCCGGATTGCATGACCTATTCCATCGGCTTTCGCGCACCCTCCCAGCGCGACCTGATCGAGGACTGGAGCGCGCATGTCGCCGACGGGCTGGCCGAGGATGATCGCTATGCCGACCCCGGCCTGTCGCGCCAGGCCAATCCGGGCGAAATAACGCCCGCGGCGCTGGCCCGGCTGCATGATCTGGCGACGCAGGCGCTGGCGGATCGCGCCGGCTTTGCGCGCTGGTTCGGACAGGCGAGCAGCACGCCCAAATATCCGCAGGCAGACTGGCGCCCCGAAGCGCCGGTGCTGGCGGAGGATGTGCAGGATGCGCTGGACGACGGCTTGCCGGTGCGCCGCAATCCGGCGAGCCGCTTCGTGTTCGTCCGTGACGGGGCGGACGCGTTGACGCTGTTCGT